>JAESUH010000137.1 GCA_016763155.1 Rhizobiaceae bacterium
AACAAGTTCAGGCCAATGTGGTTCGCGGAAGCATTTTGAAAACCTCCAAGCGTATTGACGGACGTGATCTAAGTACTGTTCGTTCGATTGTTTCTGAAGTTGGATTGCTGCCAAGAACTCACGGTTCTGCACTGTTCACTCGTGGTGAAACACAGGCGCTGGTTGTTGCAACTCTTGGTACATCTGATGTTGAGCAATTCATCGATGCGCTGACTGGCACAACCAAACAGCACTTCCTGCTGCATTATAATTTCCCTCCATTTTCTGTTGGTGAAACAGGCCGCGTTGGTTCTCCTGGTCGTCGCGAAATCGGTCACGGTAAACTGGCATGGCGTGCGATCAATCCGATGCTGCCAAGCAAGGAAGAATTTCCGTATACCATTCGCGTGGTTTCTGAAATTACTGAATCTAATGGTTCATCATCCATGGCAACCGTTTGCGGCACTTCGCTGGCGCTGATGGATGCAGGTGTTCCTTTGAAAGCTCCAGTGGCTGGTATTGCCATGGGTCTGATCAAAGAGGGCGACAATTATGCCGTTCTTTCAGACATTCTGGGTGATGAAGATCATCTGGGCGACATGGACTTTAAAGTGGCTGGTACTGAAAATGGCATCACATCTTTGCAGATGGATATCAAAATCACAGGCATCACCAAAGACATCATGGAAAAAGCACTGGATCAGGCAAAAGAAGGCCGTATCCATATCCTCAAGGAAATGACTGCTGCTATTTCTGAAGGTCGTGCCGAGCTTGGTGAATTTGCACCGCGCATTGAACAGGTGAAAATCCCGGTTGATAAAATCCGTGATGTGATCGGTTCAGGTGGCAAGGTTATCCGCGAAATCGTTGAGAAAACCGGTGCTAAAATCAATATTGAAGACGATGGCACAATCCGCATCGCTTCTTCCAGCGGCAAGGAAATTGAAGCAGCGAAAGCATGGATCCATTCCATCGTTGCCGAACCTGAAGCTGGTGTGATTTATGAAGGTACTGTTGTGAAAACTGTAGACTTTGGCGCATTCGTCAACTTCTTTGGTTCTCGTGATGGCCTCGTGCACATCTCACAGCTTGCTGATGAGCGTGTTGGTAAAACCACCGACGTTGTCAAAGAAGGCGACAAGGTTTGGGTTAAGCTAATGGGCTTTGACGATCGTGGTAAGGTTTGCCTTTCCATGAAAGTTGTTGATCAGGATACTGGCAAAGAAATCGAAAAATCCGAAGACTAATCGATTTTCATTTCTGAAATGAATTTGACGGGCGTAGTGTTACTGCGCCCGTTTTTTTGTATACAGTCTGCGTGGCTGAAAAACTGGGATTAGATGATGGCTCGATCAGAAAAACGAGATGCACGGCATACATTAATGTTGCCTTTTGAGAGAGGCTTGTTGCCTGCTCCATTAAAGGGTGAGCGCTATTGTTTTCTCAATGCGGGCCTCGTCACACCTGATGATGATGTTTGGCTGGATACGCTCGATTGTGAACAAGGCAACCACCGTGATTTATTGCAGATGGAGGCCGCTGGTTATTCGGTTACGCCCAGTTTGGAAGTAAAAAACTATGATGGTGCTTTGGTGTTGGCAGGAAAACACAAGCGTTTGAATGAGGCCAATGTCATTCGGGCATGGAATGGGCTGAAACCCGGAAAACTATTGGTGGTCGCTGGAGACAAAAATGCAGGCATCGCATCCCTGCGCAAGTTCGTTCAGGCAAAGGGTGAGGTTGAGGACAGCTTGTCTAAAAACCATGCAATTGTGTTTTGGCTGGCAAAACAAGACTTTATCTGGGACGCGCCATCGGTAGTGGAGCAAGTTGAAGGTTTTAAAACTTCGCCGGGCATGTTTTCAGCCAGTAAAATTGATTTGGGTTCGCAGCTCCTGGTGGAGCATTTTGATGATCGTATCAGGGGGAGTGTGGCGGATTTTGGTGCCGGGTGGGGCTATCTTTCCGGCATGTTGCTAAAGCAAACAAACAAGCTTGCCCATCTGGATCTATATGAGATCGACCACGCTTCTCTAGAGGCTGCAAAAACCAACATTGAAGACAAGGTGGGGGATGCGCGCGTGAGTTATTTCTGGCGCGATATTATTTCCGAGCCAGTCACACGCAAATATAACTGGATCCTAATGAACCCGCCCTTTCATGAAGGTCGCAAGGCGGACGTTGCTTTGGGTGAAAGCTTCATAATTCAGGCACGGCGATCGCTGCAACCCAAGGGCAAATTGCTGATGGTTGCCAACATGCAATTGCCCTATGAGGCGATCTTGAAAAAGCACTTTATCCATTGCAATTTGCTGGCCGCGAAAGGTGGCTTCAAAGTGTTCGAGGCTTCGCTCTAAACCTAGATTTTTTATTCCAGCGCTTCTTTAGCGATGCCGATTAGCAGTTTTTCGATATCCTCATATGCTTTGGCGGAGGCTTTGGAATTGCTGGCAATTGGGCGGCGATATCCAACGGTAACTGTGCCGGGCGTTGATCTTAACTCATAGGCGAACATGACATAGGGGCAAATCGCGATGTTCGCGATATCCGCCTCGACTGCCGCATGGGTGAGGGCGGCGGAACAAAAATGCAGGTAGATCGCGTTGAGGTAAGGGGATTGATAGGTGCTTGCATCATCCTTGGTTACCTCAGCAGTGCGTTCCAGCATGGCGTTTAGAAAACCGGTATAGTTGATGACCAGGCCACGGTTTACGATGGCGTTTTCCAGATTAAACTCCACATCTTCAAATTCAGCTTGGCCATCGAATGAATGGTATCCAGTTTCCAGTTTTTCAGCCAAAACCGGGGAGAATGTGAACGTGAAAGCAACAGCAATAATTGCCAGAAATATCTTACGCATGAGCTAGTTCCCTTTTTGAGATGCTACATATTGCAATATTTCTATGTGATGCGTCAAATTTTTGAAACAGTTTATTTTATTGACTCTGGTAGTAATTATATATAACAAAAAAGTTAAATAAGGAGGTGCGAAATGGCATTACATCAAATTATGGGCGCACTTGGTGACCCAACACGCTTTGCAATTGTTGAAGCTCTGCTCAAAGAGGGGGAGAAGTCTGCTGGTGCTTTGGCTGAACCCTTCAACATGTCAAAGCCTGCAATCTCACGCCATCTCAAGGTTTTGGAGCAATCCGGATTAATTGAGCGGCGGACCAAAGCTCAATTCCGGGTGTTCAGCATTCGGGCTGCTGGTTTTGGTGAGATCGATGACTGGATGTCAAAATATCGAGAATTCTGGAACGGTTCTTTTGATCGTCTGGAAGCCATATTGAAAAAAAGTGGAGAAGATGAAAATGAGTAATGATCAAATTTTGACAATTGAACGCAGCTTTGCCGCTTCTCCTGAAGCGGTGTTTGATGCCTGGACCGATCCAGCTATTCTATCCCAGTGGTGGGGGCCGGAAGGGGTGAGTGTACCTGATCTCGCACTTGATGTGAAAGAGGGTGGCGCGTGGACCGCAACGATGTATTCAGACCAGATGGGCAATAAGATTGTTTCTGGTGAGTATAAGGCAATCGAGCGCCCCATCCGTTTGGTTTTTACATGGGCCTGGTCAGATGAGGATGGTACGAGGGGACATGAAACGGAAGTCGAGGTGTTGTTTGAAAAAATCGACACCGGGACCAAGATGACCCTCAATCAACAACTGTTTCAAGATCGCTCTGGCCGGGATAGCCATAACTCGGGTTGGGTCTCATCCTTCACCTGCCTGGAAAAGGTTTTGAGCTAATCCTGACAGGCAGAGGTTAAGGGAAGTAAATTTGTGGCTTAGTGAACACTGACCGTTTTTAGATCATTGTCGAAAGCGCTGGATAAAACAGCGTCCGGGTGATCTGCTAATGCGAGTGGTTCGCCATCGGCTGCAAACAATGCCCAAAACTCCATATCAGGCAAAATATTTTCAGTTTCTGGAAATATCTCAAGCACCTGTTTGGATGTCATCATCCGAGTATAACCAATTTTGTTGGTTCCAAGCTGGGCAAGCTCTTTTGTGCTGATTTCTGTTTTTTCTATGTTCAGGGACATGGGGCTACTCCTTGCTTGTGATCGAAATTTTTCGAATAATACGTTCTGGCTCCAACCGGATCAGATTGATTTCCAGCAAACCATTATGCAGTTCAGCATCGCTAATTTCGATGCCTTCCGCCAATACAAATGATTTTTGGAATTGTCGTGCTGCTATCCCGCGATGGAGATATTGTTTGTCTTCGTCGTCTTGCTGGCTTCCCCTGATGGTAAGCTGGTTTTCTTCAATGGTGATATCGAGATCATCTTGTGTGAAACCTGCAACGGCCAGCGTAATTCTAAGTATATCAGTTGCTTCACTACCGTTAGCCGAAGTGAGGATGCGTTCTATATTATAGGGTGGGTAGCCGTCATTTGTGGATTTAGTGGCTCGCTCAAGCAAGCGCTCGATTTCATCAAACCCCAATAATAGCGGGCTGGAAAATGCGGTTATTCGCGTCATAAATTCTCTCTCAAGTCCCATTGCACCATTTGGCGGCAATTCGGTGGCAACTTTTACAGGAACCCAAAATGGCGTTCCGTTAGGAAACATATGGTGTTGCGGTAGGTATCCTTCAATGAAAAAATCTATTTTATCTTTTTTGGAAACAATGTTTTAAATTTTTAACTATTATGAAAAGGTGTTCCAATAGCTATTATTTGTAGAACGATACTTTAACAAAATGGAGCGCTATATGAGCGATTATATTGAGGCTGGTGGGTTGAGTGTTAACGCCCATTTATATGAATTTATCAACAATCAGGTTTTGCCGGGTCTAGAAATAGATGGTGATGCGTTTTGGGCCGGCTTTGGCGAAATCGTTGCCGATTTGGCACCTAAAAACCGAGCGCTGGTGGCCAAGCGGGATGACCTGCAAACGAAAATTGATAAATATTACCTCGATAATCGCGGCAAAGAACAGGATATGGATGCTTATAAATCCTTCCTGTCAGAAATTGGATATCTGGTTCCCGAGGGTCCAAAATTCTCAATTGATACTTCAAATGTTGATCTGGAAATTGCTACTGTTGCCGGTGCGCAATTGGTGGTTCCGGTAAACAATGCCCGTTATGCGCTGAATGCTGCAAATGCGCGTTGGGGCTCGCTTTATGATGCGCTTTATGGAACGGATGCTCTTTCCCAGGATGGTGGGGCGGAAATTACAAAGGGCTATAACCCTGTTCGTGGTGACAAGGTCATCGCATGGGCGCGTGACTTTTTAAACAAATCTGCGCCAATTGACGGAGCCTGGGAAGATATCACCAAGCTCCACGTTGAAAACGATATGCTTGTGATCAGCATGAAAGATGGTAGCTCAGTCGGCCTGGCAAACCCTGCACAATTTGCAGGCTATTGCGGTGACCCGGCAGCTCCTAATGCCGTATTACTGAAGAAAAACGGCCTGCACGTAGAAATCGTGATTGATGCCAGTTCTCCAATTGGCAAAGCTGATGGAGCAGGTATTTCAGACCTCATTTTAGAATCTGCCATGACGGTCATCATGGATTTTGAAGATTCAGTTACCGCCGTTGATAGTGAAGACAAGGTGCTGGTTTATTCAAACTGGATGGGCTTGTTGAAAGGTGATCTGGAAGAAACCCTTGAAAAGGGCGGCAAGACAATCACCAGAAAGCTTAATTCCGATCGTGAATATATCGGTGCCAATGGCAAGCCGCTATCGCTGCGGGGTCGCTCATTAATGTTGTCGAGAAATGTTGGCCAGTTGATGACCAACCCGGCAATTCATTATGATGGGGGCAAGCACATTCCCGAATGCATCATGGATGGAGTGATCTCCTCGCTGATTGGTTTATACGATGTTGGCCCGAACGGAAATCATGGAAATTCCGTTGAAGGGTCGCTTTATATTGTGAACCCTAAAATGCACGGACCAGAGGAAGTGGCATTTGTTGTGGCTATGTTTGACCGTGTCGAAACGTTGTTATCCCTGCCATCTAATACCATCAAAATGGGAATTATGGACGAGGAACGCCGTACCACTGTTAATTTGAAGGAATGCATTCGCGTTGCTAAAAATCGTGTGGTCTTCATCAACACAGGCTTCCTTGATCGTACCGGCGATGAAATTCATACGGCAATGGAAGCTGGCCCGATGATCCGTAAAGGTGACATGAAACAGGCTGCGTGGATTCATGCCTATGAAAACTGGAACGTGGATATTGGTCTTGAATGCGGGCTGAATGGCCATGCACAAATTGGCAAGGGCATGTGGGCCATGCCTGATTTGATGGCAGATATGCTGGAGCAGAAAATTGCTCATCCCAAGGCTGGAGCAAATACAGCATGGGTGCCTTCACCAACGGCTGCGACCTTGCACGCAACCCATTATCATCAGGTGAATGTGGCCGAAGAACAGGCCAAAATTGCGACCCGTGGACGTGCTTCACTGGACGATATTTTATCTGTTCCTATTGCGTCGCGTCCTAATTGGACGCCGGAAGATATTCAGCATGAACTGGATAATAATGCTCAGGGAATATTGGGCTATGTTGTTCGCTGGATCGATGCGGGCGTTGGTTGTTCCAAGGTGCCGGATATCAATGATGTTGGCTTGATGGAAGATCGCGCAACGCTGCGTATTTCATCCCAGCACATGGCTAATTGGTGGCATCACGACATTTGCACAGAAGCGCAAATCATGGAAACCATGAAACGGATGGCTGGCGTTGTGGATGCACAAAATGCGGATGATTCCACCTATACGCCGATGTGCGATGATTTGGATAACTCGATTGCTTTCAAGGCCGCCTGTGATTTGGTCCTGAAAGGACGCGTACAGCCATCTGGCTATACCGAGCCAATTCTTCATGCAGCACGCCTTGTCTATAAGGCGCAGGCCTAAGAATTATGCCGGGCAGGTTTCTTGCCCGGCAGCTTAATCCATGGCGATTGCTTCAATCTCCAGGAACCAGTCTTCATCATAGATATCGGCGATAATCACTGTAAGAGCCGGTGCGTGTTTGCCCAGGACTTCTTGTCTAACTCTGCTGTTTTCTGAGCGGTATTTACGATCTGATAAGAAGGTCGTGTGTTTTACGATATTCTGCAAACCCATACCTGCTGATTTGAGTTGAGCCTCGATATTTTTCCAGACAAGCCGGGCCTGATCGTCAAAATTGTTGGGAACATTATCATCTGCATCAATTGGAATTTGGCCACTGATGAATAGTTGGCGTTTTATACCAACAACTTCAATTGCCTGAGAATATCCACCACTAGCCTGAGGGGCAGATTTTGCGCCGATGGGTGTCATTTTCATTGGAATATCCTTTCAGCAGGTGTGGTAATTGTTTTTTTTCTGTAGGGCCCTTTTCAAATTGTGGAACGCCTTGCGGCATGACTTCCCAATTTGCTTTGGAGCCAACATAGATGTGTTTGCCGATTTCGATACCGGGGTCGCCATTTATACAGCCCAGAGTGACGCCGTGGATTTGTCCGCCGAAAATTCCGCAAAGAGTGGAGCCGCATTTGCTGCAAAACTGAAGTCCAAAACCATGTTTGCCCACATAGGATGTGAGCAGGCTTTCACCTGATATCCATTTGAACTCGTCTGGCTCTACCAATGCGTAGGCTGAAGCCTGTGCGCTGAATGCTTTGCGACAACGCGAGCAATGGCATGAGCGGGCATCGCGGAGCTTGCCGCTGATTTCATATTTAACCTCTGCGCAAAAACATTCTCCCGTAATTGCCATTGAATTCTCCTTCCAATTTTCGGGAAGCGCTCTAATGCCGGAAATGTCTGGTGGCAGTAAAGATCATGGCAATTCCAGCTTCATCAGCAGCGGCAATTACTTCTTCGTCGCGCATGGAACCACCGGGCTGAATGACTGACGTTGCCCCGGCTTCGATGGCTGATATCAGTCCGTCAGCGAAGGGGAAAAATGCATCGGATGCAACAGCGCTTCCTTTGGTCAGAGGCTCATCAATGCCTGCTGCCTTGGCAGCATCGACTGCTTTTCTGGCAGCGATGCGCGAAGAATCAATCCGGCTCATTTGCCCTGCGCCAATACCCACTGTCGCCCCATCATTGACGTAGATGATGGCGTTGGATTTAACGTGTTTTGCCACTCGGAAAGCAAATTTCATATCCGACATTTCGCTGGCCGTTGGTTGACGTTTGGTGACGACTTTAAGTTCAAGATCATCAATATTGGCGGTATCGCGGCCCTGAACCAACATGCCGCCCGCAACCGTCTTGGCCATAATGCCCGGTGCGCGCGGATCGGCCAGAGCGCCAGTGGTGAGCAGGCGCAAATTCTTTTTAGTAGCAATAATTTCTGCAGCTTCCGGTGAAACTTCCGGGGCAATGATGACTTCTGTGAAGATTTTCACGATCTCTTCGGCTGCTTCTGCATCCAAAATCTGGTTCATTGCGACGATGCCACCAAATGCAGAAACCGGGTCGCAGGCGAAGGCTTGCAGATAGGCTTCTTTCAAAGTGCCAGCAATTGCAACACCGCATGGATTTGCGTGTTTGATGATCGCGATGGCCGGTGAAATTGCAGGATCAAATTCACTCACCAGCTCAAAGGCTGCGTCAGTATCATTGATGTTGTTGTAGGAGAGCGCCTTACCCTGATGCTGGGTTATGGTGGCA
Organism: Rhizobiaceae bacterium; assembly: GCA_016763155.1. Taxonomy (GTDB): domain Bacteria; phylum Pseudomonadota; class Alphaproteobacteria; order Rhizobiales; family Rhizobiaceae. The sequence continues at coordinate 8,626 of JAESUH010000137.1, forward strand.
ACGCCGGGGCGGCTTTCGAGGGTTTTATAAAAACCGGCAGACTGGTGAGGGTTTTCACCGTAGCGCATTACTGATTTGAGTTCTCCGCCAAAGGCCCTGTGCGTTGGCATTTCTACGGCCAGCTCTGAGGCGAACCAGTTGGAAATGGCAGCATCATATGCAGCTGTGCGGGCATAGGCTTTGTGTGCCATGCGCTTGCGGAAATCCAGGGTTACAGAGCCATCATTATCGCCAAGCATAGCGAGAATTTCTGAATAGTCTTTTGGGTCGGTAATCACGGTTACATAGGCGTGGTTTTTTGCTGATGCGCGGATCATGGCCGGGCCGCCAATATCGATATTCTCAACACAATTAGCGTAGTCAGCGCCGGACCACACTGTTTCTTCGAATGGGTAGAGATTTAAGATTGCCAGATCAATTGGATCAATGCCGTGCTTTGCCATTGCTGCCACATGCTCTTCATCATCGCGAATGGCGAGCAGGCCACCATGGATATTGGGGTGCAAGGTTTTCACCCGACCATCCATAATTTCCGGAAAATTGGTTATGTCTGAAACATCGGTGACTTCAAGACCTGCATCTTTCAACGTCTTGGACGTGCCGCCGGTGGAAAGGAGCCGAACTCCATGGTCTGCGAGTTTTTTTGCCAGTTCAACAATGCCAGTTTTATCGGATACTGAAAGCAAAGCGGTTTTGACGGCGACGAGTTCTGGAGCGGGAATATTTTTGGAAATGACGGCCATTTTATTTTTCCATTTGTGTCGTTGGAAGTGAGGAAAAGCTTAGGTAGCTATAGCGAGCGCGGGCATGGAATCCGACAGTGGCGCCTAGAATAGGGGTGTTTATCAACACAATTAACGCTTTGGCATCAACCTCGGTTTTACGGGGTGAATCAGGCCTGCCGTTCCAGTATCCAGCGGACTTCAGATATTTCTGCTGCGTTCAGGTGGAGTGCGATCTGGTTGGTTTTTGCGGCCCCTTCTGGAACTGCAAAAAAGATACTTTCTTCCACGGTAATCGGCACATCAATGCAGCTGAATTTCCAGGTTTCACCGTCATCCAATTTCAATAATATATTTTGATTATTTGTACCCGAAGCAAGTTCGACGGTTGGGTGCAGGTGGAAGCGTATGGCCACATCGCCCTTTGTTGCATATTTAGCTTTGCTGCCATCATTGGCGTAAAACTCATCGCAGCCCATGAGGGTCTTGCCATCCTGTGTCAGCTCCAGCATTCGACGATGGTTGATGCCAAAATCACGAACATAAGCGTCATGGCTGGCAATTATCTTATCTGTGCCGCCCTCAGTTTCGCGTTTAACCGTAACTTTCGAAGGGCCGGAAATAACCCTTCCTTCAAGCATATGGTTTGATCCGCCAGTAAACTGGAATTTGCAGGAAGATGTGTTGTGCAGGGTTGCTGTGGAATGGGCTGCTGTCGAGCGCCATACCTGGTGGTGAAAAAACTGATTGCTGGAAGCTTCCAATGTGGAATGGGTAAGTGAAGGCGCGCCGCAATTGATGATAAGGTTTCTGGTGCCACTGGACATCTCAAAGGAAAGGCATCCGGCATGGGCAGTTTTTGACAAAGCGCCTTGTGCAGGTTTGCCCGTGTCCACTATCAAAACGGTGCCTTCGTTTTCGAAACGCTGAAACCCGGAATGGCTCGCATTGGTCGGTGGCTTGCCCCTTGTGTCGTCATAGCGAAGCAGGGTGGCCATGAGACCTTGCTGGGTTGTGGCAGTGGCATTGAAATGCGCAAGGTTGCCATCTCCCAATCTGAAAAACCGGATTGCAGGAATGATCCGCTCGATGGTCGAAATGAGTTCTTCTGGTGGAAGGTCTCCTTGCCAGGCATAGGCTTGTCTCAAGGGTAGCAGATCAGCAAGGATTTGTGGCAATACGGACGGGTTTCTGGAGATGTGGCCGCCATCGGGCAATATTTGGGCTCGCAGCTCATCTGACAGGTGCCTTTGTGCATTGCGGAGTGCCACTTTTTGATCGGATACACAAATGGCTGTATAGGCAAGCGCAATGTGGCAACGAAGGCGCGGCAGTCCCTCGGGTGCATCGATTGCCATGCGCCTGAGATAGCGCACATGTTGCCCGATGCTTTTCATGAACTTGCGATAAAATGCATGGTTGGAATTTTCGACCACAATTAGTGAATGGCAAAGCCACGCAATCAACCGCTTGGAAGTAACTTCCAAATCCCACGCCACAGGGTTTTTTCCCTTGGCATTGGTAGAAATCCAGTCACTGATGAATGCTTGAGCATTGGATTGGGAAAGGGCTGTATCCGCGATATCCAAATGACGAAACCAGCGAAAACTGTGAAGCGTTTTTTCCCACTCAATGCTGGGAGCAGGTACTATAAACGGGTTCTTGCCGCGGGTCTCAATGGTCTTTCCTGCAAAGGAGAATATGCCGGCATAAAATTCTAGCGCCAAAGTGGGGTCGGCCGTGCGCAAATCCTGTGGGGCAAGCAAAAGTCGCTCCGGCGCTGGGCCTGATAGTTTACCAATGCCAAAGGACCCTGTTCGCATACGCCTTTTCGTACGCTGCCAGAGTTCCAGCAGGGTCAATCCGACTATTCGTGGTTGATCAAGAATTGCCATCTTACGCATATACATCCATTGCAGATTCAAAATAACGACCATCAATGCTGTGATAAATCATTTGTATCTGGACAGCAGACTCCCCCCGAAACCGCAAACTAGAGTGAAGATTAGGCCGATTCTGCGTTAAATTGCAATGCCAGGTCACTGTTTTTCAAAACGGCAGGCAAAGAATCCGTCCATTCCACCATCCGCAGGTTGCTCTTGTGGCAAATGATACGGCAGGGTTCTTATGGCACCTTGGCCGTTTATGAATTCATCCAGAAAGGGGAATTCATCGCTGGTTATGGGAACAAGTTTGAGATCGTCACATTCACTCATAATACGCGCAAGTAGGTTCTCTCCCTCACTTTTTAGCAATGAGCAGTTGGAAAAAACCAGTGTTCCACCGGGAGCAACAAACTCTTTTGCTTTTAACAACAACTGATACTGAAGTTCTGCGAGAGCTTTGATATCTTCCGGTGTTTTTGTCCACATCACATCGGGATGGCGGCGGATAGTACCTGTAGATGAACAGGGCGCATCGAGTAATACAGCATCAAACGGTTTGTCGCATTGCCATTCTAAAATGTCTGCTTCCACAATATCTGCATGGAGGTTGAGGCGTTCCAGGTTTTGTTCAAGGCGCTTTAACCGGGGGGCAGAAATATCCAGCGACGTGACCTTGCCACCGGCTGCTATTATCTGGGCTGTTTTCCCGCCGGGTGCGGCACATAAATCAAGTACGGTTTTATTGGTGACATCACCAAGCAATTTTGCCGGAATTGAAGCGGCTGCGTCCTGAACCCACCAGGCTCCCTCGTCGAAACCTTCAAGTTTGCTGACCGCAGTTTTTGCGGCTATGCGAATTGTGCCTGTTTCCAGCAATCGTCCGCCAAGGGTTTGCGCCCATTGTTCAGGATCTGCTTTTGGTGTCAGGTCCAGTTGGGATTCAAACAAGATCATTGCTGATATTTTTGATAGTTTGTCTTTGCCGTAATCGCTTCTGAGTTGTTTTTTTAGCCAATCTGGAAAAACTTGCTCGGAGCTGCTGTTTTGCAGCAATGCTTCTTTTTCATTTGTGACCCTGCGCAAAACCGCATTTGCAAGGCTCTTAAAGCGTGTGGTTCGCTTATCCTCGGCGATGGCTGTTACACCCAAATTGACGGCTGCACTTTCTGGAATATCCATAAACAGGATTTGTGCGATGGCCACATGGAGCGAATGAATGAGCCAGCGGGCGCGCTTGGGTGGTTTTCTGTCCATGGTCTTTTTTAGCACAGATTCAATCTGCATACGGTGGCGCAAGGCTATCATCAAAATAGCTCTGATCATGGCGCGGTCTTTGGCTATCAGTGCCCGGAAAGCAGAAAGTCCGTGCTGTTCGTCACAAAGAGCATCCAGATTGCGTCCGTCATCGACCACACGGGTGAGCATGAGGGTTGCGACTTTGCGAGCAACAAGGCCCGTACGCTTTTTGCCTTCTGGCTGATAGGATGTGGTGGTTTCGGTATTGTTGTTGTCGTTCAAGTTATTTAATTCCAAGGATTGTTTTTTGTGGATTTTTCCTGCCTGCCCCATTTGGGCTTGGCAGAACTTGTTTTTGTAGGTTGTTTTTTGTGCCGTGGTGCTTCCTGTTCCGGTTCAGGTTCTGGCTCCAATTGTTCTTCTGTTTCATAATCCGGTTGATAGTTATCATCCTCAATAGCCCATTCATCCGCCATTTGTCTTAGCAGGGCAATGCGGTTTTCCACATTGGGGTGGGTAGAAAATAGACCGTCTCCAGTGCGATGTCCAAGGGGATTGAAAATGAACATGTGAGCTGTGCCGGGGGATTGTTCAGCAAGTTGATTGGGAATTTTCGGTGCGATGTTTGCAATTTGTTGGAGTGCATCGGCCAACCAATCAGGATTGCCGCAAATTTCGGCTCCGCGTTTGTCGGCAGCATATTCCCGAGTTCTGCTAATGGCCATTTGTACCAGCATTGCTGCAAAGGGTGCAATGAACATTGCGGCCAGGGTTCCGAGCAATCCAGCTTTGTTATCGCGCCCGCCTCTGAAAAACATGGCAAAATTTCCGAGCATTGAAATTGCTCCGGCAATGCTTGCTGTGATTGTCATGGTTAATGTATCGCGATGGGCGATATGGGCCAGTTCATGGGCCATCACGCCTGCGATTTCTTCTGGTGATAATCGTTCCAGCAGGCCCTTACTAGCAGCAACTGCGGCGTGCTCCGGATCTCTGCCTGTGGCAAAGGCATTGGGTTGAGGGGTGTCTATTACATAGACCCTTGGCATGGGTAATTGGGCCTCTTCGGCCAGACGCGCAACGATTTCATAGTATTCAGGCGCTGTATCGGGGCCAACTTCAACACCCCGATGCATCCGCAACACCATTTGGTCTGATTTCCAGTAGCTGTAGAAATTGGTTGCTATAGCAATAACCATTGCAATGAGCATGCCGGTCTTTCCACCCAAGAGTGTGCCCACTCCCATGAAAAGGGCAGTCATGAAAGCCAAAAGAAAGGCTGTACGGATCATGTTCATCAATTAACTCCATTCGGGACAATTGCCCTCTGGTATTTTTAAAAGGGAACTGCAATTATCCTTCTATATATCTATTAGTGGCTCAGCTTGCATGAAAAAAAATCAGGAAACAGATCTTGGCGCATCAGAACACCCCCGCCAATTACCGGAAGCTGCAATACGTGCCCTGGAAGAGGCGAAACTGCGCCGAGAAAAAATAGATAATGTGGCAAATTCAATGCCCAAGGAAATCAATGGTCCAAAAGGACTTGAGCCATCCAGATATGGTGACTGGGAAAAAGATGGTATAACCAGCGATTTTTAAGTCAAGTTTCCCGATTTACTATTGTCGTTTGCATTAGCGTAAAATTTTAACCAAATATTCAGGCTGTCCCTTAAAGCGAATTTAATACGGCCTATGGTAAAAACCTCCACATATTATTGATTACTTGCCAAGCGGCGGGCTGTTCCTCTCATTTGATGATCAGACCGATTCTTTTCCGGCAAGGCCATCGCAGGAGGAAATCATGTATTTTAAAAATAGCATACTTTCAAAACTTAGATCATTTAAGCGCGATAAACTGGGCACAATTGCTATGGGTGCCGGTCTTGGTATCCTTACCACTGTTATTGCGATTGGTGCAGCAACTGATTATTCGCGTATCAGCCATACGAAACACATTATGGCAGATGCTTTGGATGCCGCGATCTTGGCTTCTGCGAAAGATCTCAGCGAAGGCGCTATCCCCAATGCGAAATTTCGGGCTGATTTTGAAGATTTTTTCCTGGCAAATCTTGAGGGCCGCGCAAAGCAAACTGACCGATTTAAAGTTAAACAATTTAATGCTGACGCAAAAACTGGAATAGTTTCAGCAAAAGTTCAAGCTAATTTGCAAATGGCTTTTATGGGTATTATCGGCAAGGACCGGGTGAAAATCAGACTGAAATCAGAAGTTCAGTTTAGGAGTGATGAAATTGAAGTTGCCATGATGCTTGATGTAACAGGCTCAATGCGCGGAAACAGGTTGAGGGCATTGAAGCTGGCTGCGACAAATGCAATCGATATTCTGATTCCGGAAAGTAACAGCCCAAATGGCAAAGTACGAATTGGTTTGGTGCCATATGCTGCTTCCGTTAACGCCGGAAACTATGCAATGCGAGTTACAGGTAACCAAAGCAGAGGCTGCGTTGTTGAACGCGTTGGTAGGGATGAATTTACGGAAACATCCTATAGGACTTCGCCTATTCTAACTAGCAGGAGTGCAAGTTGTCCGCGTGTTTCTATCCGTGCCCTTACGAAAAATACAGTACAGTTGAAAAATGATATTCTCAGTTATTCGGCTAATGGCATGACTGGGGGCCATATGGGGATTGCCTGGACTTATTATATGTTGTCGAATAAATGGAACTCTTTATGGCCGAATGTATCCGACCCAAAGCCTTATTCTGACAAGGTTCAAAAAATCGCCATTTTGATGACTGATGGTACCTTCAATCAATTTTACCATAGAGGGCCAGGGTATTATGAGAGCAATTCTTATAAGTCCGTGCGGACTGCAATTGGCTTGTGCAATAACATGAAATTGAAGAAAGGCGGGAAGCGGGGCATCACTATTTACTCCATTGCTTTTTCTGCAACAAGTTCTGCGCGAGCAACTTTGAGAGCGTGCGCAAGTCCTGATGAACCTGGAAACCAGCATTATTTCACTGCTAACAGTCAAGCTGCATTGGATGCTGCCTTTAGGCAGATTGCGCTAAATATTCAAAAGATGCGTTTGACAAAGTAAGACTGGTATACCTAATTTTACTAATCTGATTTGGTGATTTTAGAAATGTATTCTGCGTTTTTCATAAGGCCCGCACAAGTTGTGGGCCTTATTAGTTATGGCAGAGTTAGGATCAGCCTATGCAATTTGTGCATAGCAGCATTGAATTATATTGCGTTGCACAAAAAAACGTTTACGCTATATTAACAACATCAACGGACACATTCGTTGGTTCTCTATCAGGTTTATCCTCCTCCCAAACCTGATAGCATGGTCGGTTTATCCTCCTCCCAAACCGACCAACTCATAAGATGCCCGCCGTATCCTCCTCCCACGGTGGGCATTCTTATTTCTAGGGTTGGGATTTTATCTTTTGTTCACGGCATAAACACACCCTGTGGGGGTGCGTTGGTTTGTTCTCACGGCGTATCCTCACTATCGTTCGGGCCTGCGAAGGCGCGGCGCATTAGCGCCGGGTGCCCACGCTCGCCTGCGAAGCTCGCATTCTTTCCCCCATGCAGATTTCTCCGGATCGTTCCCTTGTACATCTCTTTCCGTAGCAGTCCCGCCAAAGGCGGGGAGCGAAGAGCGACCGGCGTTTATCGCCGCCCATACGGAGGCCCGAACGATAGTGAGGATACGCCGTGAGAACAAACTTTTGCGAACCCGTTGGGTTCGCCGTGAGAACAAACAAAAACAGCGAGCCGTTGGGCTCGCTGTAAGATAGTAAATTCAATTAAAACCGTTCTAGTCAGATCGGTTTTGTCTGTTTTCGATCAAATCTTCCACTACGCCTGGATCAGCCAGGGTGGAAGTATCTCCAAGGTTTGAAAAATCATCTTCCGCAATTTTACGTAAAATGCGGCGCATGATTTTGCCTGAACGGGTTTTTGGCAGGCCCGGTGCCCATTGCAGGGCATCTGGTGTAGCGATAGGGCCGATCTCTTTGCGTACATGTTTGCGCAATTCAGCTTTTAATTCGTCGCTTGGCTCCACACCATTCATCAAGGTTACGTAGCAATAAATGCCCTGTCCCTTAATTGGGTGAGGATAGCCCACCACGGCTGATTCTGATACGGCCTGATGAGATACGAGTGCTGATTCAACTTCAGCTGTTCCCATGCGGTGGCCAGAGACGTTGATTACGTCATCAACGCGGCCAGTAATCCAGTAATAGCCATCTTCATCGCGGCGACAGCCATCGCCGGTGAAATATTTGCCCTTATAGGTGGAGAAATAGGTCTGCACAAAACGATCATGATCGCCGTAAAGTGTGCGCATCTGGCCAGGCCAGGAATCTGTGATGCAAAGATTGCCAGAGGCTGCCCCCTCCAATGGATTGCCATCGCCATCCACTAATTCCGGTTTTACACCGGGAAGTGGAAGTGTGGCTGAACCAGGTTTCAAGGCAGTTGCGCCAGGGAGAGGCGAAATCAAAATGCCGCCGGTTTCTGTCTGCCACCAGGTATCCACAATCGGACACCGGTTGTCGCCAATTACGCGGTAATACCATTCCCAGGCTTCAGGATTGATAGGTTCGCCCACAGAGCCCAAAATACGCAGGGATTTGCGTGATGTTTTTGTTACGTGATCATCGCCTGCACCCATTAGTGCGCGAAGTGCGGTGGGGGCTGTATAAAAGATATTTACCTGGTGTTTGTCGCAAACTTCCCAGAACCTTGACGGAGTAGGGTAGTTAGGAACGCCTTCAAACATCAATGTGGTGGCGCCATTGGCCAACGGGCCGTAGACAATATAGGAGTGGCCCGTAACCCAGCCCACATCTGCTGTACACCAATAAATATCACCATCGTGATAATCGAAAACATATTTGTGGGTGAAAGCGGCCCAAAGCAGATAACCGCCTGTGGTGTGCAACACGCCTTTTGGCTGGCCTGTAGAACCTGAAGTATAAAGGATGAAAAGCGGATCTTCCGCGTTCATTTCTTCTGGAGCACAATCGGTGGAAGCGTTTTCCACTGCATCATGATACCAGATATCACGGCTATCATCCCAGTTGATCTTGCCGCCTGTGCGCTTAACAACCAAAACCTTATTAACGTTGGTCCCTGCCTTGGCTGCAATTGCCACGGCATCATCGGTGTTTTGTTTCAAAGGAATAGGTTTACCGCCGCGCAGTCCTTCATCGGCAGTGATGATGAAATTACTTTTGCAATCCACAATCCGGCCTGCGAGAGCATCCGGTGAAAAGCCGCCAAATACGATGGAATGCACAGCCCCGATACGCGCACAGGCAAGCATTGCGTAGCTTGCTTCAGGTATCATCGGCATATAGATGGTGACCCGGTCGCCCTTGGAAACCCCATTGGCTTTCATGGCATTAGCCAGTTTGCACACATGGGCATGTAATTCATTATAGGTAATTTTTGAATCTTCGTTGGGATCGTCACCTTCCCAAATGATAGCAACCTGATCGCCACGTGTTGCCAAATGACGATCGATGCAATTGGCGCTTACATTAAGGGTGCCGTCTTCAAACCATTTAATGGAAACGTCAGGATATTCAAAGGTGGTGTTTTTTACTTTCGAATAAGGCTTAATCCAGTCTAGACGCTTTCCCTGTTCTCCCCAGAATGCATCAGGGTCAGCCATGCTGGCTTCATACATTTCTTGATATTTTTGCTTATCAACCAGTGTATTTGCTGCAATTTCTGCTGGTACCGGATAAATGTGTGTTTCTGTCATTTTAACTCCTCCTCGAAAGCCTGTTGCCCTGAAAGGGCACAGCCATACACAACCATATGTACCCATTGACCTATAAATATTTGGCAAGTCTGTCCATTAGACAAACGCCTCACATGGCCTATTTTCAAAAATCATTAAAATTTTAATGATTTCGTTCTAACCTGTTGTCAGGAATTGGTTGTTTTGTATTTACAGCCAAGATTAGTTCTCATTTGTGTTTAGAGTATTGAGGCAAAATATGGCGTGGTTATCTGGTTATTCGGGCGCAAAGGCGTTGTTAGTGTTGAGTTTGGGCGTGTTTTTGGCGAGTTGCTCTGCGACGCCCAAAATTACTTGGAACGATACTTCATGGTGCACTCCATGGTCGTTAAAATATGTGCTTCGTCGTGCCGCCAGAAAATTTGGCAAGATTTCAGTTCATTCAACCCATCGATGGCCCCTTGAAAACAAACGCAAGGGTGGCAAACGCAAATCATTCCATTTGCAGTGCCGCGCAGTTGATTTTTCAATTCCTGGCAACCCCAGAGATGTCATCCGGTTCCTGAAATCACATAAACAGGTGGGTGGATACAGTTATTACCGGCAAGGATTTTACCACATTGATAACGGTCCAAGACGGACCTGGTAAATCCTAGTGCTGACTGTCCGTGTGATAGATAATCGCCTTTAAAGCGGCTTCAGGGTTTCACCATCAAGGCCACCCATGCGGCACATTTCAGTCCATTCATCTTCACGAACCGGCTGGACCGAGAGGCGCATGCTTTTCACCAATGCGGATTCTGACAAGGCTTCACTGGCTTTAACGGCGGCGAGGGTTACTGGCATTGGCATATCGCAAAGAGCGCGGATATGGACACAATCCCAGCGATCATCATCAATTGTGCTATCTGGTGCGCTTAATGCGCTAACCTCAATAACACCGACCACTTCCAGACCTTCATTGGAATGATAGAAGAAACCGCGATCACCAATTTTCATTGCGCGCATGTTGTTTCTGGCCTGATAATTTCGAATGCCATCCCATTCCTCGCCAGCATCACCTTTGGCCTTTTGATTTTCCCATGACCATTTAAAGGGCTCGGACTTAAACAACCAGTATTGCAAGATAGAATTCCTCCAGAGAATTTTTGTGTTTATTTGGTTTCAGTTTTCAAAGGTCGGCGTAATAATTGCACAACGGCGTCCTGTGCCGTTAGTTTTTTATCTAAAACAGCCGTTACCGCATGAATTATCGGTGTATCAATTTCATGTTGAATCGCTATTTTTGAAGCAATTCTCGCGGTAAAGGCGCCTTCGGCAAGTTTTAAGTTTTGCAAGCTGTCGCCTTTTCCAAGAGCGAGGCCATAAGAAAAATTGCGCGATTGTGGGGTGGAGCAGGTGAGAACCAGATCGCCAAGTCCTGAAAGCCCTGAAAGGGTTTGAGAGCTGGCACCAAGAGCTGTTGCCAGCCGACAAATCTCGGCAAAACCCCGGGCAATCAGTGCAGCCTCGGCACTTGCTCCCAATTGCATGCCCCGGGCAGCACCCACCGCAATTGCCAGCACATTTTTAAGTGCCGCACCAAGTTCAACACCTTTTAGGTCATCGCTGGCGTAACAGCGGAATTCATCGCTTGAAAATGCTTCAGCCAATTTTTGTGAAAGCGCCATGTCATGGCTGGCGATGGTAACAGCGGTTGGAAGCTTCCGCACCACGTCGCTTGCAAAACTGGGGCCGGAAAGGGCTGCCACGGGGCAGTTCTGAATTTCTGCAGCGATGGTTTCGCTGGGTAACAGGCCGGTATTTTGATCAATTCCTTTTGCACTGGAGATAATTATGGTGCCGGGCTTAATCAGGGACGCAACAGTTTTTGCAATTTTACCAATGGTTTGGGCAGGGACGGCAAACAGGACAATGTCAGCGTTCAAAAGCGCATCGTCAAAACTATCGGTGGCCTTGATTTCCGGTTCCAAAATCAGATCATCCAGATAGGCAGGGTTTTTTTGATGTTGATTTATGGCGTCGACCACGGCTTTGTTGCGTGACCAAAGGCTGGTTTGATGGCCTGCTCGCCTAGCGACACACGCAAGGGCTGTTCCAAAGGCTCCGCCGCCCAGAATACATATTTTGCTCATGCTTTGGCTCCCTTGCGCCCGGAACCAATGACGCTTTCACTGATTTCATCCAGTGGCCAGCGCGATCTTGGTGCGATGTTCATGGGGGAAGATTCGCCACGCTCTGCCCGTTCCAGCCCTGCCCATGCGATCATGGCGGCGTTATCTGAACAAAGGGCAAGAGGAGGCGCTACAAAATTCCAGTCCTCACCTTGGCAAAGGTCTTTAAGGGCGGTTCTGATGTGCTGGTTTGCAGCAACACCGCCCGCGGCGACCAAAGTTTGTGATGAAACAGGGTTGGATTTTGAAAATTCCTGCATTGCTCTTTTGCAACGATTAACCAGAACGGCACTCACGGCAATCTGGAAACAGGCACAAATATCTGCCACGTCCTGTTTGCTCAATGGGGCAAGTTTTTCAGCTTGTTGGCGCACTGAGGTTTTTAGGCCGGAAAATGACATGTTCAAAGTGTCTTTGCCTTGCAGGGGCCGGGGAAATCTGAACCTTTTTGGATCGCCATTTTTGGCGGCTAATTCTACATTGGGGCCTCCGGGCTGAGGCAGGCCGAGTAACTTTGCGGTTTTATCGAAGGCTTCGCCCAAGGCATCATCAATGGTTGTGGCCAAGCGATGATATTTGCCAAGTCCGTTAACGCATAATATTTGTGTGTGCCCACCAGAAACCAATAGCAATAAATATGGAAATTCAATGTTATGGGTTAAGCGGGCGGTCAGCGCATGGCCTTCCAGATGATTGATGGCCAAAAATGGAATGTTATTTGTCGCAGCGATTGCCTTGGCTGTCATCATGCCAACGATTAATCCACCTACCAGTCCAGGCCCGGTGGTTGCGGCGACTGCATCGAGATCAGATAGCTTTATTTGCGCATCTTTGATGGTTTTTATAATCAAATGGTCTAATGCGGTCAGGTGGGCGCGGGCTGCAATTTCTGGAACAACGCCGCCAAATTCCTGATGGTCCTCGAACTGGCTAAGCACGTTTTGGCCAATGATTTCAGGCCTGCCGTCCTTATTGCGCTCCACAATTGCGGCCGCAGTCTCATCACAACTTGTCTCAATGCCTAGAATTCGCAAGGTTTTTCTGCCGCTGGTAATTTTTGTAGAACTGTCCTAATTGGGTAGCAGATGGATTTTGAAAAGAAAATGGCTGGTTGAAAAAACCACATGAAACAACAGATTATTATTGGTACACGCGGCAGCGATCTTGCATTGGCTCAGGCTCACGAATTGAGCCAGCGATTGAAGGAAGCGCATCCAGCTATTGAACTTGAGATCGAGATCAAAGTTATCTCCACCTCAGGTGATCGTATTCAGGACCGCCCCCTTTCAGAGATTGGCGGCAAGGGGCTTTTTACCCTGGAAATTGAAGAGCAACTTAGCGATGGTCGCATTGATATGGCGGTGCATTCGACCAAGGATATGCCCACGCAATTGCCGGAAGGCCTTGAGCTTTCATGCTATTTGCCGCGCGAAGCGGTTGAAGACGCTTTCATCAGCTATAAAGCTGAAACCATTATGGATCTTCCCCAAGGCGCTGTTATTGGTTCTGCCTCGCTTCGCAGGCAGGCTTTAATCAGGCGTATGCGACCAGATATTCAGGTGATAAATTTTCGTGGAAATGTGCAAACCAGATTGCGTAAGCTGAAAGAAGGGCAAGTGGATGCCACTTTACTTGCTGTGGCTGGTTTGAACCGTTTGGGGATGCGTGATGTCATTACCTCTATCCTGGACAGGGTAGAGTTTCCACCCGCTCCCGGTCAGGGGGCTATATGCATTGAAAGCCGGGTCGGTGATAATAGAATCAACGATTTGCTGGCGCCGATTAATCACACTGAGACCACCAACCTTCTCATGGCTGAACGAGCATTTCTGGCAGCTCTTGATGGGTCTTGCCGAACTCCCCTTGCTGCCACTGCAAGCATTGATGGCGAAACCATTACATTGATGGGAATGATTATGTCGCCGGACGGGCAGAAAATATTCCAGCACGAAGCCAGCGCACCTATCGCGGATGCGGAAGAACTTGGGCGTGATCTGGCTGGTAATCTTCGTCAGCAGGCTGGCCCTGACTTTTTCGTTGATTGGGAATGACCGACTATGAAGGTTCTCATCACCCGTAGCCGTACTATGAACCAAAACACCGAATTTGCGTTGGACGCAAAGGGGTATACTGGAATCGGTTGCTCATTGGTGGAGATGATTGATACGGGTAATGAAATTCCCAAAGTTGGATATGGCGGCGTGATCTTCACCAGCCAGGCGGCATTGGAGATATTGGAAGAGCGTGAAAAAAACGGGCAGATGATTTCCCGGACGTTGAATGTTTATGCGGTGGGGGAAAAAACCGGCGAACTGGCGCGCAAACTTGGGTTTACCAACGTTTTTATCAGCAATGGTGGGGCGCAAGCCCTGAATGATTTGATTGATGAAACGAAGTTTGAAAAACCATTGCTTTATCTGGCGGGGGTGAACAGGGCATATAATTTTCTAACGATTGATACCGTTTTGGTGGAGATTTATGAGGCCAGACTATCAGATCCCGGTAAGGAATTTCTGCAATGGGCGCTGAATCAGGTTTCAGGTGGCTGCGCTTTTTTATACTCCGTACGTACTGCGACACATTTGCTCGATCTAATTTCGCATCATAACCTTGAAAAATACATTGAGAATGTGACATTCATTGCCATATCAAAAATGGTAGCTGAGGCGATTGCTTCAAAGATAAAATTACCCGTTCAAACGGCCACGGACCCTAGCCAGGCGCAGATGATTGAATTGCTTGGAAAAATAGAGAAATCCCGGACCTGACGATAATTTTCTCGATTAGTTACCTAAAGTCATTTTATGGTGCCAATTGTGCCGTAAAATTTTTACCAATGATCACCGCGCTATGCGGAAAGGGATGTGATGGCAACTTCTAATAATAATAGACCGAAAAACCCATCATCCGTTCGACGTACAGCGAGGACGGCAAAAACTTCCAAAACTATTGATCTTGAAGTCAATAAGGAAAAAAGTACGCCCGATGGAAAAACGCCGTCTGCAAACAAGGCTGCTTCCAGCATACCTGCGACAGGTACTAAAACTGGCAGTAAAGCAGCTACGGACACAGTAACTACCAGCAAAACCAAACCTGCTTCTACGACGACCAGAAGTGGTGCCGATAAGCCAGATGAGAAACAGCCGGATTCAAAAACCACACCTGCTAAAACCGAAACCAAGAAAAGTTCCGGAAATATGGGCGGCATGGTGTTGTCAGCCGTGTTCGGTGGCCTGATTACAATTGGCGGACTTGGTGCGGTTGGGCAGATGGACAGCGCGGACCGCTTGCCACTTATTGGCAGTATATTTGCTAAATCGGGTGGTGCTGAAATTGATTTATCAAATTTGGCCGAGCGTGATGCGGTGGCTGCTATCAGGTCTGAAATGCAAACTGAAATCGATGGGTTGAAAGCTCAACTGAAAACCGTTGGCACAACAGACCTTTCGGCCATAGAAGCACGCATTGCGGGGCTTGAACAAAACAGTGGCCCTAAAACGACAATTGATGACGGAACGGCCGACCGTATCCTTGAAGTAGGAAAAAAAGCGCAAGCAAACGGGGATGAGCTGAAAAGCATTGTAACCCAGATTTCCCAGCTACAGGAAAAACTGGCGCAAAGCGGGCAGGGGCAGGACGATGATAATGTTGTTGCTCAGCTTGGATTGCAAACCTCCGAACTTGCAGAGCGCATTGGGGAACTGGAAAACCAGATCAAGACTGAGTTGCTGGCCAAGATTGAAACGGCAACGAAAATTGCGGAAAGCGCTAAAATAAGCGAAAAAATTGCGCGTAGCGTTGCAGTTTCAGCACTGCAAACCTCGATTGAGCAAAATACGCCCTATTTGAACGCTTTGATGTCTATCGAGACTTTGTCTGGCTCCAATGATGAAATTGACCGGTTGAAACAGCTGGCGACGAGTGGCGATGTTCCAAACCTCCAGGCTTTGCATCTTCAATTCCAATCTCTGGCAAGCGGCCTCATTCCCGCTGCCGAGGGCGAAAACAATGCAAGCGTGCTGGATCGCTTGATGAACAGTGCCAAATCGCTGGTCAAGATACGTTCATCTGAGCCTATTAGTGGAAACTCTGCGGAGGCCGTTGTTTCACGTATAGACGAGCAACTGAATTCGGGAAATCTTGCCGGTGTTGTTGAAGAGTGGAATGGTTTGCCTGATCAAAGCAAGGTAGTTGGTGCCGGCTGGATTAAGGCCGTTAAATTGCGGATGGAAACCAACGGCCTGTTGCAGCAAGTGCTGGAACAGGCAAGCAAGGGTTAAGGGACAAATAGAGATATGATCCGTATATTCATTTTTTTGGGGCTGGTGCTTGGGCTTGGCTTTATGTTTTCCTGGGTGGCAGATCGCCCCGGCAATGTGGTGCTTGACTGGCAGGGAACTCAATATGAAACCAGCCTGATGGTTGCGCTTTCCATACTTGTTGCAGCTATTGCGGCCATTTTAATTGTGTTGTGGATTATCCGAAACATCATCACGTCACCCGCCATTATGTCTCGGTTTTTCAAAAACCGGCGGCGTGAGCGGGGATATCAGGCCCTATCTGGTGGCCTGATTGCGGCAAGTGCAGGCAATGCAGCGCGCGCGCGTCGTCTGGCCAAAGAAAGCGAAAAGCTGCTTTCTGATGAGCCGTTGGTCGGGCTGTTGGAAGCTCAAACTTCTTTGTTGGAAGGCAAGCGGGAAAATGCCCGCAAGCAATATGCCGAAATGCTGAATAATGAATCCACCAAATTATTGGCATTGCGCGGGCTTTATATAGAAGCCGAGCGGGAAGGCGTTGAAGAAGCTGCGCGCCAATATGCAAGCGAAGCTACAAAGCTTGAAGCTGCATTGCCTTGGGCCGGAAATGCCGTTCTTGGTTTTCAGACTGCCGATGGAGAATGGGAGCAAGCGTTACGAACACTTGAAACCAATCGCGCTGCTGGTCTCGTCGATAAAGCAACGGCCAGCAAGCAACGGGCAGTGTTATTAACGGCGCAGGCGTTTTCGGAAGAACAAGCCGACCCTGCTCGCACTGCCAAATTGGCGCAACAAGCCCATGGGCTTGATGATAATCTGGTACCTGCGGCCGTAATTGGTTCGCGTGCCTATACCCGATTGGGCGATATTCGCAAAGCCAGCAAAATTATCGAAGCTGTGTGGAAAAAACAGCCGCACCCGGAATTGGCAGAAGCCTATATTCATGTGCGCAGTGGAGACAGTGTCACCGATCGTTTGAAACGTGCAATCCATTTGGGCTCGCTAAAATCAGGTCACCCTGAAAGTAATATGGCGATAGCTCTAGCGGCAATTGATGCAACAGACTGGGCGCGTGCGCGTGAAGCCATGCAAAGTGTTTTGTCAACGGCTCTGAACGAGCGGGCATGTCTCATCATGGCAGATATCGAAGAGGGTGAGCATGGGGATAGAGGCAGGATGCGTGGCTGGCTTGCCAGAGCTGTGCGTGCGCCGCGTGGTCCGGAATGGACGGCGGATGGTTATGTCTCTGAAAAGTGGCTGCCGATCTCTCCAATTTCCGGTGAGATAGGTGCCTTCCAGTGGAAAGCGCCGGTGGAACAACTTGGAGCTCCCGCAGAAGCCATCGATATTGATGAATTAACGAAGCCGCTGGAAGCTGAAGTTGAGGTGGCACCGGAACCGACCAATGTAATAATCACAGATACTATCACGGTGGCTGTGGATGATGAGCCGAGCGATACGGTGAAGGCGGAAGGCAAAAAGGTGGAAGACGACACTTCCGCAACCCAGAATAAACCCACCATTGAAGAAGCCGAGCTGATCGAACCAATATCCGATGTAGCTTCTGAAGCTGAAATCAAAAGTGTTGAAGAAGTTCTACCGGTGGAAAATCAAACCACATTTCCCTTGAAACGCCGACCAGATGACCCGGGCGTGCGCAAGGAAAGTGATGAGGATAAAGCGGCCTTCAAATTCTTCTAGCCTAATTGGAATTGCCGCACTAAAGGTGCAAGAGCATTTTCTCAAAATGCCGCATTAGCTCAGCTGGTAGAGCATCGCATT
>JAESUH010000138.1 GCA_016763155.1 Rhizobiaceae bacterium
AAAACCAGCATGACGCCGCGTCGTTCAATTGTGTCGGAGATATCATTTGCCATGGAAGCCTGTCCTTTGAACTATTCGAGATTTTGCGTTTGTTCACGCAATTGATCTATGACGATTTTCATTTCCAGCCCAAAACCAGTGACCGAGGGCGCATTGGATTTTGAACAAATTGTATTACATTCCCGGTTAAACTCTTGAGCTAGAAAATCAAGTTTGCGACCGGCAGGACCACTGCTGGTTAGCAATTTTCTAGCTGCCGGAATGTGGGCTGCCAGCCGATCCAGTTCTTCACGCAGATCGGCTTTTGTTGCCAGCAGGGCTGCTTCTAGATGCAGCCGTTGAGGGTCGAGGCTGCTAACATCTTCCAGCAATGGCGCTAAATGTTCCTTTATCCGCTGGCGGATAGCTTCCGGAGTACGGGAGGGATCATCATTGACCTTGGATACAAGCGTTTCGATTTGGCTAAGTTGGTCAATCATCACTGCACAGATTGCTTCCCCCTCTGCCACACGGGCAGACTTCAGGGCAATGACTGCCGATTTCAGGCCAGCAAGCACTTCTGCATTTCGTGATTTGATTTCTTCTTCGCTCTGGTCTGCTTCGCTGACTTCCAACACGCCCTTAATGGCAAGAATGCCATCCATGCTTAGAGGGGCTGCATCAGTCTTTAGTCGCAATTCCGCAGCAATTTTAAGGGCTGCTTCCAGAGCAACTGGATTAAGGCTTGGGATTGCACCTCCCCCAACTCGGGAAAACTGCAAGGAAACCTGAATACTGCCTCTTGAAAATGAACTTGAAATGGCTTTCCTGCAATCGGCTTCTATGGCTTCAAAGCCATGGGGCAAACGCAGGCGAACATCGAGACCTTTATTATTGACCGAGCGCATTTCCCATACCCAACGGCCAGTCGAATGCTCTCCCTCGGCTCTGGAAAAACCGGTCATGCTTTGCAATGCCATTATTGCTGCCCCCTCGTGATATTATCTGAAACTAAGACGTTAATTGCTCTTGTCATCTTTATTGTTTTTGCCGTCTTTACCTTCGCCTTTGGTCTTGTCGGTGCCTTCACCTCCAGATTTGGCTGAAGCTTTAGCGGCCTCTTTTGCCCGTTTGGCAATTTCCTGCTTCTGGCGTTTTTCTATCGCACGCCAGCGGGCCACGTTCGCATTATGGTCTTTCAGGGTTTTGGCAAAAACATGCCCACCTGTACCATCGGCCACGAAAAACAAATCTTCGGTAATTGACGGATTTGCTACCGCTTCCAGAGCAGCCCTGCCCGGATTGGCAATCGGTCCGGGCGGCAAAGCATCAATGGTGTAGGTATTATAAGGGGTAGGTTTATCGATATCTGATCTATAGATCGGCCGGCCTTTCGGCTTTCCCTCGCCACCAAATATTCCGTAAATAATGGTCGGATCAGACTGCAAGCGAATGCCCTTTTTCAGCCGGTTGATAAAGACCGATGCCACATGCGGACGCTCGTCCGATTTGCCGGTTTCTTTTTCAACGATAGAGGCCAGAATTACCAATTCTTCCGGTGTGGAAATCGGTAGATTTGCAGTGCGACGTTCCCAGACTTCAGCCAGAAGGTGTTTTTGGAAATCCTGCATTCTCATAATGATTTCGGTACGGGTTGCACCACGCTGGAAAGGGTAAGTGTCCGGCATCAAGCTGCCTTCTGGAAGCATTTCCGGCATATCGCCTATCAAGGTCTTGTTAGCGGCTACTCTCTTATAAATCGCATGGGTGGTGAGCCCTTCCGGAATTGTCACCTTATAGACAATTCCTTTGCCGGAAAGAATGGTATCCATCACCTCCTGCATGCTCATTGCGGGGGTGAAAGCATATTCTCCAGCTTTCATTTCACCTGCAACACCGTGCAGTTTTACGCCAATGCCAAATAAATAATCGTTGTCGATGACGCCGCGTGCGCGCAATTGCTTGGATATCTGATTAAGGCCGGAACCTTCACGAATGACAATGGTTTGTGATTCTTTTAGCGGGCCGGGTTCTTCAAAGTTCTGTTTGCCGATGAAAAAGATAATAATAACGGCGACAACGCCCAGAACCATTGAGGTCATTAAGAAGTTTAAAAATACGATAAAGCCGTTGCGGGCCTGACGCGAGCGTTTTGGCGGCGGCGGTGGCTCTTTTGGTTGCAGTACCTCGGATGCCGATTGAGGGACCAACCGACTGCCATCATCGCGTTTAAACGAATCTTCTGTTTTTTTGCCGAAGGCGTTGGAGTTTTCCGAATTGCTCACTCTTTATTTCCCGTTTAACCTGTTCAGACCGTGCACAAACTGAACCGTAATTGCGGCATCAATCCGGCAAAATCAACCGAATCATTCGTTTCAAGCTTCATACCGCTTGAATACTACAGAGGCATTGGTTCCGCCAAAGCCAAATGAATTAGAAAGGGCAACATTTACCGTGCGTTCGCGAGCTTTGAGAGGCACCAGATCAATTTCACTAGGGCGTTCCTGATTTTCTAGATTGAGCGTTGGAGGCACAATGTTGTCGCGAATGGCAAGCAGGGAGAAAATTGCTTCAACGGCACCTGCTGCACCCAACAAATGCCCAATGGCTGATTTGGTGGAAGACATAGAGACCTTTGACGCCGCATCGCCCATCAAACGCTCTACAGCACCAAGCTCGATGGTATCAGCCATCGTGGATGTGCCGTGGGCGTTGATATAGTCGATGTCTGCTGGTTCCAGCCCTGCGTGCTTCAAAGCGGAGCGCATGGAGCGTTCAGCGCCATTGCCGTCTTCTGCAGGCGCTGTGATGTGAAACGCATCGCCCGACAGGCCGTAACCGACCACTTCGCCATAAATTTTTGCGCCACGCGCTTTGGCGTGTTCAAGTTCTTCGAGGATAACGGTGCCTGCGCCCTCGCCCATAACAAAACCATCGCGGTCACGGTCATAGGGGCGTGAAGCTGCCGTTGGATCATCATTAAAATCAGTGGATAGCGCCTTACAGGCTGCAAATCCGGCCAGAGCAATACGGCAAACGGGGGATTCTGCACCACCTGCAACCATCACGTCGGCATCACCAAACATGATCAGCCGGGATGCGTCGCCAATGGCGTGCGCGCCAGTGGAACAGGCAGTTACCACAGAGTGATTAGGACCTTTGAGGCCATGCTTGATTGATACCTGGCCAGAGATCAAATTGATCAAGCGACCGGGAATAAAGAACGGGCTGACACGGCGGGGGCCGCGGTTTTCCAGAACCAGTGAGGTTTCAGCAATGCCCTGCAAACCACCAATGCCTGAACCCATCAATACGCCGGTGCGGAAAGCTTCCTCATCATTGGAGGGTGCCCAATCTGCATCTTTCAGCGCCTGGGTAGCGGCGGCCATGCCGTAAATAATGAATGGATCAACTTTGCGCTGTTCTTTCTTTTCCATCCAGTCGTCAGGATTGAAGGTTCCGTTTGAACCATCGCCAAGGGGAATTTGACAAGCGATGCGGGCTGCAAGGTCATCAACCTCAAAGCTGGTGACACCAGCCGCTGCATTATCGCCTTTTAACAAACGTTCCCAGGTTACCTCTGCACCACAACCAAGGGGCGAAACCATTCCAATACCGGTGACAACTACCCTACGCATATCAAATACCTCTATTTTGGTGCGGCCTATAATTGGCTGCAAAATGTAAAAAGCAAAAAGGCGACCATACGGCCGCCTGTTTATTCTTAAGTCAAAATCGCTTCAAAACTGACGGTAACAAAAGTTACGCAGTAGCTTTGGTGACGAATGAAATAGCATCGCCAACAGTTTGAATGGTTTCAGCAGCGTCATCAGGAATTTCAACGCCGAATTCTTCTTCAAACGCCATGACAAGCTCAACATTGTCGAGAGAATCAGCGCCCAGATCATCAATGAAGCTGGCTTTTTCAGTTACCTTATCTGCTTCACAATCAAGGTGTTCAATAACAATTTTTTTAATGCGGTCTGCGACGTCGCTCATTTGGCGGCCCTCTTGGTTGGCTTGGGACAAGACCCCATAGCTTACTTAATGTTAATTCCACGGGAACCAGTGTGCCCGAGATCAATTTGCAATTTCTGAATTATCACCCAAGAAATGCCTGTTTGCTATATGGGCGCAAGACCGTTTCTTGTCAATATATTCGATTGTTCGCGGGTCGAGTAACACACTTTTTTTGCGTTTTCCAGCGTGTTTGTGTGGGAAACGGTGGTTGAGCGGGGTTTGAGGGAATATGAATGGAGAGACAGCTGAATCAGTTCTGAGTGATTTTATTTCGTGAGATTGCACATCTGACCCCACAAAAATTGCAAACGCAGGTGAATCATCAAATTATTGCATTGTCAAAAGAGTAATGTTGGCCGAGGCTGTAACTAGTCTATTGATGTCGAACGACGGCTATGCAGACTTTTTGACAACAATTCTAACTCCCAATATTCAGCACGCGACATTCAGTTTCTGTGAGCTAACGGAAGGATAAAGATTTGGTTTTCGATGAAACAACTCCGATCTGAACTGTTTCAATTCTGGCCATCAATTGTCTCACGCCCCCCCAAAATAGCCATTCTTCAATAGGCACGCACCCGATTTTGAAACATTATATGCAATTCTGTTTCAATTGGCGCGTTGAGTTTCCGTTTTGGTCAAATGCCAATTCGAACTAAACTCGGTCAGAGTTTGGTTAATTACCGGATATCCGTCGTTTTTGTTCGTCTTCAGGGTGTTTGAGACCGATAGTGGAGCTAATTCACAGCTTCAGTGCGACATTTTCAAATGCCATGCGGGACTTATATTGTTGTATTATTTACAACAGCTATGCTTTGGCTATGATGGAGATGAAATGAGCATTTTATCCAAGAGAGTTTGATAATATGGCGCGATATAATTACACCGTATCGGTAGGAAGGTTTAAGGAGATATTGGCAAATATAAAAAATTTTTCGAAATGTATGGCCTTAGCTATACGCACTTCTTTGTTTGCCGTTTCGGTATTGGTGTTATTATTTCTCGGAATTACAACTTCGCTGGCCTGTGTGATCTGTATTCCATACCCAAAGTCTACACTTGCAGATGATCTTATTGCGAGCCATGTCATTGCGCTGGCACGAGAAGATCCGAACAAACCTTATTCACTCGCCATATTAGAGACACTAAAAGGTACAACAGACGATTTTTCGACTTCTCTATTCCTACCATCATTTGAGCAGCGCAAATTAAAACAAAATCCAGAAGATCATATTGTTTTGATAAAACACCAAGCTTCGTCAAAATGGCAATGGTTAAGCTATGTAACTCCAGGCAGCCTGGAATTTATCCTCGAGGTTCTCTCTCATGAACGCAAATGGCGTGGCAATCGTGGGAAAATGATGCGCTTCAGGTATTTTCTGAAACGTTTGAACGATGGAAATCGTATAATCCGCGAAGAGGCATTTTTGGAAATTGGCCGAGCACCCTATTCCTGGATCAAAATGGCTGCTCGTAGAGTGCCGATTGAATCCGTGAGAAACACTTTGGCAAACTGGAGTCTTATTGAATTTCATAGTCTTTATATCCTTATGCTCGCCCAGAGCAACGATGATAAAGATAAAGCCTACATTCGAAAGAGCTTTGAAAGTGCCGCTCGATTTGGATTTATCAGAAATCTATCAGCCTGGACGACTGCATTTGTTGAAACTCACCCCATTGAGTCCATCGAAATGATTGAAAAGCTGTATTTTCAGAGCAGAACCCGATCTCGCAAGGAACTTGAAGAAGTTCTCAAAGCCATTTCAGTTTTAACGACAGTTGAACACCCACTTTTGGCTCACCGTAAGGCAGCACTACGACGAGATGTATTGGATGCCTA
This sequence comes from Rhizobiaceae bacterium, assembly GCA_016763155.1. Taxonomy (GTDB): domain Bacteria; phylum Pseudomonadota; class Alphaproteobacteria; order Rhizobiales; family Rhizobiaceae. The sequence continues at coordinate 5,840 of JAESUH010000138.1, forward strand.
TGCCTCCTTACTCGATAACCATCCAACTTTGGCAGGATGGGTCGCTCGCGATCTTACCCATTGGCGAAAGAAGGCGTTAGTTGCGAGATTTATAGAAATTCGTCGCAATAACAAAATGCTCGATCCTGCATCGGTGTTTGCTGTCGATTTGTACCTTCGTCAGTTGTCTGACTATGCGAAATTAAGCACCAGCAAGTAACGGGCCCCGGCCGTGTTTGTCTCGGAAAAGGTGAGTCTATTGTAGCCCAGTACTGAATTGTAGAACCAGCCAATGTATCTGCTGAGTCCATTTTTTGCTCATTGTCTGGTCTGATAGCTGGATCACCAAACCAGCTCTGATTTGATAGTCTTGAATACAGTTTCTACCACGCAATGTTCAGCTAGCAGCTTTTGATAATCGTATGAGCAATATCGACTACCACGATCAAGATGTTGCTAGGTGTATAGCGACAGCTCGCTGCAAAGCGGTGATTTTAGGATTGTGTTTTAAGCAATCATTTCTTGCCTACCACATCAAGCCCAAACTCCTAACAATTTACGAACCGTAGGGGATGACATTCAAGGCCCTCAACTTGTAGCCGACTTCAAGTTCTGTTTGCCCTTCGGAAAGATCTACTCCTTTGGAACTACCGCCCACCTGAAGCCGACCTTCGACTGTGTATGGTTCATCAATTGAGCTCATCGATCAGATTCAACACAATGGGTGATAGTGTTAAATGGTGCTCAGCGCAGCCGAGAAAATGTCGGGTGTGAAATACCCATGTCTCGGCCTATCTCTCGAGCAGATACCCCGGCCTGCAATCGCTCTAATGCTTTTTGTTTTTGATGGTCTGATAGTTTGGGTTTGCCCCAAACCTCACGACTGATTGTTGAGGCTGCACGCCCCAAATGACGGGCTATTGACCGCAAAGAGCGTTCTGCAATGAGACCTCTCGATATCTCTTCGCAGTCGACAAGTGTCAGCGTCAATTGGGATCTCCTGCGCTTGGGTGGTCTTATGCCGTCAGTGCGCTCCAGAAGCGGGTAAATCGACGATGAGGCGCGCTCAAACAGTCGTCCAACATTCCACTGCGGCGTTATAGTGAATTCAGTGGGGAATTTTACGCAGCGTCAGTTTATCCAAATTGCGACATATGCTCAACGGCAAGGTTGGGCTTATTGACTGTGAATTCGAAGTAAGCAAGCGTGGCAAATTTTATCAGCTCTCAGGGTAAAAGTGACCATCGGCCGAAGTCGCCGAAATGATAAGACAAAATAGCCAATTCTGTTTCATATTCCAAAAGGATATTCTCAGTTCAAATTTGGGTAGTTTTTCATCGATTTTATTTCATAAAATTGTGATTACATTGGTATAATGTAAACGTAGAGTGAAAGTGTTATTTGAAGAAACCGCAGGAAGAAAAGTAACCTCCTCCTTTTTGCAAGAAGCAGGTTCTAAAGTCGGGTCTCGTTTTTCATATTGCCGATTACTTTGCGCATTAATTCTTTAAACTGTTTCTGCTCTTCGTCCGATAATGTTCGAAATGCGGCCTGGTTCACGCCTTTGGCAGCTGTTACCGCATCGTGTTCGACGGCTTTGGCTTTTTGGGTCAGGTGAAGAGACTGAGCACGTCCGTCATCGGGGTGGGTTCTTCGCTCTATCAGGCCATCGCGCACCATTCTGGTGATGGTATTGGCCATGGTCGCTTGCTCAACGTCCAGTCGGGAGACCAGTTCTTTTTGGGTTATGCCATCCTCATTCCAAAGCTCTAACAGCGTCATGAATTGAGCTGGTGCCAGCCCCAACGGTTTAATGCGTTGTTGCAGGCCACGAGCGAATAATCGTGCCATGAGGTTTGCCAAAAATCCGGCGGAATTCATTTTATCAAAAGCCATGAGGTTATTTAGCACTTGCATAGCAAGCTATTCAATACTAAATAACATAGCGTGCTATGTAAATGGAGAATATGCTATGAAAACTAAAACCCACGCTTTTGCGGGTGCCTTGGCTCTGCTCATGGTTTGTCTGTTTTGGACCTCAACGATCCTGTCCGAAATGTTTGGCTCTACTGAACAAATTGTATTGGTAAAAACCACCATCTTTCAGGGCATGGCTATTTTAATCCCTGCCATGGCGATAACAGGCGCGTCCGGTTTTTCGCTCGGTGGCAAATGGAAAACTCCGCTCATTATCAATAAGAAACGGCGGATGAAAATTGCAGCCAGCAATGGCATCCTCATATTGGTGCCATCGGCATTTTTTCTGGCCATGCGCGCCGAAGCCGGGAATTTCGACACGATGTTCGTAGTCGTTCAGGCAATCGAGTTATTGGCAGGTGCCGCAAACATCACGCTTCTTGGGCTCAATATGAGAGATGGCCTTTCGATGAGGAATCGAAAAGCCAACAAAGTGAAGTCGTAAGAAAAGGAAGGTGCGAACTTCTAAGTGAAGTTCGCAGCCATCAAATCATCGCCATGCCGCCATTTACGTGCAGGGTTTGGCCGGTGACGTATTGGCCACTCTCAGATGCCAGATAGACAACAGCCGCCGCAATATCTTTGCCCTCGCCCATTTTCTTCATGGGGATTGCGCTCATTACTGCGTCTTTTTGTTTGTCGTTCAAGGCTTCTGTCATGGCAGACGAAATAAAGCCGGGTGCGATGCAATTGACGGTGACGCCACGGCTGGCGATTTCCTGAGCCAGTGATTTTGACATGCCGATCATGCCTGCCTTAGAGGCACAATAATTGGCCTGACCGGGATTGCCGGTAACGCCAACAATTGAAGTGATGTTGATGATGCGGCCAGATTTTTTGCGCATCATTGGATAGGCAAAATCGCGGGTGAGACGGAAAACCGATGTGAGGTTTACTTCCAGCACATCGTCCCAGTTCTCGTCCGACATGCGTACAAACAGACCATCGCGGGTGATGCCTGCGTTGTTGACCAAAATATCGAGGCCATCCATTTTTTCCAAAACATCCGCTGCCAGCGCCTTAACCGCATCGCGGTCAGATAAATTGGCCGGAAAGATCATTGCGCGCTCGCCAAGATCCGCTGCCAGTTCTTTCAATTTTTCTTCTCTTGTGCCGTGCAGGCCAACGATTGCGCCTTGGGCGTGTAATGCGCGGGCAACTGCCTCGCCAATGCCGCCACTGGCGCCGGTTACCAATGCTTTTTTGCCGGTTAAATCAAACATAGAATTCTCCTAAGGCCAAGACCCGTTCGGGTCGCTTAATTTCTCATATTATGGATTTTGACTTGGGTCAGATCAAGGCTTCGAGCGCTTTATCTACATCTTCCGGTGTTCCCACGGGAATGCCCTTTAGATCACGTGATATGCGACGGGCAAGGCCTGTCAGCACTTTGCCGGAGCCTGCTTCAATCAATGCTTCAATGCCATTTTCTGCCATGAATGAGACGCTTTCCGCCCAGCGAACCTGTCCTGTTACCTGTTCAACCAGTCGTTTGCGGATTTCATCAGGATCAGAAATTGGACCAGCTACAACATTGGAAATGAGTGGGACACACGGGGCTTTTATTTCCACAGCTTCCAGTGCTTCTTTCATCACATCGGCTGCCGGTGACATTAAGGCTGAATGGAACGGTGCAGATACGGGCAGGATCAATGCGCGTTTTGCGCCTTTTTCCTTGGCTTGTTCGGCTGCGGCTTCAACTTCAGCTTTGCTGCCGGAAATTACGAATTGCCCGCCGCCATTGTCATTGGCAATCTGGCAACAGCCAGAACCTGCAAAACTTTCGCAGATAGCTTCCACATCGCTGCGCTCAAGGCCGATGATAGCGGCCATTGCCCCCTCACCTGCCGGCACTGCGGCCTGCATGGCATTGCCACGAATGCGGAGCAGTTTTGCTGTATCTGCAATTGAAATACTGCCAGCTGCACAAAGGGCCGAATATTCTCCCAGAGAATGCCCGGCAACGAAACTTGTCTGATTGGCCAAAGAGAACCCTTTGGATTCCAGAGCCTTAATCGCAGCCAAAGATACAGCCATTAGGGCGGGTTGAGCATTGGCGGTGAGCGTCAGTGTCTCCTGAGGTCCATCCCAAATGGTCTGGGAAAGGTTTTCGCCCAATGCCTCGTCAACCGCATCAAATACGGCTTTCGCCTCGCTAAAAGTATCATAGAGGGCCTTGCCCATGCCAACAGACTGGCTGCCCTGCCCTGGAAATGTCACCGCTAGTTTCATTATGTGTCCAATTAATTGATATACGCCGTTAGCCTTCGGCTAGTGTTTTGTTGGGACAGAGTCAAGCTTTGGGGGCTGCAAACCCCGCTTACTGATTAGCTGCTATCCAGTTTAAAGAGTTCCGCCAGTCGGTCATGCGAACCGGAGTGCCGTGTTTACCGCCATCAAACAGCAAATAACGGGCGGGATACCCGCTAAGAGCCAGGTTCTTATACATATTATATGTGGTTTTCCAATTATACACATAATCAATGCTGCCATGAGCCATGACAATTGGGATGATTTTGTGTTTTTTCATCTCCAAATACTCCTGATCCGGAAAGCCACCCATAATAATGAGGCCATCTATCATCGCAGCAGCTGCCGGATCCTTTGCCAGTCGCCAGCACAAGTGGGTTCCCATGGAGCCACAGGCAATGACCAGTGGCCCTTTTGTCAAAGGTCGGTATTTCTGGACCAGTGCTTTGATGTCATTTTTTCCGTCATTTTTAAAATCCGCAAAATCGGCACTTAGATAGATGCCTTTGTTGCGAAACATCAGGTTCTTTACGCGGTTGAAATTTCCACCAAAACGATCATCATCAAATCCCAAATGGCGACTGCCATCACGTCCATGCAAGAATATCACGGTCATAGCCGCATTCCCCTTGAGCTGGCCGACTGCGAAATAGGTAATATTTCGACCATTTGCATTTAGGGACAAATCTTTTTGGTGACGTTTGGGTTTGGAAGACACGTAATATGATTTTACTTTGCGCACGGGCACCTCGTCACGCTTATTGATATCGCGCAAGGGATCATAGGGTAGACGCAGGAACATGCCGCCGTCTTGTGATTCTATCGGTTTCCTGTAGCGAAAGTCCCGTTCCTTATAAGGTTTCAGCACCTCATTGGCGGCCATGGCTGCATTTTGGTGCTGAGTGAAGAACAAAATTGCGATCAGAACGACTAATATCCAATTGGTCCAATAAGCTTTTTTCAAATTCACGAGTTTACTAGCCTTTTACAAATCTAAAATGGTCGACATATTTGTTTAATTACAGTAGAGAATTTTATGTATTCTCCCACTTTGTTTCAAATAAGGAACTCTTCAATGCACACTTATGTGAAAGCACTTTTCCGCAATTTTATGTTGATGGCAAGCTTGCTGCTGGGAACATTGATGTTTTCCACGGGTGCTGAAGCTGCTGAATGTAAGGGAAAATCAAATTCTGCTTGTTCACGTGATAATAGCTGCTCGTGGGTTCGGGCATTTTCACGTTCGGATGGAGCAAAGGTAAAAGCTTTCTGTCGTAGCAAGCCCGGTGGGGGCTCCACCAAGGCATCGACCAAAACAACAAAGAAAAAGGCCGCGGCAAAGAAAGCTCCCGAGAAAAAGACTACTGCCAAGAAAACAAGTGCGACTAAGAAATCCTCGGCTAAAAAGAAAACTGCCAAAAAGTCGGATTCCCAGACTACTAAGGAAAGTGTAGACAAGGCAAAAAAGCCAAAAACTAAAAAAGCTTCAGCCAAAAAAACGCCCGCAAAAAAGAAAAAAACTAAGAAGAAAAGCACTTCAAAAACCAAAGCTAAAAAAACCCCGGCTAAAAAGAAAAAAGCAAAGACCAGTTGAATTAATCAGGTAAGCAAATTCCGCTTGCATATTGATGAAATTGGCCTATAACGCACCTCGTTGAGTTCCGGCAATGCTGCTGGGGGCTGAACGGAGGGGTTTTTGGGCTTGTTGTAGGCTGAAAACCGATAGACCAATCAATGGATTTGACCTCCCGTGTCCTCGCTCTCGACCGTCTACAGACGCCTTTCCGGCTAATTTATTAGCCAAACGAAAAGCGGCGTGAAGGCTTTGCGTAGCATGCTGGTATAATTAAAAAAGGAAAGGCTTACATGGCTCTTTACGAACATACATTTCTTGCGCGTCAGGATATTTCTGCGCAGCAAGCTGAAGCACTGGTTGAACATTTCACAGCTGTGCTGGTTGATAATGGCGGCACCGTCAGCAAAGTTGAGAACTGGGGACTGAGAAATTCAGCCTACCGGATCCAAAAGAACCGCAAGGCGCATTATCTACATATGAATGTGGATGCTCCGTCAGCTGCACTTGCTGAAATGGAACGCCAAATGCGTATCCATGAAGATATTCTGCGCTATATGACCATTCGTGTTGAAGAACTCGAAGATGGCCCATCAGCAATGATGAAGAAAAGCGACCGGGATGACCGTCGTCCACGTGGCGGCGATCGTGACAGCCGTCCACCGCGCGAAGATCGCTCTCCTCGCAAGGAAGCTAGTTCTGAAGCTAAACCCACCAGCGAAAGCGAGTCCAAATAATGGCTATGGCATCATCCTCCGGCATACGTCGCCCATTTAATCGCCGTCGCAAATCTTGCCCGTTTTCTGGCGCTAACGCACCGAAAATCGACTATAAAGACGTTCGTCTTATGCAGCGTTACATTTCAGAACGCGGTAAAATCGTTCCTTCACGCATCACAGCCGTGAGCCAGAAGAAACAACGCGATCTTGCACGCGCCATCAAACGCGCACGCTTTTTGGGCCTATTGCCTTACGTAATCGCCTAATTGAGTTCGATGATGGCGGTAAGCCGCCATCATCACCCGAACATATTGAACCTTATTCAAGTTGGGACTTAACAGTCTCTAACTGTCAACCGACAGGACAGCGCATTGTCAAAATCATATCCACTATTGATTGGCATACTTGCAGGCCTTGCAACGGCGTTGCTGTATTTTTCTTCCTATATGGTTGGAATGCTGGGTAAGCTTCCTCTGTATATTGCACCTCTCCCGATCTATCTCGCTGTTTTCTCAATGGGAAGTTTCACGGGCCTTATTGCAGCAATCACCTCAATCGCTGTTACACTTGCATTGGCACCGGCCCTTGCGGTTGCAACCGTTGGAGCCGTTATCGCGCTACCGGCCTTGCTGCTTGGCCATCAGGCTAATCTGGCACAAGAATCCGAAGGTCGTGTGGCATGGTATCCGATGGACAATCTGCTTTTCAACATAGCCATCGCCATTGGCGGCGGGGTTATTCTGATTGGATTGATTACCGGCTTTGACGGCAAAGCTATCATTCCGGTTGTTGTGCAACAAATGCAACAAATTGTTGAAATTAACCCAGAACTGAAAACTTTGCGCGAGGAGGACTTAACAGCCCTTGCGCAGACTTTTGCAAAGTTAATTCCGTTTTTCTATCCAGGCATCTGGTTGGTTACACATGTGATAAATGCTCACTTGGCCAGCACCATCCTGCGCAGTAGCGGTCGTATGCCACGCCCAGTTGATGATTTGCCGATGGATTTGAACCTTCCTGTTCAAGCTGTGGTAATGTTACCTACAGCAATGATCCTGATGATGTTTGGTACAGGTGCGCTTGCTCATATTTCAGCAGTGATTGCGGGCGTGTTATTTATGGCATTCGCCATTGTTGGTCTTGGTGCGCTGCATTTGAAAATGCGCGGGAAACCCACCGCAAAGCCACTGCTGATCATTACATATCTCGTCATTTTTCTATTTTCGTTCCCACTCCTGATCTTTGCAATTGCAGGTGTGGCGCGCGCAATATCACGGCTGGGGTTTCCAGCCAAACCTAATTCAAAAGTTTAAATATATCATCGAAAGGAAATACCATGAAAATCATCTTACTTGAGCGCATTGCCAGACTTGGCCAAATGGGCGACGTTGTGACTGTTAAAGACGGTTTTGCACGCAACTTTCTTTTGCCACAAGGCAAAGCATTGCGCGCAACTGAAGTAAACAGTGCACGGTTTGAAGAGCAGCGTGTTGAACTTGAAGCTCGCAACCTAGAGCGTAAATCAGAAGCAGAGGCCGTTAAGGAAAAACTCGACGGTACTACTTATGTCTCCATTCGCTCTGCGGGACAGACTGGCCAGCTTTACGGTTCAGTTTCAACTCGTGACATTGCAGAAATGCTGGAAGAAGCTGGATTCAAGGTTGCACGTAACCAGATTAACCTGTTGTTACCAATCAAAGTGATCGGCTTGCATGAGGTTCAAGTTATCCTGCACCCTGAAGTTAACTCCAATGTGGTCATCAACGTGGCACGTTCAGACGATGAAGCTGGACGTCAGGCAGCGGGCGAAGATCTTACCGGCCGCGATACAGCTTATGAGCACGAAGTTTACGATCACGGTGATGAAGACGACGAAGTTGATCTGGATGAAGTGTTTGAAAACTCAGACGATGCTGAAGAAGCAGAAACTGCGGGCCAAGATGAGGCTTCAGACGAAGAGAGCAAATAAGCTACTTTTCATAGTTCTAGTCAAAACGAATCAGGGCGCGATAAATTCGCGCCCTTTTTTTGCGATTTTTTTTGCAAATACCATCAAATTGCCCTGCGAATCACCTAATCTGTGTCAATAAGGATGATGGTTGAAAATTATTTATTTGGATTTTGCGCGGCCTAGCCTGTGAATCAGTGTGATCAAGGTGGCAGTTTTCAAATCACACTTTCAAACAATCGAAAACGCAATAAGAGTGTAAGTGTAAACCTCAAGACATAATTTATTACAGATTGAAAATAATATGGCGGAAGCAGTATCAAGAATCGGACAAGCCCCTGGACCTGCAAATCAGGCAGGAAACGCACAGGATGCATCATACCGCACCGCGCCGCATAATATTGAGGTTGAGCAGGCTCTGCTCGGTGCAATTCTCGTAAATAATGACGCCTTTTTCCGGGTCTCTGATTTCTTGTTACCGAACCACTTTTTTGAGCCGCTACATCAAAACATTTACAAAGTTGCCTCAGATATGATTCGGGCAACGAAAACGGCTAATCCGGTCACGATTAAAACCTTTCTTCCTGCCGATGATAAAGTTGGTGATATTACAGTTGCACAATATTTGGCGCGCCTTGCGTCTGAAGCGACCACCATCATCAATGCTGAAGATTATGGCCAATCCATCTACGATTTATCGACCCGGCGCTATCTGATTTCAATCGGCGAGGATATGGTGAATATCGCCTTTGATGCACCGGTTGATTTACCTCCCGTTTCGCAAATTGAAGATGCCGAGCGCCGCTTATATGAACTGGCTGAGAATGGCCGTTCAGATTCAGGTTTTCATGATTTTGGGTCGGCAATGAATTCCGCTTTGGATATGGCAGCAGCTGCCTATCAGCGCGATGGTGGCCTATCGGGTATTTCTACCGGGCTTGCCAGCCTCGACCAGATGATGGGTGGCTTGCAGCCATCGGATCTGATCGTACTTGCCGGTCGTCCTGCTATGGGGAAAACCTCACTCGTAACCAATATTGCCACTAATGTTGCCATGGCTTACCGCGGCGATGTGGAAGCTGATGGTTCGCCAAAATCAATGGAGGGTGGCGTTGTTGGCTTCTTTTCTCTGGAGATGTCGGCAGAACAGTTAGCAACACGTATTGTTTCAGAACAATCCGAAATATCTTCCAGTAAAATCAGACGTGGGGAAATCTCCGAAGCCGATTTCACCAAGCTCACCATCTGTTCAAATATGATACAGAAAATTCCGCTTTATATTGATGATACGGGTGGTATTTCAATCGCCCAGCTTGCAGCGCGGGCGCGTCGTTTAAAACGGCAAAAGGGCCTGGATGTGTTGATTATCGACTACATCCAGCTGATGCAGGGGTCGTCAAAAAATCAGGGCAACCGGGTGCAGGAGATAACGGAGATTACCACCGGGCTCAAAGCACTGGGCAAGGAATTGAATGTTCCCATTATCGCTCTTTCCCAGCTTTCGCGTCAGGTTGAATCGCGCGATGACAAACGCCCCCAATTGTCAGATTTGCGTGAATCTGGTTCCATCGAGCAGGATGCGGATGTGGTGCTGTTTGTGTATCGCGAGGAATATTATATTCAAAACAAGGAACCCAAAGAGGGAACCGAGGAATGGTTCAAGTGGGATGAGCAATTGCGTTTGTCGCGTGGCAAGGCCGAAGTGATTATCGGAAAACAACGTCACGGCCCAACCGGTACGGCACGCATGGCGTTTCAAGCAGAATTTACCCGCTTCACCGATCTGGTTGAAGATGATCATATACCTGAACGCTTTGATTAGGTTGTAGAATTATGACTGATTACTCTATCCTTCCTGCTCTAGTAGATGAGCGTTTAAGCGGCGGACGAGTGCGCATTGATCTCGATGCGTTAAAATCCAACTGGAAAAAACTTGCAGGCATGACGCCAACTTCAAAAACCGCAGCTGTGGTTAAAGCCGATGGCTATGGCCTGGGGGTTGAACAGGTGGTATCCGCGCTTACCGAGGCAGGATGCGAAACCTTTTTTGTCGCCCTTCCTGAAGAGGGCGTACGAGTTAAGAAACAAGCGCCTTCAGCCCAGGTGTTTGTTCTGGAGGGATTGTTCAAAAACGCGGTTGCAACCTATGCAGAGGCGGATTTGACGCCCGTATTGGGCAGTATCGAAAATATTGAATTGTGGGCATCATTCTGGCACGAACGCGGTTCGCGTCGGCCATGTGCCATTCATGTGGATACGGGCATGAACCGACTTGGTTTGCGGGTAGAAGAAGCCAAAGAATTTGTTCTTGATGATAGTCGTCGAAATTCAGTTACCCCGATTTTAGTAATGAGCCACCCGGCCTGTTCTGATGAACTGAACCATCCCAAAAACGCTGAGCAAGTGGCAGCTTTCAACGAAGTGAGAAGTCTGTTCCCAGGCGTTGATGCATCTTTTGCCAATAGTGCTGGCATCATCGGGCATAAAGATTTCATTTTCGATCTGAGCCGGCCCGGCATCGCCCTATATGGCGGTGAAGCGATTGAGAATTTTGCGAACCCGATGAAACCGGTGGTGACACTGGAGGGGCGCATCATTCAAATTCGACGAGCCAGCGCTGGCGAAACAATTGGATATGCCGCCACTCACACTTTCACCCGCGAGACAAAAATTGCACTGGTGGCGGTTGGCTATGCGGACGGCTATTTAAGATCAAATTCCGGTTTCGATATGCGGACTAAAGGCACTGCACCGGCCAAGGGGCCGGTCGGATATCTATGTGGCCGGGAAGTGCCCATAATCGGCAGAGTATCCATGGATATCACAGCTCTTGATGTTACAGACATTCCAGAACAAGAACTGGAAAAAGCTGAGTGGGTCGAGCTATTTGGTAATAACATCGCCCTTGATGATGCAGCGCGTGCAGCCGGAACAATCGGTTATGAATTGCTGACAGGGCTTGGGGCACGTTATTCAAGAACCTATATTTCCAGCGATAAGCGAGACTGAATTTGGCCAAGACCAAAACTCAATTTGTCTGTCAAAATTGCGGCACTGTGGCTGCGCGATGGGCCGGAAAATGCGATGGATGCAATCAGTGGAACACACTGATTGAGGAAAATCCCAATTCCGGAATTGGTGCCACCCCGGGCAAAGCCATGCGCAAAGGCCAGATCATCGCATTGGTGCCACTTTCCGGCGAGATCGAGGAAGCGCCGCGTATATCCACCGGCATTGACGAGTTGGACCGGGCCATTGGAGGTGGCTTTGTGCGCGGCTCTGCGCTGTTGGTGGGGGGCGATCCGGGTATCGGGAAATCCACACTATTGATGCAGGCATCGGCTGCACTTGCAAGAAAAGGCCATCGGGTAGTCTATGTTTCCGGTGAGGAGGCTGTGGCACAAATCCGGCTGCGAGCCCAGCGACTGGATGCAATTGAACCCAATATAGGGTTGGCTGCTGAAACCAGCGTAGAAAATATTCTGGCAACGCTTGCCAATGATCAACCACCTGACCTGCTGGTGATTGATTCAATCCAGACTCTTTGGACAGAACAGGCAGACAGTGCGCCAGGCACAGTCACCCAAGTGCGCAATTCGGTGCAGGCGATCATTCGATATGCCAAAAAATCTGGCACCGTCGTAGTGTTAGTGGGCCATGTCACCAAGGATGGCCAGATTGCTGGCCCCCGTGTGGTGGAGCATATGGTGGATGCGGTTTTG
>JAESUH010000015.1 GCA_016763155.1 Rhizobiaceae bacterium
AAATGAGTGTCGTCGAAATCAAATACATTCGCAGCAGCAGCATTAAAAAAGGCAGCGTTTAAAATATCTGTTTTACCATCGCGCCCGATAATTCTTGTTTCCGGCTTACCGAAAAATTGGGAAAGAACCCCATGAGCTTTTTTGATCGTCGGATCAGATGATCCAACCAGAGCCACTGCAAAATAGTTCACCAACGCCCGCTTGCATTCATGGCGTAATTCATCTGTCATTTGTTCGGATGAAAACCCAACAGAAAATTTTGCCAGAGCATTGGAAGGTTCGGAAATATTATTCTGGTGCAACGCTGTCAGGGTCATTGGCCCACCACGCTGGTTGTCGTCCATCCGCCATCAATCGGGAAAGACGCACCGGTAATACTGTCGCTGGCTGGGCCGCAAAGAAATACCATCATAGCTGCGACGCTTTTTGATTCTACAAAGCGTCCATTGGGTTGGCGGCCAACCAAAAATTTAGCTTCCGCATCTTCAACGGAGAGGCCGTCATCCTTCACCATGGCATCGATCATGCCTGAACTGCGAGAAGTATTGACGGCACCAGGACACACGGAATTGCAAGTAATGCCATCATCCAATGTTTCCATGGCAATGGCCCGCGTCAGGCCTAAAAGCGCTGTTTTTGTAGTGATGTAACTGGCACGATCACGTGTTGCCAAAGTGCCAAAAACAGAAGAAACATTGATAATTCGCCCCCATCCATTTTTGCGCATTGCTGGCAAAGACAAACGGATCGTATGGAAAGCAGAGGTTAAATTAACTGCAATTGCGCGGTCCCAATCAGCGGGCGCACAATCTTCAACAGGGCCAAAAAATCGGACTACCGCGTTATTGACTACAATATCCACACTGCCAAATCGCGCGATAGCAGCTGCATATAATGCCTCTACTGCCAAATGGTCACCCACATCTGCGTCGTGAAATATTGCTTGGGTACCAAAGTCATTTTCGATTGCTTGGGCCAGCTTGTCGCCAACGTCTTGGTCCTCAATACCATTGAGCACAACGTTGCATCCTTCAGCAGCAAACCCACGGGCAGCGGTCAATCCTATCCCCGCGGTCGAACCTGTAATGAGAACAGTCCTACCCTTCAAAAATACCTCCCCGCCATTTTATAATGGCCTTTTCTAAATGCTATGGTAGCGGTAACATTTTGTCAAGCGACACAACATCCAATGGTGCTACTTCATTCAAATTAGATGATTTAATGCAGACTTAGGTGCTTTGTCTTTCGACAATATTGAACCCGAGATCCTTGGTAACAGCGCTTGTTTCCTGACCTTCAATCCGGCTTAGTATGATACTAGCCGCCTCGTGGCCGATCTCAATTCGGGGAATTTGCAGCGAAGTAATCGAAGGGGACATATGCTGCAAAATGTCGAGATCATCAAAGCTTGCAATTGCTATATCGTCCGGAATTCTAATGTTCAATTTCTGACATTCAAAGGCTGCACCTGCTGCCATAATATCGCCGGCAAAAAAGATGGCATCGGGTTTTTCAGCCAGTTGCACCAATTTTGTCAGGGCGCCGCGACCAGCTTCAAGACTGGACCCCGCTTCAATCATCAGCGCCTCATCGGCCTTTACGCCGACCTCTTCCAATGCGCTTAAATATCCATCGCGTCGCAAACATGCGCGGTTGTTATTTTTGCTCAACAAAGACACAAACCCGATACGCCGATACCCTTTGTCTAGAAGATAACGCGTCATAGCCTTTGAGGCTTCGAAGTTTGAATAACTAACCGAGATATCCATCGGGTGCGATGTCAGGTCTCCAGATTCCACCACTGGAATTCCAGAGTTGGAAATCATCGCCATGGTTCGTTCAGTGTGCTCAGTATTGTGCAGGATCATGCCGCTAACCCGCTGGCCTAGAAAAGCCTCAACCAGCTTTTCCTCTTCCTCCACCAGATGGCCACTATCGGCAATCAACAAAAGATATCCCTTTTTTGAAAGAACATCTGCCGCCGCCTGGATGGTTTCAGAAAACAGTGAGTTTCTAATACTTGGAAGAATAAGCCCAACTGTGTTTGAGCGATTGGAGGCGAGACTGCCCGCGATCCGGTTGGGCACGTAACCTGTTTGTTCAATAGCCGCAAGAATTTTATCACGGGTCTTTTCGGACACCATTTCCGGATTGCTCAACGCGCGCGAAACTGTCATTGGCGAGACATTTGCCCGTTGCGCCACATCATTCATGCGCACCGCACGAGCATCTCCAAAACGGGTAGCCTTTTTCATATTTTGCTTTATCTCCGCTGAATTTGGCGAAGCTACTACGTTGGTAGTTTTGGATCAACGTCGAGGCGAATTATCCAATTTTCCTGTCCAGGTTTTGCGGCTGGATAAATTGAACCAACCAGTGGGTCATGCCCCGGAATAATATGATTTGGCGAAGTAGCCAGTCGCCGTACAGTCTTATAGCCTTCTAGCAGTGCCGCTACATTTTCCACAATAGGATAGACCCGGTTTTGTTCGATATGGGCATAAAAATGTGTGGCATCTGACGCAAGCATCACATAACCGCGTTTTGTTTTTACCCGAACGGTCTGTAATCCGCGCGCATGACCTCCCACATGATGCAGGGTAATGCCCGGATAAAGTTCGCTTTCCCCTTCGTGGAATTCCACCCGATCATCATAAACGCGCCGTACCATCTCAAGCACGTCTTCGATTTCATAGGGATGGCTCAATTCCTGATGGCACATGCAGCGACCAGTGGCATATGCCATTTCTGAATCTTGCAGATGAAAACAGGCATTGGGAAATAAGCCATTATTGCCCGCATGATCGTAATGCATGTGGGTAATAATCACATCTTCAATTTTATCAGGGTCGATGTTCATGGCTTTGAGGCCTTCAATTACCGGTCGGGTAATTGTGCGGCCACGCAATTTCGCGCCCCGCTCATCAAAGCCTGTGTCAACGATAATTGTACGCTGGTTGCCAACCACCACCCACACATAATAATCCAGAGGCATCGGCCCGTCATGGGTGTCTCCTCCCAGGAAGTTTTCAGACATTTTCCGATCATGGCTGGCATAATTGATCGCGTAGATTTCATAAATATCATCACTCATGACAAGGCTCCTCCACCTATTGGGCGCGCGTTATTTTTTGGCGCTACGAATTTCAACACCGGCCCATTCTTCAAGCACTTTTGCGATGCATGTAAAATCTGAGTCCGGGCCAAATTTGGCATTAGTCACAGCCAGCATCTGGCGTACAGCAGAACCTGCCACCATCGGAACGCCCATGGCTTCCGCTTCATCGATGCATAGCCGAACATCTTTGTAAGAAAGTCCGGTAGCGAAACCAAAATCAAAAGTTCCCGTTAATACGGAACGCGGGAATTTATCCTGGGTTGCTGAATTGCGACCGCTGCTGACATTGATAATATCAATCATAATATCTGGATCAAGTCCTGCTTTCACGGCCATCGCCATGACTTCGGATGTGACAACCACAGCCGAGGCCGCGAGCAAATTATTGCCGAGTTTCGCAACCTGCGCCAGTCCCGCATCAGCACCCACATAAAAGGGTTTGCCGAAAATGCTCACCAACGGTTTCACTCTTTCAAAAGCAGCTTCCGGTCCTGATAACATCAGTGCCAGAGTGCCGGCGACAGCGCCGGCAATGCCGCCACTAACTGGGCAATCAAGCCAGATAATATCTTTTTCTGCCAGACCTTTTGATACCTTCTTGGCGACAGCGGGTCCGGTGGTTGATAAATCCACCATGATTTTAACTTTTGATCCTGATGAAATGCCCGCATCACCCAATGCAACCTGTTCCAGAATTTGAGGCATTGGCAGGCTGGTCATTACGATTTCTGCAACGGACGCAACCTCTTGCGAGGAGGTGGCTTTTGTTGCGCCTTTTTCTACCAGTGCATCTAGCGCTGCTTCATTGGCATCAAAAATTGTGACTTTGTGCCCAGCCGCCAGCAACCGCTCAACCATCGGGCCACCCATTCTACCCACACCTACAAATCCCAGCATCTCATTACTCATATTGTTTTCTCCAACATATATAACTGTTAGAACCGCAATCGGTTCGATAATGTTACCGCTATCATGACCCAAGGTTAGCGACTAAGCAATAGGCTAATGTGAAGGTCGGGATGCACGGAAAATGTTTTGATCAGTTGGTTCGCCAAAAATTCAGTTTGACATAACCCACCACCCTTTGCACTTTAACGCCAATCAAGATTGGCCATATTCAGAGGCGGCAGAAATGACAAATGTTTCAAAGATCGAGTATTCAACCCTCAAACAGGCGGGGCTTGAAGAAGTGCGAAACATCATTCGAAACGGCCAATATTGCGACCATACATCAGGCCTTGTACCGGGACATTTACAATGCAATCTGGTGATTTTGCCGAACCAGTGGGCCGATGATTTTCATGAATATTGTCTGGCAAATCCTAAACCATGTCCATTGGCCGGTGTATCTAAATTGGGCGACCCGCATCTTCCGGATTTAGGTTCCGCGATTGATATACGCACCGACCTTCCGCAATACTTTATCTATCGGAATGGCCAGATGGATCAGCAGGTTTTAAATATCACTGACCTTTGGCAGGATGATTTTACGGTGTTTGCGATTGGCTGCTCATTTACCTTCGAACACGCTTTGCTGAGAGCTGGAATTGCCATGCGCCACATGGAATTGAACAAAACCGTCCCCATGTTTCGTACCAATATTGAGACCGAAGCAAGAGGCCCGTTTCATGGGGGCATGGTTGTTTCAATGCGTCCGATCAAGAAAACGGATCTGGATCAGGTCATGGAAATTTGCGATGGATTTCCGCTTTCTCATGGGCAACCGGTTCATGTGGGAAACCCTGAAGAGATCGGTGTAAGTGATATTCAAAAACCCGACTGGGGAGAGGCAATAGGTGTTTTGCCCGATGAAGTTCCTGTCTTTTGGGGATGCGGAGTCACTCCGCAAGCGGCCATCATTAGAGCGAAAATTCCGTTCTGCATCACCCATGCACCAGGTTCCATGTTGATTTGCGATGTGGATGAAACCTATTGCGGATCGATGGGTTCTGGCCCTGCGGTGAAGGAAACCGAACTTGATCCTGCCGAATAGGTCAGGCATTCATCGGTCATGTTCTGAACAATAAAGATATCAAAAAAATGCCACGCAATAAATCGCGTGACATCTATAAATCTTGTTTCAACAGCACTGGATAATTATCCAGTGCCATCGTTAAATGCTATGATTCGTCTTCAAATGCCGCTTTGGCAATGCGGAAGGAATCTACCCCAGCTGGAACGCCTGCATAGATCGCAACCTGCATGAAAATTTCGCGGATTTCATCCTTGGTAACGCCGTTTTTGAGAGCGCCACGAATATGCATTTTCAGCTCGTGAGGACGGTTGAGTGTGGCAATCATTGCCAGATTCAGCATGGAACGGGTTTTGTGAGGCAGGCCTTCGCGACCCCAAACAGCACCCCAGCAATATTCTGTAACAAGCTCCTGCATGGGCTTGTTGAA
>JAESUH010000139.1 GCA_016763155.1 Rhizobiaceae bacterium
AATGATGAAAATGGCTCAGGTTCTTTGACTGCGCTGCCAATCATTGAAACACAGGGCAATGACGTGTCGGCCTTTATTCCGACAAACGTGATTTCCATTACCGATGGCCAGATCTTCCTTGAGACTGATCTGTTCTTCCAGGGCATTCGTCCTGCTGTGAATGTGGGTCTGTCTGTTTCCCGTGTGGGGTCATCTGCTCAGGTTAAAGCCATGAAACAGGTTGCTGGTTCCATTAAGGGTGAATTGGCACAGTACCGCGAAATGGCTGCGTTCGCGCAGTTTGGTTCCGATCTTGATGCCTCAACCCAGCGTTTGCTGAACCGTGGTGCCCGTCTAACAGAACTATTGAAACAACCTCAGTTCTCGCCTTTGGCGATGGAAGAGCAGGTTGCGGTGATGTTTGCCGGTGTGAACGGTTATCTCGATGATCTGGACCTGAAACAGGTTGGACCTTTTGAACAGGGCCTGCTTGCGACATTGCGCAGTGATCATAAAGAGTTGCTTGATGCTATTCGTACAGAACAGGCGTTGAGTGATGATTTGACCACGAAATTGAAAGCGGCGCTTGATGCATTCGCCAAGGGCTTTGCGTAAAAGCGGGTTTGAACGGGTAAGATAAATGGCAAATCTTAAAGACCTTAAAAACCGAATTGCTTCGGTTAAGTCGACGCAGAAGATCACCAGAGCCATGCAAATGGTTGCGGCGGCAAAACTGCGTAAGGCGCAAGCCTCGGCTGAAGCCGCGCGTCCTTATTCTGCGCGTATGGCAAAAGTTCTGGCTAACATCTCATCTGCCATGGAAGGCAGTGATGATGCGCCGCAACTGATGATTGGCACGGGCAAGGATGATGTTCATCTTTTGGTCGTGGCGACAGCTGAACGTGGCCTTTGTGGTGGTTTCAATTCATCGATTGCCCGTATGGCTCGCAAGAAAGCACGGGATTTGAAGGCTGAAGGCAAGACGGTTAAAATGCTTTGTGTTGGCAAAAAAGGTTTTGACCAACTCAAAATGGAATTTGGCAGCATCATCATCGAAACAATTGAGTTTCGTGAAGTGCGTCATATGAGTTTTACTGAGGCTGATCTGGTTGGCAAAAAAGTTCTGAAAATGTTTGAAGATGGGGACTTTGATGTTTGTTCGCTCTTCTATTCAGAATTTGAATCAATCATTTCTCAAATTCCCACAATTCAGCAGATTATCCCTGCTAATGTTGCCGGTGAAAAAGAAAGCGAAGCTGAACCAAGCCTTGCTTGTTATGACTATGAGCCGAGTGAAGAAGAAATTCTGGATGATTTGTTGCCGCGTAATATTTCGGTACAGATTTTCCGTGCATTGCTGGAAAACGGAGCCTCTGAACAGGGAGCCCGGATGTCGGCGATGGACAATGCCACGCGTAATGCTGGCGAAATGATTGATAAACTGACCCTGAGCTATAATCGCCAGCGTCAGGCACAGATTACTAAAGAACTGATTGAAATTATCTCAGGCGCGGAAGCGCTGTAAAGCCTGGAGAGTTAGACGATGGCTAAAGCTACTACTAAAGCTGCTGCAAAAAAACCTGCTGCAACGAAAACTGCCGCAAGAAAACCAGCAGCAAAAAAGACAGCACCACGGAAGAAAACCGTGGCCGCAAAAGGACCAATTGGCAAAGTTAGCCAGGTTATTGGCGCTGTTGTTGATGTGAAATTCGATGGTGAAATGCCGGATATCCTGAACGCTCTGGAAACCATGAATGGCGATTTGCGCCTGGTACTGGAAGTTGCTCAGCATATGGGTGAGAACACTGTTCGTACCATCGCGATGGATTCCACCGAAGGTCTGGTTCGTGGTCAGGAAGTTTTTGATCTGGGTGAACCAATTACTGTGCCGGTTGGCGAAGAGACACTAGGACGTATCATCAATGTGATTGGCGAGCCAATCGATGATGCGGGTCCGGTGAAAACCAAAGTCAAACGCGCAATTCACCAAAAAGCACCTGATTTTGTAGATCAGGCAACGGAAGCTGAAATTCTGATTACCGGTATTAAGGTTGTTGATCTGCTCGCACCTTATGCTCGTGGCGGTAAAATTGGCCTGTTCGGCGGCGCTGGCGTTGGCAAGACTGTGCTTATTCAGGAATTGATCAACAACATCGCTAAAGGCCATGGTGGTTATTCCGTGTTTGCTGGTGTTGGTGAGCGTACTCGCGAAGGAAACGATCTTTACTATGAAATGATTGAATCCGGCGTGAACGTTAAAGGCGGAGGCGAAGGCTCTAAATGTGCTCTCGTGTTTGGCCAGATGAATGAGCCGCCAGGAGCGCGTGCCCGTGTTGCTCTGACCGGTCTGACCATTGCCGAGCATTTCCGTGAAGAAGGACAGGACGTTTTGTTCTTTGTGGATAATATTTTCCGCTTTACGCAAGCTGGTTCCGAAGTGTCTGCTCTGCTTGGCCGTATTCCTTCCGCTGTGGGCTATCAGCCGACACTGGGTACTGATATGGGCGCGATGCAGGAGCGAATTACTTCTACTCACAAAGGTTCTATCACTTCAGTGCAGGCTGTTTATGTGCCTGCGGATGATTTGACCGATCCAGCGCCTGCTTCTACTTTTGCTCACTTGGATGCGACAACAGTGTTGTCACGTTCGATTGCTGAAAAAGGTATTTATCCTGCGGTTGATCCACTAGATTCAACATCTCGTATGCTTGATCCTTTGGTCATTGGCCAAGAGCACTATGATGTTGCTCGTAAGGTTCAAGAAATTTTGCAACGCTACAAATCATTGCAAGATATTATTGCTATCTTGGGCATGGATGAGCTTTCAGAAGAAGATAAAATCACCGTTGCGCGTGCGCGTAAAGTTGAACGCTTCTTGTCTCAGCCATTCTTTGTTGCGGAGATCTTTACAGGTACTCCTGGAACATTGGTTGCTCTTGAAGACACAATTAAAGGCTTTAAAGACCTTATCGAAGGTAAATACGATCACCTTCCAGAAGCTGCCTTCTACATGGTTGGCACAATGGAAGAAGCTGTCGAAAAAGCACAAAAAATGGCAGCGGAAGCTGCTTAATTTAAGCCTGATTAAATTGGCGTAAAGGACTAAACGAAATGGCAACTGCTTTTTCATTTGAGCTAGTATCACCAGAAAAACTTATTCTTTCTGGCGAAGCTGATGAAGTAATCGTTCCAGGTAGCGAAGGTTATTTCACAGTTATGGCTAACCATGCGCCATTAATGTCTACGATTAGACCTGGCATTGTAGAAGTAAAAATGACCGATGGCGAAACGCATAGCATTTTTGTTAAAGGCGGTTTTGCTGATGTTTCACCTTCTGGCTTTACGCTGTTGGCAGAGCTTGCAACACCTGTTGCAGATCTGTCTGCTGAAGACTTAGACAAGCACATTAGCGATGCTGATGAAGCGGCGACAAACGCAAAAACTGACGCTGCCAAAGAAGCTGCCATTCAGCTTTCTAACCAGCTGAAAGAAGTTAAAGCCGCTTTATA
>JAESUH010000140.1 GCA_016763155.1 Rhizobiaceae bacterium
CCATAGGGCGGCGTAATCAGCCCAATCATGGTGTTCACCACCACAACCACGCCAAAGTGCACCAGATCAATTCCCAATTCCCGTGCGGCGGGTAAGAATAGCGGAATAATCACCAGCAAAATTGTAGTCGCATCCAGAACGCAACCGAGCAGCAGCAACAACACATTGACCATTAACAGAAATGCGATCGGCGAAAGATCAAGCGTGTCCAAATATGCGGCAGTTGCATTGGGAATGTTTTCACTTGCCACGATGTAGTTGAAAATCAGCGCTCCGCCAATTACCAGCCCGACAGAAGCTGAAGCGCGCGCGCTGTCTGACAATATACCATAGGTGCCACGCAGGGTGATTGCCCGATAGAAAAGTGCAGCCAATATGAATGCATATGTCGCGGCAACAGCGGCAGCTTCGGTTGGTGTCGTTGCTCCGCCATAGATACCGAATAGCAAGATGACTGGCATCATCAATGCCGGAAACGCATTCAAGGTTATGCGGGGCATCTCACGCAAGGGTGTGGGAGTTTCCAGCGCAAAACCACGTTTGGTTGAAATCCGCGCGACCATTATCATCAGCACGGCCCCCATCAAAAGACCGGGAATTATGCCCCCAAGAAATAGATATCCCACAGAAGTATCGGAGACCAATGCGTACATGACCATCGGGATAGATGGCGGAATAACAGGTCCGATGGTTGCAGAAGCCGCAGTGATTGCAGCAGCAAAGCCGATGGGATAACGGCCGTCCTTGGTCATCATTTTGATGATAATTTTACCGATCCCCGCAGCATCAGCAATTGCTGATCCTGACATGCCGGAAAATATCAGGCTGGCAACCACGTTCACATGCCCCAATCCGCCACGAAAGCGCCCAACGGCTGCAACACAAAAATTCAACAAGCGGTCACTGATTGTGCCCGCATTCATGATATTGGCTGCAACAATGAACAATGGCACAGCAAGAAGGATAAAGCTGGTGTAAAGGCCCTGCATGATTTGTTCAGATGCCAGCGCCAAATCCTGCCCCGTCATCGCCAAATAGGAAATCGACGCAGCGATCATCGCCAGCGCGATGGGCGCACCAAGGGCAGACAATGCGAACAAGACCGCCAGGCAGAGAAGAAATGCCGCACTCATACCAAGTCATCCCCATCGCGACCGCGGAAAATTTCAATTATCCGCCATACATAACGCGAGATCATCGCAACGCTGAAAATTAGGAAAATACTGAATACAACGTCAAACCGCACTTTCAGTAATGAAGTTTTTTCGATCTTCATGAAAGAAACAAAGTCGAATGTTGCAGGCAACGAAACGGCAAGCGCACCAGCGATACAAATGGCCGTTATCACCATGTAAACTTTTTTTGTTCTTGGGCTGGCCGCGTCATAAAGAATGGTAAACCGCACATGGTCTCTTTCTTTTAGGGTAAATGCTGTCGACCAAAATACCAGCCATAGCCATGCCAATAAGCATGCCTCCAACGTCCATCCCAGCGGTTGGCGGATGACGTATCGGCTGATAATTTGCAGGATGAACGACAGGAATATGGCAGTGAGTAACCCCACTGCCACATTATCTGCTCGCTTCTGAAGCCAGTTCAGAATGGAGCGTATCATGATTGCCTATTTAACCGCATTAATGCGATCAAGCAGACCTTTTGGCCAATCTTTTGAGAAATCAGACTCAAGATACATTTTTTGTGCCCGCTCGCGGAATGAAGCAACGTCAGGCGTATAGACTTTAAGGCCTTCGCCTTCAAAGAAAGCTACCAATTCGGCTTCATTCGCAACAATTGATGCTGTGATCGAGGCTGAAGCGTCTTTTGCGGACTTCATTACAGTAGCTTGTTGATCAGCTGTCATGCCGTCCCAAACCTTTTTGGAAAATGCAAGGAAGTTCATATCGACCAGATGCCCAGTCAATACAATCTGCTTGGTCACCTCGTAAAATTTCTTATCCTTATCGGTCGGCATAGGGTTGTCTTGGCCATCAATGGCACCGGTTTGAAGACCAGTATAAACTTCGGTGAATGCCATAGGTGTTGGATTTGCACCCAGTGCCCGTCCAAGGAACTGCCAAGCGTCCGTGCCCGGCATACGCAAATTCACGCCTGCCAGATCTGCTGGCGTTT
The DNA here is from genome assembly GCA_016763155.1 of Rhizobiaceae bacterium. Classification (GTDB taxonomy): domain Bacteria; phylum Pseudomonadota; class Alphaproteobacteria; order Rhizobiales; family Rhizobiaceae. Next base: position 2,131 of record JAESUH010000140.1, read on the forward strand.
TAATCATTTTATCAGTGCGCAGGTTCAGCTGTCTTGTGCCGAAATACATCACAGAGAGAAGTTTCACTCCCAGTTTGTCCTCCACAAGCTTGTACATTTCAGCGCCGATATCGCCTTCGAACACTTTACGCTGATGCTCAGGATCGCGCATCAAATAGCCAGCGGTAAAAATTGACCATTCAGGGATCAGCTTTGCCAGTTCCTGAGCGGATGTGATCGACATATCAAGGTTGCCACGGGCGATTGCCACCAGCTCTGTTCCCTGCTTGAAAAGCGTGTCGTTGTAATGAGGTTCATAGGTTGCAAAACCACTGACACCCTCAGCAAATACAGATGCCAAACCTTTTGAGCGGAAATCGGTTTCCGTGGCAGGCGTAGACATACGTAATGTGATTTTGTCCTGGCTCAACGCGAGTGTCGCGGAGCCAGCAAGCGCCGTTGCTGCAATGACGGATAGCATTATCCGGCGGGTAAATTTATTGGGCATATTCTCTCTCCTAAATTAATATACAGGCAAATTAAACATACAAACACCTCCATTGCAAGAACTAACATGTTAGTGTAATACTCGAAAAACCGCCTCAAAATTTTGGCGTACAATTTTCGAAAATTCATCTGGAGTCAGAAATGTTTGGTGTATCAGCTGCCCTTACAACACCGTTTAAAGCCGATGGTTTAGTCGACTTTGATCGCCTTAACGACCACATTAAAACGGTACTGTCTGAGGGCTGCAATTCCGTTACATTCTTTGGAACAACAGGAGAAGGCGCTTCAATTACAAGCGAAACAAGGCTTGAAGCCGTCCGCGCGGCAATTGATGCTCAGATCGACCCTGCAAAACTTATCCTGACCCTGCATGGCGCTGCGGCAGAAGATATTGTCTCACAGGCAAAAGCTGCACTTCAAATGGGAGTGGAAAAATTTCTGTTACCCCCTCCCTGCTATTTTGGTGGGCTGGAAGATCAGGGGCTGTTCGACTGGTTTAGTCAGGTTTTATCCCAGTTTCAGGGAACTCCAGCGAAGTTTATTCTTTATCATATTCCCCAAGTCATTGGGGTGGGATTGCCGATAGAATTGGTAGCGCAACTAAAGGCCGCTTTTCCAGAAGCTGTCCTTGGCGTCAAAGATTCCTCCGGCTCGTTTGAAAACACCAAAAAGCTGTTGCAACTTGAAGGGCTGGAAATTCTGGTTGGCGACGAACGGTTGCTGGCTGAAGCCGTTCGCCTTGGCGCATCTGGTGCGATCAGCGGCATTGCCAATCTTTTTTCCGAGCGACTAAGCGAAATGGTTTCCAACGGCAAGAACGATCCTGCAATCAACAAGCTTGTGGATACCGTGCTCCAATTCCCTGTGACACCGGCAATTAAGACCCTCGTTGCACATAAGTATAAAGCAAATGACTGGCGCCACGCCACACCTCCTCTTGTCACTATTTCTGATGCGGATAATCAAACTTTGATGAGTGCGTATGATCTGGTTGGCGAACACTAGATGGTGTGGGTCACGCGCTCATAAACAGGAATGAAATGGCGATGAAACTAAGAGATCAAGCCTATAACAGTTTTACCGAGAACCTATTATCGCGCAAGATTCTTCCCGGTCAATTCGTCACTCAAAGAGAGTTGAGCACGTTGACCAGCATGCCGCTTGGGGCAATCCGCGAATTGATACCTCGCCTTGAAGCAGATGGGCTGCTGACCACCGTCCCGCAGCGCGGGATGCAAATTACTCATATCGATGTAAATCTGATACGTGACGCTTTCCAGTTAAGATACATATTGGAAATGGAAGCGGTGGTGCAATTTGCGTTGAACGCAACCGACGAGGAACGCGCCGTAATTGAGAAAAAGCACCAAGACATTCTGGATGAAGCAAAGAGCGGTATCACTGATGCTTTGGTTGAACGGGCGCAAGTTGTCGACTGGGGTTTTCATGAGGCATTGATCGACCACATGCAAAACAAAATAATCTCGGATATCTACCGGGTGAATTCAATCAAGATACGGCTGATCCGGCAAGAGCTCTCACGAATTCAGCCGGAAATTGTGCTGTCGGTGATTGGCATCCATATGAAAATCATCGAACATTTGAATGCGAAAGATTCAGAAAAAGCAAAAGCTGCTCTCAGCGAACATATTAAAACGTCAGAAAAGCGCGCGCTGAGAATGTAGCATCTGCCTTGATTTCAAACAGGGCAAGGCAATTAAAACAAAATTTGAACGTCGCAAGAAACTATGTAACATCTGTTTTTGAATTTGCCGCATAATTGAATTATCTAATATCAATTCTGTCGGAAACCATTGTGGAGCTATTTGAGTTGCAGCGCAGTATTGTAATTGGTGCCCGGGGAGAAATTGGCTCAGCTATTGTTTCTGCGTTGAACGCAAGAGGTGACAAAGTTGCGGCACTGGATATCGCACCACCTACTGGTATTGGGAATGCCATGATATTGGAGGGCACCATAGATGTGCGGGACAATGAAAGCGTGGAGAAGGCGATTGGCGGCGCCCATGAATGGCTTGGTGGAATTGATGTATTTATAAATGCCGCAGGCATTATGCGTCGCGGATCGATATTTGAATTTTCCGACACACAATTTGAAGAAGTTATTGCGATCAATCTGGTCGGCGCTTTTCGCACAACCCGTGCAGCAGCATCTTATATGCTGGAGCAAAAATCCGGGAGCATCACTCACATCTGTTCGCTACATGCTCTCGTGGGAATGCCTGACCGATCCGCATATGCGGCATCCAAAGGCGGGCTTGTAGCCTTTGTAAAATCACTGGCAGCAGAACTTGGACCATCTGGAATTTCCGTTAATGCACTAGCTCCGGGGCCAATCGGCTCTGGCATGGGAGACCCAGCACCCTCACGAAAGACTATTGTGGCGGCCACACCATTGGGCCGAATTGCCGAAGCAGAGGAAGTTGCAAACTACGCCGCCCACCTATCCAGTGAAAGTGGGCGGTTTGTTACCGGGCAAGTCATCGCTATAGATGGCGGCGTCTCCACTACTTTGCTAACCTGACACTTAATCAAATCAATCACTAATTTAATTCAACAACGGAGAGAGAATATGAAAATCAAATTGGCTGGAATATCTGCAGCAATTGCCCTTGCAATTGCCGTGCCTGCACAGGCAGAAACCCGTGTTACTTTTAAATCAGCAAAGACCACCTCGTCTTATTACCAAATGGCCGTACAAATCGCTGAAGCGATTAAAAAGGGTTCCAATGGCGAGATCATCGTCACGGTAGAAGAAAGTCAGGGGTCTGTTCAAAATGTGAAAGAATCTGCCAAACGCAAAGGCAATTACGTATTCACCACCCCGCCAGTTCTGGTCCGCCTAGCGCAGACCGGCAAAGCTATGTTCAAGGATAAAGGCGATCCAAAATATAATGAAATTCGCGCTTTGTTTCCAATTCCTTCCCTCACAATGCATTTCGTAGTTCGTTCTGATAGCGGCATTACAAAATTTGCGGACCTTGAGGGCAAAACAATTTTGATTGGCAAGGGCTCATTTGGTGCGCGTGAAGGTGCAAAATATCTCAAGCTTTTCGGTCTTGAAGGCAAGGTAACACTCGCAAATGTGGAACTAAATGCCGCCGTTGCAGCCCTCAAAAACAAGCAGATTGACGGTTTTGTAACCGCTGGCTCTTTCCCTGCGCCAAACGTCATTGAAGCGGCAGCCAGCACTGGCGTCAACGTTCTATCTTTGGATGAAGACCAAATTACAAAAACCAAACGTACCCGCCTGGTAATCCCTGCTGGCACCTATGCAGGTGTTGATAAGGATATTGTCACCACGTCTCTGCCGGTTATTGCCCACACAACAACAGCAATGGATGAAGCAACCGCTTATGCGTTGACCAAAACCTATTGGACGCAGAAAACTGATCTGGGTAAATCTGCAGCATGGTGGGATGGCGTATCCACTGACATGCTGGTGAATGTTTACGGCAAACTGCACGCAGGTGCCGTTAAATATTATGAAGAAGCTGGCGTAAAAATCCCGGATGGTTTGAAATAAAACGATGCTGATTTTTGGCAAACCAATATGAGCCAAACGACCGCAAACCCAAGGCCGACCCAAAATATCTGGATCGGCCTTGGCTGTCTTTCTATTGTCTTTCATATCTGGCTGATTTTTTCCGGCCTTGTACCTAATCTAGTAAGCCGCCCTATTCATATGGCGTTGGCTCTGCCATGGA
>JAESUH010000141.1 GCA_016763155.1 Rhizobiaceae bacterium
AAAGATTTTGAAACCAATATCGGCAAAACCATTGGTGTATCTTTTGAATCCGGACAGGGCTATTTCTTCAATACTGACGATGGTGAGCGCCTGCGCACCTGCGCCATCGCTGCGAAAACTTCGCCGAAAAAAACAAAACGCAAAGCCAAACCCTGATCCGTTTTATCCGTCCGGACCGACAACACCTTTTCTAAGAGCAATGCAACCATAGGGGCGTCGTTCTCCGGTTTGGATAACGCAAAAGGCTTTTTTCGCCCGCTCATAAAACGCGTAGCGCTCAATGGAAACCAACGACCAGGATTGTTGCTCTGCTGCATCAATCTCGGCCTGCACTTCCTGATGCACCAGTGGAATTTCATCCGGCGCGCCGACAATCTCCATCCGTCCGGCCGCATCATCAACAAATGTATCCAGCGGCATAACCGACAGCACGGCTTTGACGATTTCCGCAGTGGAAACACAATCCGTTTTCATCACCGTGCCCAAAGTCGTTTCACGCGCAATCGTTTCCGCCGGAAAATTAGCATCCCCAATTATCAGATCATCCCCGTGCCCCATTGAACGAAGCGCATATAGGATATCCGCACTTAGAAGTGGATTAATATTCTTTAGCATTTTTCCTCCATTCGCCACCTTTCCCAACGGCACCAAATTACCGGCAACTCAGCCAGTCACACATTCATAATTCATGGTTTTGAAAAGAATGTTTTTAGAATTTCACCCTTCTTACCATCCCCATTAAAATCTTCAGCCATACGCTGATAATGTGCAGAAAACCCTTTGTAAATCTGGTCATCCGCCGCCAATACAGAAGCAAATTCAGAAATCTCAAGCATTTCCGGCACCCACCGACCAGCCTTTGAAAAACACACTTGAGTGCTCCTGCCAAGGCTGGCAAACATAGCAGGCTGGCTCTTCATCATCTCTTCACGAAGCACTTCGCTGACACCCGCTTGATCAGCGGCCAACACCATGGTTGAACAAATAGCAATCAACCCTTTGGTCATTCCCGCATAAGCCATTTTGAGCGCAGAAGCCGCCCCCACCGGTCCATCCAGAATAGAGATGAAAAGGCCAAAATCATTCAGTACAGCAATTTCATCTGCTCGCTCTCCGGCAACATATAGAGTTGGTCCCTGATACCCCTCTCGTGCCGGACCTCCAATAATCCCGCCATCGACAAAGGGACAACCCGCCTCATCCATGACTTTCGCCATCTCTTTGGCGCTCTCGGTATTTACCGCATTACAATCCACAAAGATCGGTGGCTTTTCCATCGAGCCAAGCATCTTCGCCATTTTTTCAACCAATAGCATAGCTGCATTTGGCGGCACTATGGATAGGATGATATCAACATCACATAAGGCATCCCAATCCGCACCAATCATTCCGGCATTATTTGCCCGCTCAATTGTAGCAGCACTCCGCCCGTCAAGCAGAGTGCGCACCTCAATACCATTGGCAACCAGCCGCGCACCGATTGAGGCACCCATAGCGCCCGGGGCAATAAGTGTAATTGTTGGTTTCATTTATAAAATTTCCACTTTTTCTGCATCGCAATGTTTACCTAAAAATCGAATGATTAGTCAGCTAGAATCTTAAAACGCAACTTTGTCTCCGCCTTTAAGCGCCAAAATTTCACGTGCCTCATCAGGGCTTGCAACAGACTTACCTAGGCCCTCAATGATTTTTTTAGCCAACAACACCTGATCCGCATTCGAGGTGGCAAGTTTGCCTTTTCCGGCCCAGATACTGTCTTCTATACCGACCCTGATATTACTGCCCATAGCAGCGGCTTGCGCTGCAATTCTCAATTGGCTGGAACCAGCCCCGAGCACAGACCAGCGGAAATCATTTCCAAACAGCCGGTCAGCCGTCCGCTTCATGTGCATGACGTCTTCAGGATGGGTGCCAATACCACCAAGCAGGCCGAATACCGATTGCACAAAGAAAGGTGCCTGGATCAGTCCGCGATCCACAAAATGCGCAAGATTATAGAGATGCGAAATGTCATAGCACTCAAATTCAAATCGCGTGCCATTCCCATAACAGGTCTCAAGCACATATTTGATATCCTTGAACGAGTTACGGAAAACCAGATCTTCGGTTGCTTCAAGATGCGGTTTTTCCCAATCGAATTTATAAGTGTCGTAACGGTCTGCCAGATGAAACAGAGCAAAATTCATCGATCCCATATTGAGCGATGCCACCTCTGGCTGAAATTGTGCCGCCGGCAATGCGCGTTCATCCACGGTCATAAAGGGTGACCCGCCCGTGGTAATATTAATTACCGCATTAGTGCCCTGCTTAATGCGCGGCAAAAATTTGGCGAAAGCTTCTGGCGTCTGGTCAGGTTGCCCGGTTTCTGGGTTTCTGGCATGTAGATGGATAATTGAAGCACCCGCCTCAGCAGCAGCAATTGATTCAGCCGTGATCTCATCCGGCGTGATCGGCAAATAAGGCGTCATGGTCGGCGTATGAATGGCACCTGTGATTGCACAAGTGATAATTACCTTATCCGATAGTTTTGCTGGTTTTTCATTCATGAACCTAATTCCTTTTTCGTTTTATTTTTATGCGCCATCAGCGCAATTAAATTCTTGTCGCGCCAAACAGCTCTTTCCCCAAGCTTATCCTCAGGCAATCTTTCACGGCGGTCTTTTTCAATTTTATCCATGACCGGACCACTCCAGTCAGAACGCCAATTGGATTGCTCGAATATCGGCACATATATTTGTTGATAGCGCTCAGCATAATCACGAACACCACCAGGTGCATTCAAATCAATAGTTTCAAACGGCCCCATGAAGGACCACCGCAAGGCCAGGCCTTCCCGGATACCCACATCCACATCTTCAGCCGTTGCATATCCTTTTTCCACCAGACGAAAAGCTTCCTCCAGCAAGGCTCCCTGTAAGCGATTCATCACAAACCCTTCCAGCTCATTCTTCATAACGATTGGAGCATGACCCGCTGAAACCAATAATTGACGGCTCTTTTCAACCACTTCATCGCTGGTCCAGGGAGCTGGAACAATCTCAACCGCTGGAATGAGATAAGGCGGATTGATCGGGTGCATCACCAAACAGCGATGAGCGCCCTCCAGCCCTTCAGAAAACTTCGATGGCAATATCGCCGATGTGGAACTGGCAATCACACATTCAGATGGTGCCAGTGCATCAAGCTCAGCGAAAACTGCCTTTTTTATTTCCAGATCTTCCGGAGTGTTTTCTTGGATATGGCCAGCATTTTTCACGGCCTCTGCCATCGTATCAGCGATGGTAATTCGCGCCAACACCGCAGCACTATCTGCACCATTCAGCAAATCATTGTCTTCCAGCTCACCCAATATATCAGAAATATAATCAAGGGCCACTTTTGGCGCTTCGGGCTCGCGGTCCCATAACACCACGTCCAAGCCACCTTTGGCATAGGAAATAGCCCATGCCCTGCCCACCAGCCCGCAACCGATTATGGCAATGTTACCCATGGTTCCGTCCCTCACAAATTCTCGACATTTGCATCCACACCAATCGATTGCCCCGAAATATTATACCCGTCCTTAGATAAAAGATAAGCCACCGTCCCCGCCACATCACTGGCGGTGACCATGCGCCGCATCGAAACATTTTCCAGATATTTCGTTTCCATCTCAGCATGTGAAATGCCCAACTGTTCAGCACGTGCAGCAATCACCGCATCAATACGCGGCCCTTCAACAATTCCCGGAAGGATCGCATTAACCCGAATATTATTCGGCCCCAATTCCTTGGCAAGGCTTTGGGTAAAACCAATCACGCCAAATTTCGCCGCTGAATAGGGTGAGCGAAAAGCATAGCCATGTTTTCCTGCCGCAGACGACATATTCACAATCGCCCCGCCACCCGCTTGCTTAATCAGCGGCACAGCAAAATGAGCACAAAGAAACTGCCCCACCAGACAAACATCGATGCAGCGACGCCACTCCTCCGGATCAACATCTTCCACCCCGCCCGTTGGCCCGGCAATTCCCGCATTATTTATCAGCGCATCCAGTCCACCCAACTGATCGCCAGCAAACTGCAAAAGCCCTTTGATTGCCTCTTCATTAGATACGTCCGCTTCAAAAGTGTGAGCATCGGGAAACCGCTCGCCAAAAGCCTCAAGCTGCCCCCTATCCACATCACAAATCAGAATTTTTGCACCCTCAACAATCAACCGCTCGGCAATCGCCAATCCAATACCGCCAGCTCCTGCAGTAATCAGAACCCGTTGCCCCTCCAGGCCATTTCCCCATTTTATTTCATTCATCTGCAGCACCTCTTGGATATGGAGAACTAGCAACTGGAACCTCCGGCTTCAAAAACCGAACACGTTATTCTTCATATGTTCACAATATCAAACACACTTTTCCAATTGATAGCAATGATTTCAAAAGCATAAGAGACATTATTTCAATAGGCTACCACCACACTCTCATGGAACCATTTCTGGCACCACAAATTGTCTCTACATTTGAAAAAATTCGATGTACTATTTTTTTAAATCGACTACCGCGAGCTCTATGCTATGCAAGAAAGACCGTAAAATACCCAACGCTCAAAGAGCATCAGCACGTCATAGACGCCTCCCTGAATAATTAAGGATCCCCGGATCAATGAGACCTAGTTTAAAGCAGAAAATACTGAGCGTTTGCGACCGTAAGATTTCCGAAAAAGGATCCAATGTTGGCCTGTCTTTTTACGCATTTTTTGCCAATAAAAATGATGACCCAGAATTGCTTATGGAGGCCGCCGAATGGTGGATTAAGACCCATCAATTGGACCATTTTGAAAAAGCTATAAAAATAAAGAGCATGGTCGAAGCAATGAATTCCAACCCGGACAAAAATTAGATGGCTATTAAAACAACCTGCATCGGCGCCTACCCGAAACCTGACTACGTACCAATTGTTGACTGGTTCAATCTAGATGGTGGATTGACCGATTCCTCCTCAAAAGTCACCGAACAATATACCGAAAAAATGAACGACCCCGACGGGACTTATGAAGAATTATTTCAGCGCGCAACCAAGCTGGCAATCGATGAGCAAGTTTCCGCGGGCATTGATATCCCGACAGACGGAGAGATGCGCAGGGAAAACTACGTTCATTATCAATGCCGTCATCTGCGGGGATTTGACTTTGTAAACCTGACAAAGCGCGTGGTGCGTGACGGTGCCTATACGGCAGAATTCCCCACCATCACAGGCAAGATTGAAACAACAGGGCAGCATTTCCTTGATCATGATTTTCGGGTTGCACAGAGCTTTACAGATCGCCCGGTAAAAATAACCATCCCCGGCCCAATTACCATTATGGATACGACGGCCAACGGTTTTTATAGTGATGAGCGGACGCTGGCATTCGATCTGGCAGACGCCCTAAACGATGAAATTCGGGCATTGGCCGCAGCAGGATGCAAATATATTCAGGTCGACGAGCCCTTGTTCGCGCGCAATGTTGATGCCGCCCTTGATTATGGCATTGAGTGTCTGGACCGATGTTTCGATGGCGTGCCGGAAGACGTCAAACGCGTCATGCATATGTGCTGTGGCTATCCCGGCCATCTTGATGATCATGATTATCACAAAGCGGATCCCGCCGCATATTTCCAGCTGGCAAAGGCAATTGATGCATCCAGCATTCACCAGATATCCATCGAAGATGCCCACCGCCACAATGATTTATCTCTGCTGGAGCAATTTACGCAAACCACAGTGATTGTTGGCGTGGTGGCAATTGCCGATTCCCGGATCGAAACCGTGGAAGAAATCCAAGCCCGCCTGAAGGAAATTCTGGAGCACATAGATGCCGATCGTCTGATCGCTGCACCAGATTGCGGATTAGGAATTCTGGGCCGAGATCTGGCCACCAAGAAACTGAATACCCTATGCACCGCGGCCCACCAAATTATTTAATTGAATTACCTGACGCGCACCTATACGCAAGAGTCAAAATTGATTGAGGGAGTTTCCTTTTCAATCTGTTTAGAAATACCAGCATTATTTTGGTCCCGTAGCTCATCAGGATAGAGCGTCTGATTCCTAATCAGAAGGTAACAAGTTCGAGTCTTGTCGGGATCACCACTTCCAGCAATAAATTGTCTGATTTAACACTTTTATTATTTTGGATAACAACATCACCAAAACAAACTGCCCGTTTGGCGAGGAGCCAGATTAACCAATTGGTAGGCTTACTCAAAGCCATTTGACCAAATCTTGGTGACTCCTTCGCTAGAATTGGTGTATCATGTAATTTGACGAGAGTTTTGGGAAGCTCCTTTGAAGTCAAATTAACGGATGCGGGGAAGAAAATGGTTTTCTGGAAGCTAAATGCAGGCGCACCATATGCCGCCATGTTGGCAGCACTTATTGCTGTCTCTGGGTGTAACTCGTCCAGTTCAACTTCAACGGCTGTTTTAGAAGTAGAGCCCCATCGCAGTGCAGAAAACGGAATAAAAATCGGCGTTACTCGAACCGGCGAAATCCATCTCTTCCGTGGGCTGGCCAACGTATTCTCAGATGGCATCAATGTCATCGGAGAGCGAATGCAACGTAATGGCATGGATGCCAGAGTTTACAATCATTCGCATTGGCGCTCGGTTACCGATGACATTATCGCGCGATCCAAACGGCTTGGTGGCGTATCTTATCCTATCGTGATCATCGGACATTCCCTAGGCGGAAATGCCTCCGTACAAATGGCAAAATATTTGGGGGACCGAGGCATTAAGGTTGCCAAAGTTGTTTCATTCGACCCGACCATAACCACCTATGTCGGAAAAAATATTGGAAACGTACGAAACTATTATATTCCCAAAAAAGACAACGAGAATGCGGTGCAAAAGGCAAAAGGCTACACAGGAAAACTGGAAAACATCGACATGACCGTTCGCGAAGGTGTCGATCATTTCAATGTTGAAAAGCTACCCGATATTCAGATCAAACTTGTTAAAGAGACACTGGCTCTGACCAAGAGAATAAGAATTGAAACTCCGGAAAATACAAACCACTAAGGCGCTACAGTTTCCAGGAAACCACGGTAAATCTTGACATAAACCTGTTCCTGTTCAAGATTTAACCTTATGTTTTCGCGACTTTTTTCATTCGTGCTTTTGGCATTGTTATCTTTCGCACTCTCTGGCTGTCTTCAAATCGCCAAAGTGACCGGACCGCCGGGTAACAGTGATAAAGAATATCGCTTTACCTCTGGTATATTGGAAACTTATGGCAATATGATTGCCAAGGTCTCTTGGCGTAAAGGGCGTTTATCCAGGGATCATGCCGCCGTTGACCTCCTAAGGAAAAAACTCCGTCCTCTGGATATGATAGTCGTAAAAAATGGCCATCACCTTACCGATAAACTACTGCCAGGATATTTCTCCCATACCATGATCTGGCTCGGTAGTGAGAAGGAACTTCGCCGTCTCGGACTTTGGAACCGCCAAGCGCTTCGCCCATTTCATACAGCTATCCGCCAAGGAAAATCGATCCTCAACGTTGATAACAATGGGGTTCGCATGCTGCATCATAAGGTTCTCACCACATCTGATGCCATCGTGATATTAAGGGCAACCGCGCCAGGCAATAATCGTATAATTAGCCAGCGCTATCGATCTATTGCTGCTGGGTTTGGCAAAGAATTTGATTTCAATTTTCATCTTGATACTCCCAATCAGGTGAGTTGCACAGAATTTACAGCCCGGATATACCCGCAAATGAAATGGACTTACCGCGAGGCTCTTGGGCGTCGTCAACTGCTTCCCGATGACATGGTTGATCACGCGTTTCGCAGCAACCAAATTGCCGTTATTGCTTATCTTTCCAAATCAACGGGCAATAGCCCAGCCCAATTGCTTTCGAAAAAGGCTCTGAGGAAAAAGCTGGATGGCGAATTCATTCGCTACGCAACAGTTCAGCGGAAACCATCATGCGCCGGTTGATTGTGACGCTCTAAAACGCCAAAAGCCCCGGCGATAAAACCGAGGCTTCTGGAGAAGTAATTAGTATTTAGATTATGTCTTCTTGTTGAGGTCTATGTCGGCAAGCCGACCTTAGTTACAAACCCGAACCCGTACTGAATATTCTTCACCATAACGGTTCACTCTCCACTGACGCTCTGTCCAGCACTCACGAGCATAACCATGTCCACGACCACGAGCAGCACTTGCGATAAGCCCAATAGCGAGACCGCCAAGTAAAGCTGCTCCAAAGTGTTTGCCGCCGGCTGATGCCGTGCTGGTTGAGGCAGAAAGGCTGCCGGTTGCGATGATTGCGACTGTTAAAGCTGCGATGGCTGATTTCTTGATAATTGCGATGTTCATTTTACTTCTCCAAGTAATGTGGAAGTCCGTTGTGGCCCTTCCGATGAACTAGAGATAGTGAGCATCAAGAATGATGGGTGTGCATTCATGCACATGATGAAATCTTTTGTTGCGCCCCTGCAAAAGGTTGCGGGTTTCTGTGCCCCAAGATTGGTGGAGCAGACATGAAATACGTAAGCGATGCGTATTTGGCTGGTTCGCGATGGCCCTATTGCAGAATAAGTTTTGCCGCCCAGTGGCGAAGAGCATCCGGCATACCGTTATAGATATGGCGCAATACCGGTATGATCTGTCCTTCAAACTGGTTTACATAACATTGGCCAGCCCAGGTCATTCCAATTTGATAATCACCCACAGAAATAGTTGAGTTCGACCATTGTGATTTATATGGATCAAGTGGTGCAAACAAATCATAGGTTTCAATGCCATTTGAAATCAGCCAGGATATTGTATCTTCCATCTGGATAGTTCCAGGCGACATCGATGCAAAATCTGGTTCAAAACATCCCAGATATGCGAAGTAGCGATTGTTCCACAAAAAACCAACTTCAAGAGCCGCTGTTTGTCCATCAAGCTCAAGGTGCGAAACAATAGTTTGAAAACTATCGCCTTCAGCGGACCGTAAAGCTGGAAGAATACCAAATGGGCTGTGGGAAAAGGCTGCCCGACTCATAAGCCCTCGTTGGACCAACCAACTGGTTTTCAGCTCGATGGCTTTTTCAATTAGCTGGAAGCGTCGTGTTTCATCTTCGACGATTTCAAAACGCACCTCTCCTGCTTTTTCAAGGTTACGCCTTATGCGCTTACTGTTTCTCCGATATTTCGATTTCAAGGAATTCAGATAACACTCAATATATT
>JAESUH010000142.1 GCA_016763155.1 Rhizobiaceae bacterium
ACAGTTTCATAGGCGATGGCGGTACAGCCAGATTCCATCAAACCTTTGGTTTGTGCAGCGTCTGGTGCCAAATGAAGATAGGTGTAAAGCAATTGACCTTCATGCAACATGGCCCATTCGCCCGGCTGAGGTTCCTTTACCTTCACAATCATATCGGCACGTTGAAAGATTTCTTCAGCCGTATCGAGAATAGTTGCGCCAATGGCGGAATAGACGTCATCACTTGCGCCGATACCGTTTCCTGCACCGGATTGAACCAGCACCTTATGGCCATGTGCCACATATTCGCGGGCAGCTCCCGGAGTAACACCAACACGGAATTCGTTATCTTTAATTTCTTTTGGTACACCAACGTACATTTCGTATCTCCGGAAAATTAGTTTATCATTGCCCCAAGTATGATCCAAACGCCGAGCGAAGTCCTTGCGTATTTGGGTTTGCAAAACGCCTGTTTTCGTGAATAATTGCAGGCGAATGGAAATATTAGAAGAAATATTGCAAAAATGAATTTGGATCCAATTGATATCTCTATTTTGAAAGAGCTGCAGGTCGAGGCGCGAATCTCAAATATTGAGCTTGCAGACCGGGTCGGACTTTCTCCGTCAGCGTGTTCAAGAAGGCTGGATCAATTGGAAAAATCTGGCACAATTCAGGGATATCAAGCCATCATTTCCAACGAAGTTTTGGGCCAGACTGTTAATGCCATCATTCACATTACGCTGGATGGCCAATCAAAGGCCCATCTGGCAGATTTTGAAGCTGCCGCGCATGCGTGCCCCTATATTGTGGCGTGCTTCCTGATGTCCGGTGAATTTGACTATCTCGTTCGTATTAATGCTCGCGACATGATCGAGTTTGAAGAAATTCACAAAAACTGGCTATCCACTATGCCGGGAGTGGTAAGAATTCAATCCAGTTTTGCCATGCGCACGGTTGTAACCCGCTCGAACATAGATGTCTCAGTTCTGCAAAAACCTTGATTGAACTGGATGCGGCCCTATTCGTGTTCGGGTTTTGCATCCTTGGAAAATAGCAGAATGAATATCGCTCCGCCAAGTGTGATGGCATATACTAGAAATAGCGAATTAAATGCTGCCTCTGGCGCATCGGCGCTTGATGAATTTTCCACCACCCAGCCTGTTACCAATTGCATCAAACCGACCCCGCCAATGGAGCAGAAGTTGAGCAAGGTCACTCCCCGGCCCATTAAGTGATCGGGCACAAAGGATTTTCCGTGGGCCATTTGCACAGGATATGTTGCACCAAACATACCAATCAGAACGAAGGCCAAACTCACCATAAATATCGATCCCGGCACATTGAACGCCAGATAGAGGCATACGCATAGTGGGATGAAATTGCCGCAGATCACTACCCATTTTCTTGTGTTGAATATTCTATCCAGCGGGCCATACATAAAGACGCCAACGGATTGGGCAATCGCCATGAACAGGGTCACCCGACCGATTTCCAGCACATCGAGGCTGAATACCTGTTCCAGATATGGCCCTGCCCAAAGCCCCCTGATACCGGCAGCAACTGCATAACCAAATAGTGAGAGAGGAAATATCGGCCATAATCTCCTGATTTTCAGCACTGCCAGAAATCCACCTGATTCCCCATCGTTTGAAGTGGAATGATCAACTTGTTCCGGGTCACGAACAATCATCAAGGCCGTGATGCCTGAAAGGATGGTGGCGGCGGCAATTGCAAACATTACAGGCCGCCAGCCATACATTGTAGCTGCGGTCGCTAGTGGCTCGGAACCGAAGATATTTCCGAATGTGCCAATCCCGATAAATATTGAGCCGTAACTGGCAAATTTCTTGACTGAGAATGTTCTGGCAAAAATATAGAACGGTGCCATCAAAACCGGAGCACAGCCAATGCCAATCAACCCCATGGCGACAATCACCATGATGGGGCTTGAGGCCAGAGCAAATAAAATTGCACCTCCCCCGCCAGCGATAGTGAACATAAGGCCAGCAGTGCGTCTTGGTCCGATTGTATCAAGCCAATAGCCCACAGGAAATTGTGCCAGAGCAAACATGACAAACCAGGCACCCGATGCCATGGCAAGTTGTGACGTGTCCATGCCAAGTTCTGTGGCCAAAATAGGAGCCAATACCGCCATGAATGATCGATAGAGCTGGCTCAACACATAGGCGAAGCACAGAACGGCTAGTCCAGTCATTAAAATTCCCAACAGTTTCGGTATGAAGCCGGCACAAAATTCTGCACCATTTAACTAATTAAGCATCCAATTGCCTAAAAAAATCAATCAGTTTTTCTGCAATTTTGTGCTTTGACCATGTTTTTTAAAATTGGCATGATAGGGTCCGGAAATTAACGGCAGCAAACGGTGCGTCGCGGAAAACAGGAAGCCAAATAATGGATGTTTCAACGGCGGTAGAGCAGCGTATGTCTGTTCGAGCATTTACTGATCAACAGGTCGAATTAGATGTAATCCTGGAAGTGCTTGAAAAGGCGTCACGCGCGCCTTCTGGCGGCAATCTTCAACCCTGGCGGGTTAAGGTTTTGCACGGGGACAAGATGGAGGAGTTTCGTGCATTGATGCGGCAAAGGCTGGCTGGTGTTCGACATCCTGATGGTGACAGGCCTGAATATTCTGTTTATCCGCCCAAACTCAAAGAGCCCTATCGCTCATCCCGATTTGAAGTTGGCGAAGAAATGTATGCGTTGCTAGGGATTTCACGCGATGAAAAACCAAAGCGGCTGGAGTGGTTTGCCAAAAATTACCAGTTTTTTGACGCGCCTGCAGGTCTGTTTTGTTTTGTTGATCACATCATGGGGCCTCCACAATGGGCAGATCTGGGCATGTTCCTGCAAACCATAATGTTGTTATTTCAGGAACAAGGCATCGATAGCTGCGCGCAGGAATGCTGGGTGACATACCCTGATACAGTCGAAGAATTCTGCAATACACCGCCGGAATGGATGTTGTTTTGCGGAATGGCGATTGGGTATAAGGATCAATCTCACCCCACAAGCCAGTTGCGGACCAAGCGATTGGCACCTGAGGACTGGTTGGAAGTTTTATAGAAAACTCAACCAAAACCACCGGAGGATTGAGAAGGCTCCAGGCGAATTAGCCTTGATGTTTCGACCGCTGCACGGCGATGGCGTACGCTCTTTTGGTACTCAGGATCTCTGATCATGCCAATAAATGCATCCGCATCAGGATATTCTGCCACAAAGCAAATGTCCCATTCTTCGTCTTCTGGACCAATCAGGGTTAGATTGAACTTTCCTGACCAGACAATTTTCCCACCGAATTTGCGAAATATTGGTCCGCTTTCACGGCCATATGCGTCATAGGCTTCTCGCCCTGTGACCATTGCAGTATCGTCATAACGGGCCATGTCATGGAATTTTACCAGGTTAAGCATGTGAATTTTGCCCTCACGCGGGAGGTCCTTAAACATGCCAAAGCGTTGTTTATCGGGATCAATGAAATCTGTCATCACGTAACTCTACTCTATTTTTTGACAAATTTGATGGTACCTGAATTTTGAAACTTTTTGGTAATGTTATTATAGGTCGATATGCTGGACGTAAATCCGCCTTTAATTTTTAGAACAATCTGTTTTATTCGAGTGAGTGCGCCCGACTGCTCGTCTATGAAAAATGACGTTACAGTCAGTTTGTTTTTTACAACCTGTCCCCACGACTTGGTCAATTTCATATTTGCACTGGGAGAGAAAAATGCACCAGAAACACTTGCCCCTTTTAAGTTCAATTCGCCTCTAACTGGCGCCTTGCCCTGAGTTGTAGCGCAGACGCCGGAAATTTTAAGTTTATTGCCGTTGGCCGAAACTTTGTTGGCGATTTGGCAGGAAACTATAAATGATTTCTTGCCGTCATTAAAATGTGCCTTACCCCGGCCACGATAAGAACCATCCAGCCCCTGAAAGAACTGAGTCGCATCTGAGGCATGGGCCGGAATGCTGGTGGATATTGAAGCAACAATCATCGCGGAAGCAAATAGAAGCCGAAGCCCAAAGGATTTAACGAATGAGGAATTAGCTAAACGGGATTTTGTGAAATATTGCATCGTCAGTTCCAAATTTCGTTACCTGCGCTTGATAATTCGACATAATGTCAAAATATTGGCTGGCAATATTACCAGATTAGCAAATAAAGCAAGAATTAGTGTAGCAATAATTAATTGCCCCAAGACTGGTACCACAGGCAGGGCGCTTGAAAAAGTTACCAAAGTGGAAACACAAATAATTAAAGTGCTGGAAGCTAGTGCGGGCCCCACTTCTGCTAGTGTTTTTTCTATCGCTTCCAGGATTGAGCCAGCGTTATTCTTTTCGCTTTCATAAACATTGATCACATGCACAGCATTGTCGATGGCTATACCAAATGCGACGGTCAATGCGATTACTTCTGACATGTTGATCGCTGCACCACGTAAATAGAGAATCAATTCTACACCCAAAATGGGCAATAAATTGGGCGTCAAAGCTGCAAACATCATCAAGGGCGACCTGGTTGCAATTCCCACAACTAAAATTCCCAATCCAATGGCAATCAACAGACTTGTGCGAAGTTGCTCAATCAGATGCGTGAACTCCTGGGCCATCAAAACTGGGAACCCGCTGATTTTGGTTTCGTCACCAAACTCAAATGTCTCAGAGATCTTTTTGATTTGCTCCAATTGTTCAAGCGTCTTTTTAATGGACTGATCAGATGGAATTCGCACCGATACCAACATGCTGGAACCATCAGCAGACAAATATCCTTGCCTATTGCCCAAATTGGTCATGGTGATGGCATCAGTAACCTTTTTCCTGGCTTCGTCAGTTTTGAAATTTTTCCATAACAAGTTGAGAGAGCTGATGTTTCTGGCTTCAAACTGTGTCCTCAGCGCCGTTTCAACTTCCACCAACCGATTGATGTTTTCAGATGCTGAAAGGTTTTCTTTGTTCACAATGGGAACCGATAAAAAGATCAACGAGCGACCGCCAAAAACATCATTTGCAAGTTGTTCCGCCTTATAGCTGTCGGATGCAACTGGCAGATAATCTGTAATCCGATACTCGGGCCGGATCGACACATGGACAAAAGCGAGAGCAGCAATCACTCCAACAGTAATTGTGGAAATCAGAACCGGCCTGCGCGAGGCGATGCCAAATGCCCAATGGCCGAAATTATCAAACATTGGCAAGCGGGCGTTGCTGGGTTTTATCATACCAAATTT
Source organism: Rhizobiaceae bacterium (assembly GCA_016763155.1). Lineage (GTDB taxonomy): Bacteria > Pseudomonadota > Alphaproteobacteria > Rhizobiales > Rhizobiaceae. The sequence goes on from JAESUH010000142.1 coordinate 5,228, forward strand.
AACCAGCCAGTGACCGGCAACCGGCATACCGACGATCACTGCAAAAAATGCCAGACAAACAGCCCCTACTCCCAAATAGGCAAATTCTGTCAAAGCATGGCTGGAAGCATAGGAAAACGAGAAAAAGGCCAGTGCTGTCGTAATCGAAGTTAAAGAAGAAGCCGGTCCCACCCGATTCACGGCATTTTTCAAATTGGCCAACATCGAATTTTGGTCACCATCAGGGGTTTCTGAATTGCTTTTGTGCCAGCGATAATAAAGTACAATGCTGTCGGCATAGGCCAAGATTAGCCCCAGAGTTGGCAAAACAGTGGTCAGATAGTTTATTGGCACTCCGGCAAGCGCGAACATTCCAAGGATCCAGACGGCGGTGAGCGCTGGAGGAATAGCACATATCAACGCTGCCATCACACTTCGAAACACTGCAAAAGCGATTCCTGCGCCCAACAACAATCCTATCAAAGTCAATTTTACCTGATCCTCGATCAGAGCCTGAATGATGGTGAGGCCTATGGGTGTCAGACCTGAAAAATGGACTTCAAAATCCTTTGGCGCTGCCTCCAGAGCAGACTTTCGGAAGCTTTGGTACATGCGGTAAAGGCTTTGGTCTCCTTTGTCCTGCATTCCTGATTCCAGACTGACAAACAGCAGGGCGGTGTTTTTATCGGGTGAAATAAGACTTGCCGCTTGGGGATTTTCGCGGAGTAATTGGTCAACCAGTTTTCGTGCGTTTTCATCTCCCCCTAAATCATCTGGAAAGTATGGAACGATGTTGCCGGTATCGTGATCCGGTTTGGGAACCGAAAACATTGTGATAATGCTATCCACACCGTCGCTCAGCGTTAAATCCAATTGCAGGGAGCGCAAATCTTCAAGCCCTTGGGCAGTTAGCAATCTGGGGGAGCGTACAATGACGGCAATGTCGCGGGAAAAATCTCGGAAAGCAGATTTCTGCTCGTCATATTTAACAAATGCGTCGGATGATTTCGGCAAAACCGACGTGATATTTCCATCAAACCGGATATTGGAAAATTGAGACAGGCTAACAATAATGGCAAGCGCTAAAAATAACGAGAACAATACCGGACGGCGCAAAGCTGCGATCCCGATCTTTTCAAGCCCGAAGCCAATGCTCCACATGTAAAATTTCCAGTGCAATATTACAGTTTTACAATTTGAAATCAGGTTTTAGGTCTAATCCCGCATTGCATTGTCTTAACGGTGGCCAAACTCAATTGAAAGTGCATTTTCGCTCGATATCATTCAAATTGTATTATCGCGGGAGCTATCAACAATAACGGAGTCCGTGACCTAACGCGTGGTTTTGCCCCAATCACATTTCCCCTCGCCAAAATACCGGCTAAGGAAAATAACATCTTCTGGTTTATCAACCTGAATGACGCAGGCTAAATGGTCCTCATCTTCTCCGACTTTGATTTCACCGGTCGGGTTTGATGTGGATGATGGTGCGCAAATGTTTTCACCTTTTGCCAATAAGGCAATCATTTTTGAACCGGGGATAGATTCAACTGAAAAGACCAGCTCATTGTCAGTTTCATTGGTGGTGCAAATGGCGCCTTTTTCAAACGAAAGGCCTGCGGGATCGAACAAGTAACGCCCGCCATACCAAATTACCGGCAATGCTATCGCCGCCAATAAAATAATTATAATTATTCGGGATATTTTCATAATAATTTCTATTTGCCACATACTGGGCTAAACAGATATTCAACTTATTGTCAGACAAGGTTTCAACCAAATATGCAGTTTCCTCACCCACTGATAGAAGGTCGACTGATCCAACGTTACAAGCGGTTTTTAGCCGATGTGGAATTGGAAGATGGCAGCGTCGAAACCGTGCATTGCCCAAATCCCGGTGCCATGCTGGGGTTGAAAGAACCTGGAAGCAAGGTCTGGATATCTGATAGTCACAATCCAAAACGGAAATTACGATATACCTTTGAATTGATCGAGGCGGACGATACTTTGGTGTGTGTTAACACCAATTTACCCAACAAGATCGGTCGTGAAGCCATTGAAGACGGCCTCATTCCTTCCCTGAAGGGCTATGGTTCGATTAAGGCTGAAGTCAAATACGGGGTGAATTCCCGCATTGATTTACTTCTGAGCGACGAGAACCGCCCCCTCACCTATGTGGAGATCAAGAACTCTCATTTATTGCGCACAAAAGGCCTGTTTGAATTTCCGGATTGTGTGACTGCCCGCGGCGCTAAACATTTGGTGGAATTATCCAATCAGGTTAAAATTGGCCACCGTGCAGTCATGCTGTTTGTCATCCAGCGCATGGACGGCAACAAGTTTGCTCTGGCAAGGGATATGGACCCGAATTATGCCGCAGAATTTGATAAAGCGATTGCAGTCGGTGTCGAGGCATTTGCCGTTCGTTGCGAAGTTTCAACAACGGGCATCATTGCCCGCAATCTTGTGCCGATTGAGGGAATATAGCTTACGGTTTAGTCAACTATCCAAATTAGGGCGTGCTAACCTTTGACATTCGTAAACTAACGGTTGAAGCAACCATCAGATTTGAGATATAAATGGTGAGAATTCCTGATCATATCTTGAGGCTGTTATGCAATCTTATGTCGAAGCAACCAAAGCGCCGATAAAATTTACCGGTGCCATCAAACTCCACGATAGCAATGGTTTTGATGCCATGCGCCGAGCGTGCCAGTTAACGGCAAAGTGCCTCGATGAGATCACTGGCCTTGTGGTGCCGGGGCAAACCACTGCTATCCTTGATAAATTCGTGTTTGATTTCGGTGCCGACCATGATGCTGTCCCCGCTACGCTCAATTATAAAGGCTATATGAAGTCTTGCTGCACCTCCATCAATCATGTTGTTTGCCACGGCATCCCCAATGATAAGCCGCTAAAAGAGGGAGACATTATCAACATTGATGTCACCTATGTGCTGGATGGCTGGCATGGGGATTCGAGCCGCATGTATACGGTTGGTAAGATCAAACGGGCTGCAGAACGCCTAATTGATGTTACCTATAAATCAATGATGCTTGGTATCGAGGCTGTGAAACCGGGCAATTATACCGGCGATATCGGGGCCGCAATTCAAATTTATGCCGAAGGCGAAAGATGTTCGGTTGTGCGTGATTTTTGTGGTCATGGCCTTGGCCAATTATTCCATGATGCGCCCAATATCCTGCATTATGGCCGTCAGGGCGAAGGCGTGGAATTGAAAGCCGGAATGATTTTCACCATTGAACCCATGATCAATCTGGGACGCTCCAGCGTCAAAGTGCTCAATGATGGATGGACAGCGGTAACGCGTGATCGATCCCTGTCTGCGCAGTTTGAGCATTCAATCGGTGTTACTGAGACCGGTTGCGAAATATTTACTCTGTCACCGGCCGGATTTACCAAGCCTCCATATATTTCAGTGGTATGAAGAGGATAAAATGGCAGGTGAAGGCAAAGGTTTCGACGATAGCGTAAAGCAGCATTATCTTGGCCATCGCGACAGACTTAAGCAGAAGTTTCGCGAAAACGGGCGTTCAGCACTGGCTGATTATGAGTTGCTGGAACTCATATTATTCCGCTCAATCCCCAGACGTGACACCAAACCATTGGCAAAAGATCTGATTGAAGAATTTGGTTCATTTGCAGAAGTTGTAAGCGCTCCGGTAACGCGCCTTGAAAGCGTAAAGGGGATTGGCACGGCAACTGTTACCGATTTGAAACTCATTCAAGCGGCTGCAGCAGAATTGATCAGCGGAGATGTTCGCAATAAGCCATTGCTGGGATCATGGAAATCCGTGTTGGATTATTGCCGCTCTGTGATGGCATTTGAAGAGGTAGAGCAGTTTCGCATCCTATTTCTGGATAAAAAGAACCATCTGATCCGTGACGAAGTGCAACAAACAGGCACCATAGATCACACGCCTGTATATCCGCGTGAAATATTAAAACGTGCACTGGAATTATCGGCAACGGCCATAATTTTGGTTCATAATCATCCCTCTGGTGACCCTACTCCCTCGCGAGCAGATGTTGAAATGACCAAAACAATCGTTGAATTGGTGACAAAAGTAGGTATATCCGTTCACGATCACATCATTATTGCCCGTAATGGCCATACCAGCCTTAAAGGATTGGATTTAATGTGAATTCTGCCAAAGCCTGAGTTAGGCTTTGACTTTATCCTCTATATAATTTGAAAGTGATTGAAGCGTTGAAACTGCATTTAAATATACAGCCTGAAATCAAACAGGCATTAGAAAACAACCAGCCAGTTGTCGCTTTGGAATCAACCATTATTACCCATGGCATGCCCTGGCCGCGAAATGTCGAAACGGCAATGGCCGTTGAAACAATAATAAGGGAAAATGGCGCAACGCCTGCAACCATTGCTGTTCTTGATGGTAAAATTAGAGTTGGGCTCGATGCTGAAACCATTGAACGTTTGGCAAAGGAAACTGATGTTCTAAAGCTCTCACGGGCTGACCTGGCTTATGGACTATCGACCGGCAAGCCCGGCTCCACTACGGTTGCTGCGACCATGATTGCTGCAGAATTGGCAGGCATTGAGGTTTTTGCCACAGGTGGCATTGGCGGTGTTCATATGGGTGCATCTCAGAGCTTTGATATTTCGGCAGATTTGGGCGAACTTGGTCGCACCAACGTCATGGTGATTTGCGCAGGCCCCAAAGCGATCCTGGACGTGGAAAAAACCCTGGAAGTGCTGGAGACCGAGGGAGTTCCGGTGGTTGGCTATAATTGTGATGATTTGCCGGCATTTTGGTCACGAAGCAGCGGCCTTCCCGTCCCTCTACGGCTGGATAGCTGCGAAGAGATTGCAAAAATGTGGTTGGTACGAAAGAATTTGCGCCAACACGGATCTATATTGATCAACAACCCAGTTCCCGAAGCTGATGAAATACCAGCTGATATTATGGCTGTTCACATTGCGCAGGCCATCAAAGAGGCAGAAGAAGCTGGAGTTTCCGGAAAAGCGGTTACCCCATGGTTGCTTTCACGTATTTTGGAAATCACCGGTGGAAAATCTCTCGAAACCAATATCGCTTTGATTAAAAACAACGCAAAGTTGGCAGCCGAAATCGCTGTTGCATCTTGCACACTTTCTGGCGGGGAACGAAAATCAATCGGCTTCACCTGATTACATAACCAAGGACGTCCTAATGATAAAAATCAATCATATTGTATTTGATATTGGTCAGGTGCTGATTTTCTGGGACCCTGAAATTCCATACCAACAACTCATTCCAGACCACAAGGAACGCCGATGGTTTCTGGATAATGTTTGCAATGCGGAATGGAATCTAGAGCAAGACAGAGGTCGCGAGTGGCCTCATGCGGAAGAAATTCTGATTTCTGAACATCCCGATCATGAAACCAATATCCGCGCCTATCGCAAATACTGGCACGAAATGATCCCGCGCGAGATTCCGGGAACCTTTCAAATCATGCAAACCCTGATTGAAGCTGGCCATGATGTGACAATGTTGACCAATTTCCATCAGGATACGTTGCCATTGGCTGCCGAAATTTATCCGGGCCTTAAGCTTCCCCGTGGAGTGACTGTTTCCGGTGAGGTTAAACTGGTTAAACCAGACGCTGCAATATACGAGCAACATTCCCGAGAATATGATTTGGTGCCGGAAAATATATTGTTTTTCGATGATTCTCCAAACAATATTGAGGCAGCTCGCAAAGCTGGCTGGCAGGCAGAGCATTTTACATCGTCCCAACAAATGAGAGCTGATTTAGCCAGATATGGCGTTTGGCCACAGTAAAATTTCTGTAGAAACGAATATTACTTTAAAATGTTGGCCATATTTTTGTAACGCGCTATAATTGCTTAAGTATTTGGGCCCGATTCGCCGGTACAGGACATGAGATGATCAATGGCTTTGGCATGGAGAAAATCGGATTGGCCGCTTTGCGGAAACCGATACTTTTTACCGTCATATTTTTCATTATCACACTGGTTGCGGCCTTTGGCGTAACCAAACTGCAATTTTCCGGAGCCAATATTGATATATTGCGCGATGGCTCGCAGGAAATCAAAAATTACGACACATTGTTAAGTGAATTCAGAGACTTCAATAATGATGCTGTGGTACTTGTGCGTTCCAAAAACCTGGCAACTGTTGAGGGCATAGAAGCTTTCCGGGATCTGCATTTCGAATATCAATTCAGTGAACGAGTAGAAAGCCT
>JAESUH010000143.1 GCA_016763155.1 Rhizobiaceae bacterium
CCATTTTCAGAAGGGCCATCACAGTTGAATATCTGCCAGAAGAAAATACCTCCCGTATTTTCTTCGCTGCCCCTCTTTGTCCCAAGTTTTTCAGGCTAATTGCAGATTACTAGACGTAAACAGCTGCATTGCCTCGCCTGAGCCCGGCAAAAATCAATTTTTAACCGAACTATCTCCTCCAATTTCCAGGCCAGCCATGTAGACAGCCGACCGGGTCCAATATGTCGCAGGCTAAATCAATTGTAATTTAAATGCAACTTTAATTCACATGAGTAAACATTTGCGCAATTTTCATTTCACTTAAAGTAGTATTTCTGCGCTTTGATCGACCTGTCATACAAAGCTCGCAGGGCCAGAGCATTCCTATTTTCAATGCTTTTGAAAGAAGAAACAGTCCAGCACCGAAGTAACTTTTGGTAATCATCAAATTTTTGGTGCATTGCTATTGCCTGCCAGAAGAACAGGTGGCAAATTGTTGTTTAATTGCAAACAACAGGAAAACAACATGTCGTTGGTACAAAAATTTTTACGCCTTGAAACCGCTGGCGGATTTCTGCTGATGGGGGCGTTAGTTTTGGCAATTCTAGCAGAAAACTCAGCATTTAAGCCGTTTTACGATATGTTGCTGGAAACACCTGTTGAAATGCGCATCGGCGCATTGAATATCGCCAAACCATTATTGCTATGGGTCAATGATGCTCTTATGGCCATCTTCTTTTTTCTGGTTGGGCTGGAACTTAAGCGCGAGGTCCTTACTGGCCAATTATCTTCTGCATCCAAGATTGCCCTCCCTGCCCTTGCAGCGGCTGCTGGCATAGTGGTTCCTGCACTTCTTTATACCGCTGTAAACTACGGTGATCCTGAAGCCATGAGAGGATGGGCGATTCCCACGGCGACAGATATTGCATTTGCGCTGGGAGTTTTGGCATTGTTGGGCAGTCGAGTACCCAGTGCGCTGAAATTATTCCTGCTCGCCGTGGCAATCATCGATGATATTGGGGCGATTGTTATTATTGCCATTTTTTATTCCGGCGATCTCTCCACGATGATGTTTGCAGTGGCTGCTGGCGCTATCGTAGCTCTGGCCTTTCTCAATTGGCTCGGGGTTACCAGAGCCACACCCTATATATTTGTCGGAACCATCCTTTGGATCGCTGTTTTGAAATCGGGCATTCATGCTACTTTGGCAGGAATTGTGTTGGCAATGTTCATTCCTTTAACTGGCGGTGACGACGACAAGGAGCCGTTATTATTGCGTCTGGAGCATGACCTTCACGCAACCGTTGCTTTTATAATTCTGCCAATATTTGCTTTTTGTAACGCTGGCATCAATCTTTCCGGCCTCGGATTTAGCGACCTTTTGGCTCCTGTGCCATTGGGGATCGGGCTTGGTCTTGTTGTTGGCAAGCAATTGGGCATTTTTGGTATTATCTGGATTACCGTGAAAGCCGGTTTGGCCCAGCTACCTGATAAAGTTACCTGGGTACAAATATACGGGTTATCGGTGCTTTGCGGCATCGGGTTTACAATGAGCCTGTTCATATCTTCATTGGCGTTCGAACAAAGCAACGTCGGATATGAAATGAATGAGCGACTGGGCATTGTCTTCGGCTCGCTTGTTTCAGCGGTGCTCGGCTATCTGGTTTTGCGGATATTTTCCAAACCGGATAGTTCAGAAGAATGATCTGGATTAAATGAACTGGAGCTAGTCTCCACTCAGATGGCTGAGGTCAGTCGGGATATCCGTGCCACTTCTCTCGCAATAATCCAGCACCCGTTCCAAACGTTGGGCTGAGGCTCTGGCAAAGCGCATGGTCAGGGCTTTTCGGGTGGCACCTGCCAGTTTCATAGTTTCGGCTTCCCGGATAATCTCGCAACCATAATTATCCGCAATAATCAGGCCTTCGCTCTGGGGGAAAATATCGGCTGGAACATCAATAAGGGTCGCGAAATAGAATCGATCACAAAATTGCTGATATTCGGGCCATTTTTTATCGACTCTGAAATCTTCAATCGAGGATTTGATTTCAACAATCAAAACCTGACCTTTGCGGTCAATGCCGATCAAATCAGCACGTCTGTTGTTAGCCAGGGTAAGTTCCGATATCAGCGCCACGCCCATTTTTTGAAATTCGCGTACCACACCACTTCGAATTTCAAGAGCTCGCAGGGACTGTCTTCCATCTTGCAGGGGATTTGCGGGATCTAGGTTCACTATCGGCATGGGCTAAGACCATTACATAGTTTTGGAGGCCTGGGGTGCGCATAAGATCGTATGGATGGCCGAAATCTCACTGGATTTGCGCAGTTTCTCGCAAGTGTTCTCATCGCGCAAAACCCGAGCAATTCGCGCTAATGCCTTGAGGTGCTCTGCACCCGCACCTTCCGGCGCCAATAGCAGAAAGATGATATCAACATCTTCACCGTCCACCGCATCAAAATCAACCGAGTTTTCCAGCCTCACATAGAGGCTGAAAATCTGATCTAATTCGGGCAAAGTACCGTGGGGGATGGCAATACCATTGCCAACACCCGTTGAACCAAGGCGCTCACGCTCTAGCAGGATATCAAAAATACGACGCTCAGGTACACCTGTGACATCGGCAGCAAGTTCTGCCAATTCTTGCAGAACTTGTTTTTTGGAACCAGACTTCAAAGATGCAACTATATGTTCTGGCGAAACCAGATCACCAAGGTCCATGAAAGCCCCCTCGTGGAAAGATCAGTGATTAATCGTTAAGAGAGATCGATTTATCACTTTGCAAGGGCAGGATCAACCCACCCAATATTTCCGTCAGTGCGGCGGTAAACCACATTGGTTTGACCATTGCCAGCATTGGTGAAGACGACAACCGGTTGATCGGTCATATCCAACTGCATAACTGCCTGGGCAACGCTTTGGGTCTCAATTTGTTTCATGCTTTCAGCAATGATTGTTGGATTATAATCTTCCGGGATTTCATCTTCTTCCGGGGGAGTTTGCACAATTGCATAGGCCGCCTCGCCCATGGTTTTAATGCTGGCATTAGCATGATGGTCTTTCAGTTTTCTTTTGTACCGTCTCAAACGTTTCTCGATACGGTCCGCTGCAGCTTCAAAAGCGGCTGTGGGATCCATTTCTGAACCTGTTGCCTGCAAATTAACGCCGGAATTCAGATGCACCATGCAATCGCAGGTAAATCGATTGTTCATTTTTTCCAGTGTTACACTTCCCGTATAACCGCCAGAAAAAAACTTCGTTACAGCGTCTTCAATACGGTCTTCGATCCGAGTTGTAAGAGCTTCGCCGACATTCATGTGTTTACCTGAAATTCGCAGAGTCATGGGATCCTCACTTTCCTGAGTGTTATTACCTTGAACAATTACAGTCACGCTGAACAAATCAACTTTGACGTGCAATTAGCAAATGTTAGCAATTTTTTGCCCGTGCGAATAGCTTGAAATTTATTTTACGAGTAAGAACCCGCCATCCACAATCAGGACATGCCAACGCACATCTCATACCAGTGCAACGTCTGCCTGTGAGAATAAAATAGAATTTTTAACCTGCTAGTTCAAGATTCTTTTTTTCACGTCTGCGTTGAATCGAAGATGAAATACGCATTGATTCTCGATACTTAGCAACGGTTCGGCGGGCAATTTCTACACCATCACTTTTCAACAATTCAACGATTGCATCATCCGACAAGACGCGATCAATGGATTCTGCTTCGATTAAAGTCTTTATCTTATGGCGTACAGTTTCAGCAGAATGGAGGTCATTTCCACTGGTTGCTGCAAGACCTGCAGTAAAAAAGTACTTCATTTCGAAAATACCGCGTTCTGTCAGGATATATTTATTGGAAGTAACCCTGGAAACGGTTGATTCGTGCATTTTGGTATTTTCAGCAACGGTTTTCAAATTAAGCGGCTTGAGGTGTTCCACCCCCTGAGCAAAAAACATATCCTGCTGTTTTACTATTTCAGTTGCCACTTTTAATATGGTTTGTGCTCGCTGGTCCAAGCTTCGCACCAGCCAGTTTGCCGTGTGTAGACAATCGACCATGAATTCTTTGTCTTGGTCATTTACTACGGATTTTGAAATTTCTGCATGATAGGTGCGATTTACGAGCACTTTCGGCAGCGCTTCAGTGTTCAGTTCTATTGCCCAACCACCATCTGCACGCATTTTTACAAAAACATCAGGGGTCACTCCACTCACAGGCTCTGCATCCAGTTGGCTCGCGGGACGTGGGTTCAAAGCGCGGATCTCTGCAATCATTTCCATCAGGTCACCGCGATCAGCTTCACAGGCTTTCATCAATTTTGAAAAATCGTGCCTTGCCAATAGATCGAGATTTGCCAGTAATTTTTCCATCATTGGATCAAGCCGGTCCTTATGGGCCAGCTGAATTGCCAGACATTCTCTCAAATTACGTGCGCAAATTCCTGGTGGATCAAAACTTTGTATGGATTGAAGCACAACACCAGTTTCACCAAGGGAGGCCGAAATTGTCTCAGCTATCTCCTGCAATTCGCGGCGCAAATAACCGTCATCATCTATGGAACCAATGATTTCTTCTGCAATATGTCGCTTTGTTTCACTAACAAAGGTGAGATTTGCCTGCTCAATCAATGATTGGCGAAAATTCACTTTTTCAGCGACAAAAGCCTCAATATTATAGTCGGAGCCGGGGCCACTCATAGAACCGCCAGTTGAGGTTGAGCCACCGGAAAATTCAGATTTCCAATCAGCCAAGTCTTTTGACTCTCTATTTTGGTTTGCATCAGCGCCAGTTGTCCCCGCGTCAAACACGTTTTCCATGGAGGTATCGAGCTGCAATTCAAGGTTAGCCTGCTGTACCGCCAATTCATCATTTACGACAGTACTAACGTCAGGGACGGAGGGCTCTCCATCACCGGATTCCGGGCGATTGCTGGTTTGCTCGCCAGCTCCTTGAGAAAGACGGTCTTCAGCTGGTTTTTCAATTTCCAGAATTGGATTTTTTTCCAACTCGCTCTGGATGAAATCCTGCAATTCCACATTACTATACTGCAACAGTTTTATCGACTGAAGCAATTGCGGCGTCATCACAAGCGATTGTGATTGCTTTAATTGAAGTTTGGCGGATATCGCCATATTTTCCTGCCTGTCTACATTTGATGGCCGATTATTTCGGCTCTAGCTCAATTGTTATACAGGAACTGTAACAGATGGAGGTTCCTAAAGTGTAAACTGCTCTCCAAGATACAAACGACGCACGTCTTCATTGCCCACAATTTGGTCTGGAAGGCCGTGGGTGAGCACCCTACCTGCGTGAATTATATAGGCCCGATCAATCAATCCCAAGGTCTCTCGAACGTTGTGATCTGTGATCAGAACGCCAATTCCGCGCTTGGTCAAATGACGTACCAGGTTCTGAATATCTCCTACAGCAATGGGATCAATGCCTGCAAAAGGTTCGTCGAGTAAGATGTAGGCAGGTCTGGTTGCAAGCGCACGGGCAATTTCGCAGCGCCTGCGTTCGCCACCGGAAAGTGCAATCGAAGGAGATTTTCGTAAATGTGAAATGGAAAATTCGTCCAGCAAGGCATCCAGATGAGCTTCGCGCTTATCTCTATTAGGCTCCACCACCTCTAATACGGCACGAATATTGTTTTCCACACTCAACCCGCGGAAAATTGACGCTTCCTGCGGCAGATATCCGATACCAAGCCTGGCGCGACGATACATGGGCAAATTGGTAACGTCATGACCTTCAAGGGTAATCTGGCCGGCATCTGGCTGAACAAGGCCCGTAATCATGTAAAAACTGGTGGTTTTCCCTGCACCATTTGGCCCCAAAAGACCAACGGCCTCTCCCCGCCTAACCTGAAGGCTAATACCATCCACAACCTTGCGGCCACCATAGGATTTTTCAATATTTTGAACCAGCAACCCACTACTAGAAGAACTTTCAGGAACTTTTGGTTGAGATAGTGTGTGCACATTGGCGGCTGAATATTGCGGAGGTTTAGCCGCAGAAACCTTTGAAGTTTCTCCAGCCCAGCCGACTTTCTTCGCTTTCCTAACCGGAAGACGTTGAATCCACTCGCTAATTTTATTCAAAAATTTCGACACAATATCCAACATTTAGACGCTAATTCGTTTGAGAACCGGGGGTGAGTAAAATTCTCACGCGGCCACCTTTGCCCTTACAAGGTTCCAGTTTAGCAGCGTTGGTCTTAATGTTTACCCGCAACAGGCATCCCGTGGCAATGTTATCGCCCTGACTGACGGTAACGTTTCCTTTAAGTTCAACCGTATCCGTTTGCATATTGAATACGGCACTGTCGGCAGTTGCCAATTGATCTCCGGAACGAACCGCTATCTTTCCCCCAGCTACAATTTTCTTAATCTGGGTGCCGGAGCCATTGCCCTTACCGTCATTTTTCCCGAAATAATACACTCGCAATGTGCCAGCCTTCAATATGGTCGTGCCCTGAACCACATTCACATTTCCCTTAAAAAAGGCAGTACCTTTGCTATCTTCAATTTCAAGGCGGTCCGCTTCAATTTGAATGGGTTGGTCATTATCCTGCATGCCTTCAAATGCACCGCCAAAATTTTGCGCCAATGCAGGCGTAACAAGCCCGGACAAACCAAATACAAGCATTGCCATAAGGACAAGGGAATGGAGTGCTTTGTGAAAGCCAGAAAACAGCAATGACATCTGAACTTGCTCCAACTTAATATTTTTCTTTTTGATAATTACCATAAATTTCATGTAGTTACCTTATTGCTCATCATCTGCCTGGACATTCTCGTTTTCCTGTATGGCCGACGGATAAAGAGTTAATCTGACGCGTTTCTCAAAGATAATGTATTCGCCGTTTCTTTCAACTTGCATGCTATCAGCAAATATATCTGCACTTTCAGATTTAAGGCTGACGGGCTTTGATGTTTGGAGGCTACCTGAAGCAATGTCCATATCCACATCATAAAGCAGAGCGTCCAGTCCTGTTTCTGTTTTCATGGTGACTTCACCAATCATGGTCAGCGTTCTCTTCTCCGAATTATAAATTCCGCGAACTGCCGTGACATTTGCAAACACACCATCATCCATTGGAAGACGGGCTATAATGCTTTCAAGTTCAATCTCGCCAGGTTTCGACAGGTCCTGAATGGCTTTTTCAGCAACCAGATTGTAGGGACGTTGTTTGCCGTCAACACCATTGAGTTTCGGGTTTTTCATCACCAGTTTTCCGTCACTCAGATCCAAAGAACCTATGGATATATTGGGAAGACTGACGCTTCGAAGTGCTATGGCACCAACAAAACCTAACACCACGACGATTGCGATGATTGGCAAAATCACCTTCAGTCGACGAACTTTTCCTGAATGGCGCAAGGCCCTTTCAAACTCGCCGGGTTCACGCGTGGAGGACATAAAATCCTGCCCGCTATGGCCGACATTCGCTGCCAATTCCCGCTCAGAGATCACGTTCGCGGAACCCAGCTGTGCTTCTAGGTCCTTGGGAATCATAATTTGAGGTACAACAGTGTTCATTGGCATCGCTAGTTTTCAAATTTCCTTAGGTCTCCAGCGGATTTCTGACGGAAATTTTTGGTCATATTATGTTGAAGTTTTCGCAAACATCACCAAAACAAATAATATGACGTTAACGGTAACAAACCGTTAACTATGGGCAAAAATATCAGTCTCTGACCAGCCTGCCAAATCAAGCTTTGCCCTTGTGGGCAAGAATTTGAAGGCTTCCGCCGCCAATTCTACGCGTTCTTCACGGATTAGCCTTTGATCAAGTTTGGCACGAAGCTCATGCAGATAGAGTACGTCCGAGGCTGCATATTCCGTTTGAGCTTTGGTCAGGGTTTCTGCGGCCCAGTCAGAACTTTGCTGTTGCTTGGAAATATCTGATCCGGTCATTTCCCTTACCAAATCCTTCAAACCATGGCGATCTGTGTAGGTTCTGGTCAGCTTTGATGCAATTTTTGTGCAATAGGCAGGCTCCGCCATAACACCAAAAGCGTGATAAAGCACAGCAAGGTCAAACCTGGCAAAGTGAAAAATCTTGGTGACAGCCGGATCAGCCAGCAATTTCTCTATATTGGGAGCGCTTTTTTGCCCCTTTTCGATCTGAACCACATCAGCGGTGCCGTCACCTGGGGATAATTGCACTACGCATAAGCGATCTCGAAGAGGAAAAAGCCCCAGGGTTTCAGTATCGATTGCAACGCTGTCATAATAATTTGATAGATCGGGCAGATCGCCCTTATGTTGTCTGATGGTCAATGTGCTCTCCAATGCTCATAATGTATTAACCATCTAAGTTAATACTATGCCAGTAAAAACAGCCAAAAATTTAGCAATTGGAAATTTGCCGTATTTGGGGTTGATTATATAGACAGTAAAATTTGAAGTCAGGGGACTGAATATGAGAAAACTATCCGTGATTGCAGCGGCGCTGCTGCTTGCATCATGCAACACTTCACAAGACCCTTTAACCGGTGGTCAGCAACGCAACAACACCGCAGCAGGTGCAGGGCTCGGCGCTGTTGCCGGCGCATTGACCGGGTTTTTGGTGACCAAGAACAAAAGCGGTAAAGACCAACGCAAAGCTGCATTGATCGGCGCTGGTATTGGTGCATTGGTGGGTGGCGGAATTGGCAGTTATATGGATCGTCAGGAAGAGGAATTACGTGCGCAATTGCGAAATTCTGGCGTCAGCGTCACCCGTAACGGTGATTCTATTATCCTGAATTTGCCGGATGATGTGACCTTCGCTTCGGGCCAAGCATCACTTAATCCCGGATTTTTTCAGGTTCTGGATTCTGTGTCGATTGTTCTTAATAAATATCCAAAAACTCTGCTGGATATAGATGGTCATACCGATAGCGACGGAGACGAGCGTTTCAATCAGCAACTTTCAGAGCAACGCGCCACAAATGTGGCCCGGTATCTCAACTCTCGCAATGTTGATGGACGGCGGCTACTGGTTATTGGTTATGGCGAGACACGTCCGCTGGCACCCAATGATACACAGCGAGGAAAAGCCTTAAACCGCCGTGTTGAAGTTCGGATATCACCACTTTCTTAAGTGTGTAACCAACTTATTTTGGAATAGTTCATGAGCTGGGCATCAACCAGCAAAGCGGACCATGACACCATCAACCCCTGTCGATTGACCGGGGTTGATGGTGGTTTCTGAATTCATAAATGCTCAGCGCCTGGTGCGCTTTTGCCTTTTTCTAAATGTGCTTAGTAGCACCTTCTTACCCAACGGTATGCATAACCGTAACCATCCCAATGGCGCACTTTGACACGACGGCAACCATCATTATATGAACGACGATGACCGTAACCACGATTATAATGGTTTCTGCGGTGGCTGTGGCCATAATAGCGGTAATGCACTTTGGTCGGTGCGGTTTCGACTTCACCAATCTGCTCGTTGATGGTGTTAACGCTATCAAGGGGAAGTGAGCCAACGCTGGCTGATGCCACATTGAAGCTGCTTACAAACGTTACAAATGCCAAAGCTGCAAGGGTAGTTTTAACCAATTTATTCGTCATCATAATCTCTCCATTTTAATCTCGGATAAGTTTTCCCACCGATGACATGGAGATAGGGCCGCTATTGCTTAACTCGTGTGCTATTTGGCACAGGACAGCATTTGATTTGGCGGGATGAGGTTATTTGGAGCGGTATTTAATTTCTTCAAACCTGCAATGAAGCGAATCATAGAGTATAAGGCGGCCTGCAAGACCTTCGCCTGCGCCGGTGATTTCCTTGATGATTTCCAAAGCCTGCATGGAACCAATTATTCCGGTCAATGCGCCAATAATTCCGGCTTCTGCACAAGTGGGCAGCAAGCCTTCAGGCGGCTTTTTCGGGAAAACATCACGAAACTGCGGATGTTTTCTACCATTTTCATCGCTCAGATGAGGCTTAATCGTGGTCAACGACCCATCAAAACGACCGACCGCACCGGTTACCAAAGTTTTTTCAAGTTCCCTGCAAGTATCAGCAACCAGAAACCGGGTATCGAAATTATCGCTACCATCTGAGACGATATCAAACTTAGCGATCAGTTCATGGGCATTTTCTGCATTCAAACGGGTGTTAAAAATTTCCACATTCACATTTGGATTGATACGCAAAAGCGCGTCTTTGGCGCTTTCTACTTTTTGATCACCGACCCGATCTGTATCGTGAATGATTTGACGCTGAAGATTGGAAAGGGAAACCACATCATCATCAACCAGCCCAATTGCACCCACTCCGGATGCCGCAAGATATTGCAGTACCGGCGTTCCCAGACCGCCAGCACCAACGACCAGCACCCGGGCCTTTTTCAATAATTGCTGGCCCGGCCCACCCACATCACTCAATACAATGTGGCGGGCGTAACGTTCCAGTTCCTCAGATGAAAGATTCATGCGGATTGGGCCTTTGAGTTACGAATAATTCAATTTCATATCGGATCAAGCACACCATTAGCAACATTAAAGCACTGGGCTCTTCCCTCCAAAGCCTCAAACAGGCTTTGATCCGTGCCGGTCATCCAGGCCTGACAGCCAAGTTTATCAATCATCTCATAGAGTGCAGCCCGCCGCTCACTGTCCAGATGAGCGGCCACTTCATCCAGCAATAAAATGGGCGCGGCCCCATGCATATCTCCAACCAATTTGGCATGAGCCAGTAACAAGCCAATCAGCAATGCTTTTTGTTCGCCGGTTGAACAAAGCGCCGCCTTCATGGCCTTTGGCCGGTGATGAACCAATAAATCAGAACGATGTGGTCCTTGAAGCGTTCGCCCTGCTGCCGCATCTAATCTTCTGGAGGCGTGTAACTGATGTAGGAACTGTTCTTCCAGATCGCTGGCAGAAATTTCTCCCGCCATATTTTCCAACAGTCCTTCCATCGAAATCAATGCATCGGGAAAGGGTGAATTAGGGTCGTCATTTTCGACAATCACCCTTGATAATAAGGTGATCAATTCCATTCTGGCAAAAGCAATAGCCGTTGCCAGCTCGGCAAACTGAACCTCCAATGCATCGAGCCATGCGGCATCCGGCATATCATCCTTGAGGATTTTGTTGCGGTTTCGCATGGTGCGCTCATAATTTGAAACCCGTTTGCCATGGGCTGGATCAATCGCCAGAACCAAACGGTCCATGAACCGCCTGCGGTCGCCTGCAGGGCCGGTGAAAAGACCATCCATTGCCGGGGTCAGCCATATAATGCGCGAATGATCGAGCAATTGTTCATTTGCCCGCGCCTGCACCCCATCTATATGGATGCGTCGGTTGGTTTCCAGACCAATGGCGGTTTTCTGCAATCCCGTGCCGATGCGGACGTCGCCTTCCATGCCCTCCATTTGGGCAAACACCGACCAAGTGCCGTCACCATGGGTATTGGCAATGGTATCGGAAACCGCGCGGCGCATTCCTCGCCCGGGAGAAAGAAACGAAATAGCCTCTAAAAGGTTGGTTTTCCCAGCACCATTGGCGCCACTTAGCACAACATGGCGCTGGTCTATATCCAGCGACAACGTGGCCCTAGTTTATGGCGTCAATCTGTTAAGTAAAGGGGTGTGTATGTGGGGCTGGTTAGCAAAGACAATGTTGATGGGGTCGATGCTGTTTTCGGCGGTCAGTTGGGCTCAAGATGGAACTAAAATGTCTTGGTTAGACAATCGTTTTAGAGTCGACTCTACCGTTTCACAAGTGACTTTTATTATTCATCGAGAAGAAGCCTCTCAACCCGTCGTATTGGTTCGCCCTGATGGAGTGAAATACTATGCCTGGAAACATCCAGAAAATGTCGCATGGTTAGATGAGAGCAGCGTGGATGTTATTTCAATTGAAGCGCCGATGCCGGGTCCATGGCAAGCCATTGGCAAAGTGACACCAGATAATAAAATTAAAGTACTCTCAAATCTCACCATGAGCATTGATAAGCTACCAGTCAAAATCTATGCCACTGAAAGCATTAAATTTACGGCTCGCTTAGCGCAAAACGGTAAGCCTATTTTATTA
>JAESUH010000016.1 GCA_016763155.1 Rhizobiaceae bacterium
AATACTCTGCCTGCTCCCATTCCGAAATTGACTGCAGATATCTGTCCCATTCCGCACGCTTAATCTGTGAAAGATAGTCAACAAACTCTTTTCCAAACTGCTCCAAGAACAACGTTGAATTCTCAAATTGTTCGATTGATTCGACCAGAGACTTGGGGAATTTCAGCGCGTCACCATCATAAGGTGTTTCAACCGCTGGCGGTGCCTGAAGGTTGCCGTTTATCCCGGCAAGGCCACAAATTATTTGGGATGCAAAGAAGTAATATGGATTTGCCGCCGGTTCGGCGACACGGTTTTCAACCCGGCTGCTCGCATCTCCAGGCTTCATCAATCCGCGGATCATCGCGCCCCGATTATCATGGCCCCATTGAATACGATCTGGTGCCATCTGGAACGGTTGATAGCGTTTATAGCCATTTACCGTAGGCGTTGTCAGAAGACAGGCTTCGCCCGCATGGGCCAGAAGGCCCGCGATCCACTGGCTGGCCAAATTGTTTATCTCGCCTGCACGTTCCGGCATCAAAAGATTGTCGCCAGTAGAAGCATCAACCAGCGATTGGTGCAAATGCCAGCCGCTTGAGGCTCCATTCTCCACCTTGGGGCGACACATAAATGTCGCATGCAGCCCACGACGAGCGCACACCTCTTTCACCATGGTGCGAAACATCACCATATTATCCGCATGGGCAAGAGGCGTATCTGGATCAAAGGTGAACTCAAACTGGCTCGGCCCCATCTCAACTTCCATTGAACGGACAGGCAATCCCATTGCTTCACAATAACGTCGAAGCTCATCCATTATGTCTTCAACCTGACCGTAGCAGGTCTCGGTCAGGAGTTGATAACCATGGTTCAAATTTCTGGTAATGGGCGGCTGGCCCGGCATTGTTGCATCACTATGCTCTAGCTTGGGATCGACCAGTTCAAAAACATGGAACTCCACTTCGAGCCCAACCACCATCGCAATATTCTTTTCGCGCAATTTCGAAATCGCATTCTTCAATACACTACGCGAAGCAAACGGAATGGGGTCGCCATTGGTAAATACCGTATCGCAAAGTATCCACGCTGAATGCGGCGACCAAGGCAAAATCTTAAAAGTGCTAGGATCTGGAACCAACCAAATATCACCAGCCCCCTGTATAGGCCCAGAAGCAATTCCTTTATCGTCAGACCAGATAGAAAACACTGTTCGGTGTGACGTATCCTTGAGCAACAGGGTCGAGGTAGTGGTAATTCCACTATCAAAGACAGATGAAAATGCACTGGCAACAATGGTCTTGCCGCGCAAAATACCGTGCTGGTCAGCAAACAGCACGCGCACGGTTTCAACACCACTATCGCTCAACTGGGTGATTAATTCTGCGGCAAGGGTGATATCATTTGCATCAAGCAATCCTGCCTGAGCCAATGCCCCCTGCCTTATCTTTTTCGCATGATCTGCCAAAATGGGATACTCTTTCAACTACTCTATACTCAGGTGGAAATCGTTGCAGACCATCCGGTGCAATTCGCACGGCGCTCTTCATCACTTGCCAGAGCCGCTCCCTTCCAATCATCATCCAAAGCAATTGTATCATTGGAAACCGGCCCGTAAACATCGGCTGGAGATATACCATTCATCATTGGCAAAGCATCCGCCTTACCGTTTTTAAGGTTATCAATTGCTGCTCTCATCATGCGACGATACTTAATGATCGCCACGTCTGTTTTGCCTAAATGCTCCTGGGTACGATCTTGAATTCTGCCCATGGATTCCACGGCCCATTGATCGTGCACATTGATATCCAATCCCATGCCGGTATAGGTGGTATCGTTTTGCTCTTCAGGGTCGTATCCGTAATTATTGCTGGCATTTTTGATCGGCGTGTAGTCCGGTAAACGGTTGCCTTCCAGCCTTTGGTTACGCATCAGCTCCTTATCTACCGGTTTATCGAAGCTGGTAAACATTGAATACCAATAACAAGTTTCATCATCCACCGGCACATGCCACTGGGTGATGATCATTTCACGCGACATTGGAATGCAAATCGCTTCAGGAAAAATCTGGTTGGTGATGCGCACATGGGTGCGCCCATCTTCCATATGACGAAGCGCAATAAGGCGCATGCCATAATCAGTTTCTTCAACACTGATTTCTGGGCGAGGATAGTCGCGCAGCAATTTGGTCATTGGAACATCTGTATTGGCGGCCTTGTCACGAAACTGCTTGCCGTAACTGTCATCTGGGTCTTCATCCTGTAAGAAACGATGAAGGAATGACGCATGAGCTGGGTCAATCCCCACTTCCATTGCCTGCAACCAATTACACTCCCAAAGCCCTTTGAACGCAAAAACATGGGTTTCTGGTGCACGAAAGCAATCGAAATTTGGAAATTCCGGTGGTTCACCCGGCCCCATATAGGCAAAGATTATTCCGTTTTTTTCAACAACCGGATACGATGTCGTCTTGATCTGTGTATGCATTTTAGAGCCCTCAGGCTCGCCAGGTTGTTCAACGCATTGGCCGCTACGATCAAAGTGCCAACCATGGAAGGGACATCGCAAACCATTGTCTTCCAGCCGTCCATAACAAAGATCAGCGCCGCGATGGGGACAGGCGCGGCTGATCAAACCCAACTCACCCTCACTATCACGAAACAATACCAACTCTTCCCCGAGCAATTTTACAGGAACAACGGGACGTTTCCCGACCAACTCATCCAGCAATGCCGCAGGTTGCCAATAGTGCCGCAGCACCGCACCGGCATCCGAACCGGGGCCCGTTTTGGTCAAAGTGTCGTTAAGCTTCTGGCTAATCATTCTGTTTCCTCCTGCCAATACGAGACGACATCCAGCTTATGGACATTCATCCTTAATTCTTTTCATCAATGCAAGTTATTGCAAAATTTTGGAACAGTTGGTAAGAAAAATATGCACTATTTAACATAATTCGGGACAATTTTCCGATTTTACAAAATGGAGGAGGCATAGGAACTGCAATATTGTGCCTCTTTCGTTGTAATAACAGGGATTAAATTGCATTGCTTCGCGATGTTGAACCACCTGCAAATGGCATGTATGTTAAATCGAATGAGAAATCGGCGGCGTTTTAATGAGTGAAATTGTAACCTTTAGCGGGCAGGCAACACATCCTGACGACACCGAATACGGAGATGAAGCCAGTTATACCCGGCTACTTCGCACCGTAGGCGAACGGGTGAAAAACCTGCGCGCACGAAAAGGCATTTCGCGCCGAGCCTTGTCCGAAGATTCCGGCGTCTCACAACGATATCTTGCCCAGCTTGAAAGCGGCAGTGGCAATATCTCAATCGGATTACTGCTGCGGGTAGCCAACGCGCTTGATTTTAAGATTGAGTGGCTCGTATCAGAAGAAGACCCGTGGAATTCAGATCTTTCCATGGCGAAATATCTGTTGAGCAACGCCACAATTGAGCAACGGGCCCAAGTTATCAAAATGCTGGAGCCTCAGGCAATCAGCAATCCAAAATCCAATCGCATCGCTTTCATCGGATTACGGGGTGCCGGAAAATCTACCCTTGGCAGGCTGGCTTCCGACGAACTGAAAATTCCGTTCCTGGAATTAAACGACGAGATTGAAAAAGTGAGCGGCATACCCGTTCATGAGGTCTTTGCTTTATATGGTCAGGAAGGCTATCGCCAGCTAGAACGGCAGTCGCTTGAGCAAACCATTGCAACCCATGAAGCTGTGATATTGGCAGTTGCCGGAGGGATTGTTTCAAACCCGCAAACCTTCAATTATTTACTACAGCATTTCCATACAATCTGGTTAAAGGCAGCACCGGAAGATCACATGTCCCGCGTCCGCGGACAGGGAGACGAACGCCCAATGGCAGGCAAGCCCGATGCCATGAATGACCTACAACAAATTTTATTCAGCCGCGAAAGCCTCTATGCGCGTGCAGATGTTGAAGTAAATACCGCAGAGACACCTCTGAACGAGAGCCTGGAACAGGTAATCACCGCAATCAGCAAAAATCATTTTCTCGCCTGAATAGCACCTGCATTATAAAGCATGTTGATACCCTTGGGCGCTCGGCTTTGTATAAACAGCAGCCAAATCGCCGCTAATTTCAGCATTTTTTACCAAACACAGTTCAATCACCATCTTTTTATGCAATATCTTGCATATCGAGAGATGTTGCACTAGCCTATGATAAAGGGTGAGATATCCAGGCACAATTTGGGAGTAGTTATGCCAATGAACGAGAATGCAGCCAGTTATTTTGTCGACAGGCACATAGGCGAAGGTCGGGGAGAAAAGACAGCGTTTAAAGAGGTCGACGGCAAAAAGCGTCAATTGACCTATGAGGCATTGTCTACAAATTCCGGGCGGGTTGCAGAAGCTCTGTCTCGCATGGGCATCCACCGGGAAGACCGGGCAATCATGCTGGTTCTGGATACAATTGAGTTTCCCGAAATTTTCTGGGGCTGCTTAAAAGCATGCGTCATTCCTGTTCCGCTGAACACACTATTATCTGCGGCAGTCTATAAAACAATCTTGAATGATAGCCGCGCAAGTTGCCTGTTCATCTCACAGGAACTATTGCCAGTTGTGGCTCCCCTGCTGGATGAAGCTCAACACCTGCGCAAAATTATTGTTGTTGGCGGTGAAAGCCATTCCGATTATTCGCTCTATTCTGATGTGGTCGAAGGATGTCCGCCAAAATCCACGATCGAGGTGGGCGGGGATGAATCTGCATTCTGGCTATATTCATCCGGCTCAACCGGACAGCCCAAAGGCGTTCGCCACATCCACAGCAGCATCAAGGCAACAGCAGACACATATGGCAATCAGGTTCTTGGGATAAGAGAAGATGACGTCGTCTTTTCAGTTGCAAAGATGTTCTTTGCCTACGGCATGGGCAATGCCATGACCTTTCCAATGTCGGTTGGGGCAACAACACTGATATTTTCGGGCCGCCCCACCCCAGACAGCGTTGCAGAAATATTAGCCACTGAAAAACCAACCGTCTTTTGTGGCGTCCCAACACTCTATGCAGCCTTGGTTGCATATCTTGAAAAATTGGACAGCCTGCCAGATACGAAGCTTCGGACTTGTATTTCTGCTGGCGAAGCCCTGCCGGAAATGGTGGGAACCAGATGGCAAGCAATGTGGGGTGTTGATATTCTCGATGGCGTTGGCTCAACTGAAATGTTGCATATCTTTCTCTCCAATGCCCCGGGCGATGTCGTCTACGGCACGTCGGGAACGGCAGTTCCAGGTTATGATGTTCGTCTTGTCGATGAGCTCAACAAGGATGTAGAGATTGGCGAAATTGGGGAATTATTGGTTCGAGGCGCATCAGCTGCCGCCGATTATTGGAACCAGCGCGACAAAAGCAGATCAACATTTGAGGGTGAATGGACCCGCACTGGCGATAAATATGAACGCATGGAGGGCGAAAGGTTTACCTATTGCGGAAGAACCGACGACATGTTCAAGGTTTCCGGCATCTGGGTTTCTCCATTTGAAATCGAACAGGCGTTGGTATCCCACGCTTCGGTATTAGAGGCAGCCGTAGTGGCCGCGTCAGACGATGACGGATTGGAAAAACCCAAAGCATTTATTGTTCTAAAAGAAGACAAAAACACCGATGGGCTTGAAAGCGACTTGAAAGAGCATGTCAAAAACGCCGTTGGAAAATGGAAATATCCAAGATGGATTGAATTTGTTCCCGATCTGCCAAAAACGGCAACCGGAAAAATTCAACGATTTAAATTACGCGAGGGTGAATGATGCCAAATTTTAAATGGTCCGATGGAAATAGCGGAATGATCCAGGCTAATGGAAAAAGCCTTGAATATAAGTGCTATGGCCCCGACCCAGACAGCGCACCAACAATAGTAATGCTGCATGAGGGATTAGGCAGCATGGAATTATGGCGCGACTTCCCGGAAGATGTGGCAAAGACAACGGGCTGCGGGGTTTTTGTTTATTCAAGAGCAGGCTATGGACACTCTGATCTGGCAGAATTACCACGCCCGCTCGATTATATGACCCGCGAAGCCAAAGACGTGCTGCCCAGAATTCTCGATTCAATTGGCATTCAACATGCCATATTGCTTGGGCATAGCGATGGTGCAACGATTGCCGCAATCTATGCAGGCAGCATTGAAGACCACCGGGTAAGAGCACTAATCCTGATGGCACCTCACTTCTTCACAGAACCCGAAGGCCTTGCAGAGATCGCAAAAGCCAAACAGGCATATGATGAAGGCGAACTCAAACAACGCATGGCGAAATACCATAACGATCCAGACCACACGTTTCGCGGCTGGAGCGATGCCTGGTTGCACCCGGACTTTAAAGAATGGAATGTTGCAGAGGTAATTGACTATCTACGCATTCCCGTTCTGGCCATTCAGGGAATTGAAGATCAATACGGATCATACGCGCAACTCAAAGAGATTGATGAAAGAATTTATTCTCCCGTTGATATCGTGATGCTCAAAGATTGCCAGCATTCTCCCCATATAGACCAACCGGAAATCACATTGACCGCGATCGCAGAATTCATTGCCCGTTTGAAAAGGATTGAAACGGAAAAGGTGGAGATTGCATGAGCAAGGGTTCCTCAAGGCTTGTCCTATGAACTCAGGTTTAAGCGCTGAAGGCCACCCCACCTATGCCCATATCCCCGGCAGCAACCCACGTCATCAGGAGGATCTATTCGATCAAATCTGCGCTTCCGTCACGCCGAAAATGAGAGCAGCGGATTTAGGTCAAACCGATGCATGGAGAGTTGGCCTTGACCTCTACAAGTGCAGTTATTTCTGGGAGGCCCATGAAGTCCTTGAAGCGGTATGGACCCATTGCTCGCCAAATTCTGTTGAACGACATTTTGTGCAGTCGATCATTCAAATTGCCAACGCCCGACTTAAGCTGGCCATGAATAAACCAAAAGCGGCACAACGATTGTTTAAGCTCGCTTCCGAACTATTTCGGGAAGCAACACTCCCATCAAGCCGCCCGATACTCGGAACCCCGATTGGATTCGTTGAGGCAGAATTGCAGAAATTAGAGAGGGTTTTAAATCCCTTGCCCGAACAAAACTAATCAAAAATGAATTATAATGCATAATTTAAATTTCTAAAATTTGTATAAATTTCACATAAACACATGATTTAACGTAATTTTTACAACTTAAGAGATTTGCAAAACTTATTGCTATTCCCGACATAGGCATTATAATGCCATTCAGTTGGATTACCTGAGAGAGCCTCCCATAATGGTGCAAATAATCAATTTTCAAACCGACCCGTCAAAATACCACCATTGGCGCGTGGAATATGATGGCGAAATCGCCACACTTTTGATGGACGTGGACGAGAATGAAGGCCTGTTCGAAGGGTATCAATTAAAACTCAATTCATATGATCTCGGAGTGGATATTGAACTGGCTGACATAGTTCAGCGCATGCGATTCGAGCACCCTGAGGTCAAGACCATTGTTATGCGATCAGGCAAGGATAATGTCTTTTGCGCCGGAGCCAATATTCGTATGCTCGGTGGTGCAGCACACGCTCACAAGGTCAATTTTTGTAAATTTACCAATGAGACCCGAAACACCTTTGAGGCAGCACTGGAAGATTCCGGACAAAATTACATCTGCGCCGTAAAAGGTGCCTGCGCTGGCGGCGGTTATGAATTAGCGCTTGCCTGCAATCATATTTTACTCACCGATGATGGCTCATCTTCTGTTGGCCTACCGGAAGTTCCCCTGCTTGCAGTGCTGCCGGGAACAGGCGGATTAACCAGGGTTACGGACAAGCGAAAAGTTCGCCGCGACCTTGCCGATGTGTTTTGTTCCCTGGAAGAAGGCGTGCGCGGTAAACGCGCGCTGGAATGGCGTCTGGTTGACGAGATTGTGCCTAATTCCAAATTTGACGAAGTCGTCGCGCAAAGAGCAAAAGAACTGGCTGCAAAATCCAACCGCCCTTCCGATGCTGAAGGAGTGGAATTAAAACCCATTCAGCGCAAAATTGGAGAAGACGGATCGCTCACTTATACAAGTGTCGAAGTTACTATTGACCGCGATTCGCGCCGGGCAATCATCACAATTTCTGGCCCAGATCAGGATGCTCCTGCATCCATGGAAGAGTTTCAAGCTCAGGGGGCTGAAGCCTATATGCTTCGTATGGCTCGTGAACTTGATGACGCAATTCTGCACCTTCGTTTCAATGAAACGGAGATCGGCCTTTTGGTTCTAAAAACCCAGGGCGACCCCGAATTGCTTACTGCCCATGAGGCATTATTGCTTGCCAATAAAGACCATTGGCTGGCCAATGAAGTGCTTCAATATTGGAAACGTGTACTCAAGCGAGTTGATTTGACATCGCGCTCTTTGGTGGCGCTTGTCGAACATGGTTCATGCTTTGCCGGAGTTCTCGCCGAGCTGCTATTTTCCGTCGATAGAACCTATATGATGGAAGACGAATTTGAAGGTGACAATCGCCCACCCGCGACCATTACGCTTTCAGAATCTAATTTTGGACAATACCAAATGTCCAATGATCTGACACGTTTGCAAACCCGTTTTTTAGGTGAGCCGGAAAACATTGATGTTTTGAAAACCCGTATTGGCGAAGGTCTGGAAGCTGCGCAAGCTTCCGAACTCGGCCTTGTAACCTATGCCTATGATGACGTGGACTGGGAAGACGAAATTCGCATCTTCATGGAAGAACGCGCAAGCTTCTCACCCGACGCCTTAACCGGAATGGAAGCTAATTTACGATTTGCCGGCCCTGAAACAATGGAAACAAGAGTTTTCGGGCGGCTGACTGCTTGGCAGAATTGGATTTTCCAACGGCCAAATGCCGTTGGAAAAGAAGGCGCCCTGCAACGCTATGGAACTGGAAAACGCGGTAATTACGACATGAACCGCGTCTGAGCAAACTCGATTAATAAACGGAGAAACCAATGTCCGACATCTTGAACGTAAGCTATGATACGCAAATCCCGAACAATGTAGGCTTGTCCTCCGATAAGCGGGTATTGAAAGCACTTGAGAAATGGCATCCTGGCTACATCAACTGGTGGAACGACCTTTTGCCGGAACAGTTTCAACAAAGCCTGATTTATCTTCGCACAGCAGTCAGCGTTGACCCCAAGGGTTGGGCAAAATTTGATTATGTAAAAATGCCTGAATATCGCTGGGGAGTGTTATTGGCTCCACAGGTCGAAGACCGTCGCATCCCTTGTGGTGAACATGCAGGCGAACCTGTCTGGCAGGAAGTGCCGGGCGAATACCGCTCCATGTTGCGCCGCCTGATTGTTATTCAGGGCGACACAGAACCTGCATCTGTCGAGCAACAACGCTTCCTCGGCAAGACCGCACCATCCCTTTACGACATGCGCAATTTGTTTCAGGTGAACGTTGAAGAAGGTCGTCACCTTTGGGCAATGGTCTATCTGCTGCACAAATATTTTGGCGCCGATGGCCGCGAAGAAGCCGATGATTTGCTTCGCCGCTCCTCAGGATCAGAAGAAGCACCCCGCATGTTGGGCGCATTCAACGAAGAAACACCCGATTGGTTGTCATTCTTCATGTTCACATATTTCACAGATCGTGACGGCAAAATGCAATTGGAGAGCCTGGCTCAATCTGGCTTTGACCCAATGTCACGTACTTGCCGCTTCATGCTGACCGAAGAAGCACACCACATGTTTGTGGGCGAAACCGGCGTTGGACGTACCATCCAGCGCACATGTGAAGCCATGAAAGAAGCAGGCATTGAAGATCCATATGACGTTGACCGCATCCGTGCACTGGGTGTCATTGACCTTCCAACGATCCAGAAGAAATTGAACCTGCACTATACATTGTCGCTCGATTTGTTCGGACGCGAAGTATCAACCAATGCAGCGAACGCCTTCAACGCAGGCATTAAAGGTCGTTTCATGGAAAACCGGATCGAAGACGATCACAAGCTCAACAATGCTACCTATGAGGTGAGCGATATTGTTGATGGTGTGGTTTCCAAATTTGAAGTTCCGGCATTGACTGCCGTTAACATGCGCCTGCGCGATGATTATATTCGTGACGCATCAGGTGGTGTTGGCCGGTGGAACAAATTGATTGCAAAACTCGGCGTTCAGTTTGAAATGAAAATGCCGCACGAAGCATTCAATCGTAAAATTGGTACGTTTTCTGAGGAATTGTTTGACGTCGATGGCAAAGTTATCAGCCAGAAAGAATATGACGACAGCATTGTAAACTGGTTGCCAACAAAAGCCGATGGCGACTTCATTCAGTCCTTGATGGTGCCGACAACCGAGCCCGGCAAATATGCCAGCTGGATTGCGCCACCAAAAGTTGGTATCAACAACATGCCCGGCGATTTCGAATACGTCAAACTACACATGGCATGACCAAAAAACATGGGTAAACCACTCAAACAACATCTTATCGATCCGGAAATTTGCATCCGTTGTTATACCTGTGAGGCGGCTTGTCCTATCGAGGCAATTACCCACAATGATGATAATGTGGTTGTTGACGGGGAGAAGTGCGATTTTTGCATGTCGTGCATTTCCGTCTGCCCCACCGGGTCGATTGATGAGTGGCGCGTGGTCGAGAAGTTCTACAGTGTAGAAGAACAATTTGAATGGCAGGAACTTCCAGAACAGCAAGAATTTTCTGATAGTGGCGACGCGGCAGAAACCAGCCTTGAAGCCATCGATGACGCGATGGCAGCTTTGTTGGAAGAAGCCCATAAAGGCGCTGGTGGCAAGGCCAAGGCTCCGCTTTCCGCATCCAAACCGAGCATCAATCTATATAATCTGGGCAATGCCGCCGAGGCGACTGTTCAGGGCAATTACCGTTTGACGGCGGATGATAGCGACGCCGATGTCCGGCACATTATTCTCGATCTTGGCCAGCAGAATTTCCCGGTATTGGAAGGCCAAAGCGTTGGCATTATCCCGCCAGGAGTGGACGAGAACGGAGCGCCACATCTGCCGCGCCTCTATTCAATTTCCAGCCCAAGAGATGGTGAACGGCCAAATTATAATAATCTATCCCTGACAATTAAGAGAGAAGAAAAAGGTCTCTGTTCCAATTTTGTCTGTGACCTGGCCCGAGGCGACAAGGTTCAGTTAACGGGGCCCTTTGGCTCAACATTTTTAATGCCAGCCGACCCACAAGCGCATGTGATGATGATTTGCACCGGCACAGGATCAGCTCCGTTCCGTGGATTTACCATGCGGCGACAACGCGAAACGCCGACTGCAAAAAACTCACTGTCGCTCTATTTTGGTGCCCGCAAACCGGATGATTTGCCATATTTTGGACCATTGAACAAAATTCCCGATAGCTTCCTCAAGAAAGTGTTTGCCTTCAGCCGTCTTGATGGCCAACCCAAGCAATATGTTCAGGATATGATCCGAGAAGAGAAGGCTGCCGTTGCAAAATTACTAGGCGAACCAAACACTTATATTTATGTTTGTGGCCTTAAAGAAATGGAGCATGGGGTTGAAGAAGCCCTCTCCGATATCGCCCGTGAGGCAGGTATTGAATGGAAAACACTCAAAGATACCATGCGCGAAAATGGTCGATATCACGTGGAAACCTACTGAATGAAAAATGATGTGGCAAAGTTCCGTCACGATATCAGAATTGGTTGGGGCGACTGCGATCCGGCACAAATTGTCTATACTGGCCGCATTCCAACGATGGCACTTGAGGCGATAAATGCTTGGTGGGAACACCATCTTGATGGTGATGGCTGGTTTCAAATGGAACTGGACAGAAACCTAGGCACGCCGTTTGTCCACATGAGCCTAGATTTCAAATCACCAATCACACCACGCCACAAATTGAATTGTGATGTTTGGCCAGCAAAGCTTGGAGAAACCTCAATTGAATTTCGTGTCCATGGATATCAAGATGGAGTGATTTGTTTTGAAAGTCGTTTTGTCTGCGTCTTTGTCATCGCAAATGAATTTCAAAAACAAGTTCCGCCGGAAAACATTCGCGAAATTATCCTGTCTCACTTGATACCGGACACACCAGATTAACAAAGCGGGTTACTGAACGGCTTCGTATTACGCCTTGTTACTTTTGATATTCGCTAAATCGAATTCCTTCATTCACGCATTTGATAATGAGGCTGCTTGGCTTCCACATAAGTGGGTCTTCATCAGATAATTCTTCCAGCTGTTTCAAAATTGCAGACGCGCCCAATTGGTCTGCATAATGCATAAGGCCGCCGCGCCAACGTGGAAAACCGTACCCCGACACAGTCACCAAATCGATATCAGAAGCGGATTGAGCAATGCCTTCATGCAAAATCTCAGCCGCTTCATTTATCATCGCGAGCAGAAGGCGTCGCTTGATTTCCGGCGCATCATATTCACCTCGTTCTACCTTGGCAAAATATGCTTCCTCACGGATGAGGTCCTCGATCAAAGGGTCAATAACCGGCCCACTACCGCCTGGATAACGATACCAGCCAACCCCGGTTTTTCTGCCAAGGCGACCTTCTTCAACCATCCGATCAGAAATCAGAATATAGCGCCGATTAGGATCGCGCATAGGTGCCAGACGTTTTCGGTTTGCAAAAGCAATATCCAAACCGGATAGGTCTTGTGCTTCATATGGCCCCATCGCATAGCCAAACTCCACCATGGCTTCGTCCAGCTCCCATGGATTGGTGCCATCCATAAGCAAGATATCAGCTGCTTCACGGTAACGTGCCAAAATCCGGTTGCCGATAAATCCATCGCATACACCCGCAAGAACAGGAATTTTTCCCAGCTTTCTGGCTAAATCATATCCAGTTGCAAGCGCCACATCCGAGGTCTTTTCCCCGCGAACAATTTCAAGAAGCTTCATGATGTGGGCCGGTGCGAAAAAATGCAGCCCAACAAGCCTGCTTGGGTTTTTCAGAATTTCGGCAATTTTATCTATGTCCAGATAAGATGTATTGGTCGCCAAAATTGCCTGTTTTGGAAGCGCTTTTTCCAAAGCCAGGAATACGGTTTTCTTAACCTCCATACTTTCAAAAGCAGCTTCAATCGCCAAATTGGCATCCCCGGCCTTGGAATAGTCCGCCGTTGCCTGAATGATTGACGAACGTTGTTCTGCCTGGCTTTTAGATATCAGCCCCCGTTTCAAGCTGGCTTGAACAATACGATTCACATTCTCATTGGCTCGCAAAACGCCATCTTCATCCGTTTCAATCAGGGTAATTTTTTTGGC
This sequence comes from Rhizobiaceae bacterium, assembly GCA_016763155.1. Taxonomy (GTDB): domain Bacteria; phylum Pseudomonadota; class Alphaproteobacteria; order Rhizobiales; family Rhizobiaceae. The sequence goes on from JAESUH010000016.1 coordinate 13,227, forward strand.
AATAGCACTGATTGCATAGGCAATCGCAGCACCCATTGTGCCCCCGCCAACAATAACCACAGAGGCCAGTTGTTCTGACTCAGTTTTCCCAAGCCATTTGGGAATTCGCGCGCCACGTTCAGCAAAAAAGATGTGACGCAAAGCCTTTGCCTCAGCCCCTTCTCGTATCTGAAGGAAGCAATCCCGTTCCCGCTTCATGGCTTCCTCAAAAGGTAATTCAGTGGCAAGCTCAACCAGATCAATTGCTTTTTGTGGCGCTGTCTGGTTCTTCAATCTTTTTGCAGCCGCCGAGCGAGCAAATTTAATTGCTTCAACATTCGCTTCAGGATTAGGCAATCGGGAGACAGCCACTCTCTTACCAAATTTTGCAAGATCGAACGTTTGCGCATGAGAAACCGCATCTTCCGCGACCTCATCAACAAGGCCATTTTCCAATGCCTCTCTGGCCGAAACAGGTTTGCCAATCGATATCATTTTGAGCGCTTGCTCCAACCCGACAAGGCGTGGCAGACGTTGCGTAGCACCAGCTCCCGGCACGACACCCAAAATCACTTCAGGTGAACCCAGTTGTGTACCCGGCGCAGAAATTCTGTAGCGGCAGGCCAAAAACAGTTCCAGCCCGGCCCCAAGGGCAACTCCGTGAGCCGCACCAATCCAGGGAATTTCACAAGCTTCAATCCGGCTTAAAATATCAGGCAAATGGGGTTCAATCGGCGCAACATCAAATTCCTTCACATCAGCACCAGCAGCAAAGACCCTACCCTTTCCAAACAAAACCACTCTTTCAAGACCGCCCTGCCCCTCAATCCAGTCAATCGCCTCAAGCAGTCCCTGACGGATAGCAACCCCAATCGCGTTAACGGGAGCATTGTCAATTTCCACAAAGGCAATCTGTTCATCTCTACTAAATGTTACGGCCATAGTACCTCAATTGTGGTGCTGAAAATCTCATTGAATTAGGTCAGGAAGTCGCGCAAAAATAGTTGGCGACTGTAGTCTAAATTCTAACATGGCGGACAACCAGATTGTTGAATATTCTAACGAAATCTGTAAGTTTTTCGATCACTTCCCAACAGTTTGGCATCAACGCCATCATGGTGATAGAATCAGGATGCTCAGGCGGAAAATCGCCATGAGAAAACCATGATCAAGCGCATGAAGCACCGGTCAAACAGTAGAAACATATGCCAAAGGCAATTTATAAAACAATATGACAAATCGAATTCGCATGCGTCATCTCAGATGCTTTCTACAACTGGCAAAACACCGCTCCGTCACCCGCGCTGCAGAACAACTCAACACGGTTCAACCTTCCGTATCGCGTACCCTGAAAGAATTGGAAAGTGAACTTGGCGTTGAATTGTTCCACCGATCACCCAGTGGTTTAACACTCACCAAGGCAGGCAATACCCTGCACGGATATGTGAAAAACGGCCTACTACAGATCGATCAGGGACTAGAAGTTTTGAAGGGAAAATCCCATCATCAGCAAGTGGTGATATGCGCATTGCCAAATGTCGTCAGGGTCTTAATGCCAAACGTCATTGCCAAGTTCAAAAGTTTCTATCCAGAAATCGATATCAGTCTGCAAACCAATGTTGGTGCCAATATGCTTGATGGATTGCGAAACGGCCAGGTCGACTTCATGGTCGGGCGACTAATGGCACCTTCAATGCTCAAAGGCATGAACTTCGAACACCTTTATCACGAGCCTCTGGTTTTTGCCTGCCGCACCGAGCATCCATTGGCTAAAAAACACTCGGTCATGATTGAAGATATCAATCAGTATGAAATCATCATCCCGTCGGACGAAACCATCATCCGCACCGAGTTGGACCGCTACATGCTTTCCAAAGGTTTAGCCCGGTTTTCCAATGTTATCGAGACAATCTCGTTTGAATTTTCCCGCAATTATATTCAACAAACCGATGCCATTGTTTGCCAGCCAAAGGGCACCATCCGACAGGAGCTGGAGCAAGGGAATGTGGTGATGCTGGATACCGTTGCAGAGGAATTAATGGGGTCTGTCGGCTTGACGACAATTGTCGGAAAGACACTATCTCACCCGGCAAATCTGATGAAAGACATCATCCGCAAAGAAGTCGTTGATTTGGGTTTGGCATAACAATTTTGTTATACAAAGTCTCAAGATACTATTTCACATCTCCAGATAGCAAACTAAACTAGCCTCAACACAGCTAAGATATCGCAGCCTAGATCCATCAAATTTGGGACGATTTCGTTAGTTTTTCCATGATTCTGCAACGAAATTGCGCAGTAACCCACATAATTGAGCAGTCGTAAAATTGGCAAAAGCAAAAAATATTCTCTTCATTATGTTCGATCAATTGCGCTGGGATTACCTAAGTTGCTATGGTCACCCCCATTTGCACACGCCAAATATTGACCGGTTGGCTGAAAAAGGTGTCCGGTTTAACCGTGCAACTATTCAGTCTCCGATTTGCGGCTCCTCCCGAATGTCCACATACACGGGGCGTTACGTGCACTCTCATGGCGCATCATGGAATGAGATTCCGCTGAAGGTTGGCGAATTAACAATGGGCGACCATTTGCGCGAATTGGGCATGGGATGCTGGCTAGTCGGCAAAACACATATGCGGGCAGATGCTGCCGGTATGGCACGTCTCGGCCTGGAGCCTGATAGCATAATCGGCGCGCGGGTAGCTGAATGTGGCTTTGATGTTTTCGAGCGCGATGACGGCATTAATCCAATTGGAGAAGACGGCCCTTATGATGCAGCTGCAGCAAAAACCTATAATAAATATCTCAAAGACAAGGGCTATGACGGCGATAATCCCTGGCATGATCATGCAAATTCCGGGATAGATGATGCGGGCAATGTGCTTTCCGGATGGTTCCTGAAGAACTCGAAAGAAGCCGCCAACATTGCAGAAGAAGACAGCGAAACACCCTATCTGACACGCCGCGGCATGGAGTTCATCGAGCAGGCGGAAGGCCCGTGGTGTTGCCATCTTTCCTATATCAAACCCCACTGGCCCTATGTGGTGCCAGCCCCTTATCATGACATGTACGGGCCGGAACACGTCTTGCCGGTTAATCGCTCACAGTCAGAATATGATCTTGCCCATCCGGTTTTGAAGGCCTTCATGAACAATGGAGTTGGCAAAGCCTTCAGCCAACAAAAAGTGCGTGACGCGGTTATTCCTGCCTATATGGGCTTGATCAAACAATGTGATGACCAGATGGGCGTTCTTTTCAAATGGCTGGAAGATACGGGCCGAATGGAAGATACAATGATTGTCGTCACCTCCGATCATGGTGATTTTTTAGGCGATCATTGGATGGGCGAAAAAACATTTTTCCATGACACTTCTGTCAAAGTTCCGCTAATCATCTACGATCCATCGCCTGAGGCAGATGCCACTCGTGGCAGTATCAGCGATGCACTCGTTGAATGCATCGATCTTGCTCCAACATTTGTAGAAGTGGCTGGTGGAGAAACCCGGCATCACATTCTGGAAGGGCACTCACTGCTGCCAATCCTGCACGCAAAAGCAGACAAGGTTGATCGAGAATTCGTCATTTGCGAATATGATTATTCAGCCTCCCCCATTGCCACCTTGCTGAAACAAGGTGTTCGCGAGGCGGTGATGTTTATGGTGGCAAATAAAGAATGGAAACTTATCCATTGTGAGAATTTTGATTTACCAATTCTATTTGATTTAAAGAACGACCCGAACGAACTCGTCGATCTTGGTAGTAGCGAAGCCCATGAAAACATCATTAAAATGATGTACGATAAACTGTTTCAATGGTCGCGGCGGGTTTCTCAACGCACCACACGATCAGAAGAACAATTGAACGAAATGCGCTCCAAAGCACGCACACGCGGAGTGATCATCGGCGTATATGATGAGAATGACACACCGCTGGAATTCACCACAAAATATCGAGACCTGAAGGTCGCAAATCGAAAAGACCAAAACTAAAAATACCGATTATCATTTATGGGAGGAAACATCATGATACGTGGAACACTCAAACTGGCAACCCTGGCAACGTTCATTTGTTGCGGCTCACTTTCTGCCAATGCACAGGTAAATCTGTCTGCTGAAGCATCCAGCCCAGGCGGCTCGCCTCATCTATCCATCATTCACATGGCAGATATCGCCGGTCAGGCGAAAATCGCCAATTTGCAGGTTCAGGAAGGCCAAACCCTCACCAATTCAATATTGAATGTGGCTCAGGGCAAAACAGACATTGCGCCAGCTCCAATCATTCTAACATTCCTGCTTGCCAAAGGCCGCGGCCCATACGCAAAACAGGGAGATAAAGGCGCAGCATTGGCTGAAAACCTTCGCGCACTTTACCCCTATAATGCGGGTGCCTATGGCCTGTTTGCCCATGAAAGCAAAAACATCAAACAATGGGGCGACCTAAAAGGCAAAACCGTATTCAACGGACCACCACGCGGAGCCGCATTGGTGAATGCTCGTCAAGCAATTGTTCTGGCCTCTGGCCTAAAAGATGGCACTGACTATAAAGGCTACCAGGCCAATTGGGGCCAATTGCCGGGCATTCTGGTTGATGGCTCAGTCGATGCATTCGTCGTCCCCCTCACATTTCCCTCAGCGCGTGTAACAACCGCACTTGCTGCTGGCAAAGTGCGCATTGTTTCCACACCCAAGGATGTGTTTGAGAGCGATGGTTATCAAAAAATATTCAAAGCTCCAGGCAACGTGCCAATCATCGTAAATTTCGATGACATGGGATATTCCAAAGACATGGGAGTATCACTTGTATCATCAGACGGCGTGTTCCGTGGAATGGGTACAGCGTTCGCCGATGTGGTGCATAAGGATATGGATTTTGACTTGGTCAAAACCCTCACCACAACCTACATCGCAAACATCGATAAGCTGAAAGCAAAAGCACCCTATGCTCCTAACATTGGCGTAGGTATTCTTGATGCTAAAGCCTCAGGTTTTTGCGGTGCAAGCCAGCTTAAATATCATGCAGGTGCCATTGCTGCGTGGGAAGAAGCCGGATTTAAAGTTCCTGACTGCGCCAAATAAGCTACAACACCGGCCAGTGCATTATTAGAATGCACTGGCCTTTTTTATTGTGATTACCCGAGGCTCGCAATGTCGGAAGCTGACTCAGTCCATCCAAAAACAGATCTTGCACAAAAACTGGCATTGATACTGGCATTCGTCCTGGTCATCATAGGCATGGCCAACACCATGCCCGTTATCCCTGGTCTTGATGGGCTGGTTAGTCAGGCAACCGGAAGCATTTCCATCGTAGTGCGGAAATTCCCCTATGAATATCTGTTCCCGCTGGCCTTTGTGTTGATGATGACAATCGTGGCGCTCAAGCATTCCTTTTGGCGCCAGTTTTCCGGCAAAAGCCAGACAAAACGCACATTCGGTCTGGGCATGGATATTGCTCTCATCGGGATGGCTATAATTATTTCTATCTCTTATTTGGTCGAGATTGATTCCGTATGTCTCATCGATCAGTTTACAGGTGAACGGGCTGAATTGATCGCCAAAGCGCTGATAGAAGAAATTGAATTTGCAGAATTATACGGCCTGCCCGCTCCAAGCACTGTTGATGATCCAGCCTGTATTAACACCCTCGGCATCTGGATATTTCCCATCGTTGCCACCGCAATCGCCGTTTTCCTTGGCTACAACGTCAAGGTATGGGGCTTTCCTTTGGTTATGGTTGCAATTCTGATTGCCAGCTACGCATTGATATCGGTGTTTGTCTGGTACATTTGGGGTGCTGAAGACATCAACAAATATCTGATTACAAAATTGGGTGGAGAACCAAGACTGCTCATTGATGGTCGGCCCAATGTGCAGGATATTTTGGTGAACAACGCCCAAGGTCTCCTCGGCCGGTTCATGGGAATTTTGCTCAATACCGTATTCCCCTATATCGTGCTGGGATCACTATTTGGCGTGTCGGCAGGCGGCAAATCTCTAATAAAACTGGCCTTTTTATGGACACGCAAATTGCGCGGTGGCCCGGCTCATGCAGCCATCGTCAGTTCCGCCATGTTTGGCACCATTTCCGGCGGCCCCGTAGTCAATGTGCTTTCAACAGGCGTGCTAACCATCCCGATGATGTTGAAACGGAATTTTTCAAAAACCTTCGCAGGAGGGATTGAAGCAGCAGCATCTTCCGGCGGGCAGATAATGCCACCGGTAATGGGGGTCGCAGCATTTGTTTTATCTGCAATGACCGTCGTTCCCTATCGAGAGATCATCATCGCCGCAGTCCTTCCAGCCGTTGCATATTTTGGTTGCCTATTCCTGTCAGTCGTTTTTCAGGCTCGCAAACAGGGCATAGAAGCTTATGGCGACGTAACCCCGGACATGCGCCTGACCAAACAGGATTGGCTACATCTGGTCATGATCATCGCGCCAATTCTCTTGATACTCGTACTTCTGGTGACGCCAAAAGAAGCCATTGGCTGTGGTGCAATTGCCAGCCTGTTTGGTGTCGTACAAATAATTGACGGAGAAAACTGCATCGCTGAAAGCCTGCCGTGGATTTTTCAACTAGTGCAAAACTCCTCGGGCGATGCTGGCTCAGCAGGTTGGTGGGCAACCGCACTATTATCAATTCTCTTTTTCCTCGATAAAAACGTTCGCAAATATCCCAAAAAACTGCTGATCGCCTTTGCCGAAGCTGGCATTCTGGTCAGTACGCTTTACCTGATGTTCCTGGCCGTATCAGTCATTGATTTTTGTTTGAACCTGACGGGTCTTTCCAACTTCATAGCTGGTGACATTATCCATTGGCTTCAGGATTTTGGTGGTACTCTCAGTGAAAATGGCATGTTCCTGCTCATGGCATTAATGGTCACCATGTTCATGGCCATCCTGCTGGGCATGGGGATGCCAACAGTGCCAGCCTATATCAACGTTGCGCTTTTAATGGGCCCGATGTTGGTGGGGCTGGGGATAGCAACTTTCACCGCCCACATGTTCATCTTCTATTTCGCTGTTGCCTCAGCAATTACACCACCTGTTGCCGTTGCAGCATTTGCTGCTGCATCATTGACCAAGGCAGACCCAATGATGACTGGGTTTTCCGCCGTCAAATCCGGGATTGTAATGTTTGTCATCCCGTTCATTTTCGCATTCTACCCCGAACTACTATTGATCCCGGCTGCACAAATGGATCCCGCCTCAAGCAGTGGCGCATTTCTTCCAGGATACGATGGAAGCATTCATCTGTTGTCACTTTTGGCACTTTGTGCCCGGGTTGCGATCACGTTCTACCTGGTTGCTAGCGCCCTCGCCCAGTTTGATTACTCTCGGTTATCCATCTTTGAAACGCTGTTACGTTTGGTACTGGCATTATGTGTAATTTCCACAGTTCCAGAAATTTACATATCAGGGCTAGTAGTTTCCGCTTTGTATTTAGCCTTTCATATTCGTCGCCACATAACGCTTCCAGAACAAAAACAATCGGAGGCATAAATTTGCTGATGTCTTCGTTTGTGATAATAAATGTTGGAAATTTTCTTGAAGAAAATCCATATCCACGACAATATGTGTTTTTCAGCAAACCAAAACTCACATTTATAGTAACCAACCAAAATTCGTACTGATATTGCTTGCAAAACTAGCTCCGTTTGGCGATACACAGGCGGGGTAGTTGAATTTTGTGGTTTGGTATAAAATGATAGCGTCTGTGGGGAAGGATTTATTTAAATGATCAGATTTCTGATTGTTTTTATTTGCTTTTTCGCACTGTCCATCCCTGCGAGTGCCGCCAGCTGCCGTTCAGGTTTGTTTTCTTCTATTTACAAAACAACCTCAGAACAGACCTACGCTGATTTATCCACGGGGTCGCTAACCTATCAAAACAGCGTCGGTCACGATGATATCCTGATGGGATCTTTCAAAACTCTTGATAGAGTCAACGAACTGATTCAGAGCGCCCAAAAGAATATTTATGTCCAAACATGGCGTTTCAATCGCGGTTCAAAGCTCGCAAAATCCTTTGCTTCGGGTCTGGTTAAGCTTTCAAACCGCAGACGTAAACTCGGTGCAAAAAACCCTATTCATGTTTGGATGATGATCAATGTTATTACATCTCAATTTCCAGATTATGAAAAAAAGGCAAATGAGCGGTTTTTCGACAAGTATGACTTAAACAATGAGTTCATGCAGATTCACGTTGGAATATTTGTTTCAGATTTTCTTGCAACCAATCACGCCAAAACCGTCAGCGTTGACGATAAAGTCAGTGTGATTATGGGCCTGAACATTTCGAATGGCGCTTCTCGTCCAAACATGTTTGATTTGGGCTTCGCTGTTCGCGGAGAGATCGTTCATGAAATCAATCGTGATTTTGTGGAAATTTGGCATCGTTACATCAACTCCGATCAACTGGCGCCTACACTCCCCGAACAAAGACTTTCAAAACATATGGCGACCAATTGCTTGCCGATCATGTTTACCAGAAATGAGCCTTACTCACCGCTATCTACTACCATCAGGCACAGCTCAATCAATGAAGCTTTGTTGAGTTCGATACGTCAGGCAAAGTCCACCATCGATATTATGACGCCAGATATGAATGTAAAAGTCTTTCTTCAGGCCATTAAGGAAGCAATTCTGGCCAAGGTGAAAGTCAGAATTGTTTTGAGCTATACTTTACTGGCATCACTCACCCAAAACATTCCCACTCGTGGTGGCGAGAACATTGTAAATGTAGCGCGGTTATACAACTCCTTGGGCGGGTATACCTCCAGAGACTATTATTGCAAATATTTACAAATCAGGTGGTATACAAATCCCCCCAACGAGACTCTCAGTAAGAAAAAGCATGCAGCCAACCACGGGAAATTCATGGCTATCGATGACCGGGTCACATATATTGGCAGCGCTAATATGGACAATCAAAGCTGGGTGAATTCGCGTGAAATTGGGCTATTCCTGGACAACCCTGGTATTACAAAATCCTGGTTGAATCAGATGTTCAATCCGATTTTTTCCAAAGCAACAACCGCAAAAGAGTGTGGCGGTTCATCGCCCCAATAAGACATTTGCAGTTTTGTTTGAACCATTTCATCCCAATCCACATTTGACATGTATCAAAGCAATGGCGGCATTCTCAAATAGCATTGCGCCAAACAAATTGTAATGTATCATCAATTTCAAAATTGATCCTTGGAGACACGACATGAGCAATATGAAAATCCTTGTCAAAATTATTGCAGGCGCCTTCGTCAGTATTTGCTTGATAACAAATGTCTTTGCCCAAGCCCTCTCAAACGGCACATTCGCAGCACTGGCTACCAAACAGCTGCAGCGTCTTAATCAGGCGGAAACGACCACGCCGTTCGAAAACTATTTGCAAGTAAGCCAGCAAAAGAACTCGCGCTATCACACTCCCAAAAAAGGCAGCACTGAGAGAAAAGGCATAATGAATGCAGCCCGGATACCGATGTCACGTGAGATTGGCCAAAAAGTTATTTTTGTCGTCTCCATCGTCCGCAGCGATGGTCAGTGGGCATATCTTCAGGCGGTTCCTCACCAACCTAATGGCAGCAAACTCGACTGGATGCAGACACCCTTCGCCAGAGACTGGGCGGGCGACATGATGAGTGATATTGTGATGGTGCTATTGCAAAAAAGCAGCGGCGGATGGCAAGCGGTAGACTATGTAATCGGGCCAACTGATGTACATTGGTATAGCTGGCTCGACCAATATGGCCTTCCAGAGGCTCTGTTTTCTGAGCAATGAAGATCAACCAATTTAAGCCCAAACTACCCTCAGCACTAAACACAATCTAAAATGCGTGACCCCATTTTGGGCAGGGATCAAGGTCAGAAAAATTGCTATGGCCGTTGGTAAAGCACCTTTGGATTGCCCTTGTCATCATAACTCGCGTCGACCCTATAACTGCTCAGTACCATCGCTTTTTTCTGAAACTTCCAGGTTCCATATGAAGCAGCATCTCCAATCCCGCGCCAGTAAGATGCGGTGGTAAGCTGGTTGGTTTTCGGATCAAATTTTGAATTCACCAACTGCATGACACTGGTCATTCCATCTACTGTGATTTCTTTCACCGGGCCTTCAAAATCATCGGTCTCATAGCTCACATCAAAAGATGGACGCGAAAAGGAAAGTGGAATTATGCGCTTATCCTCGCCAGCAAGAAACCATGAATGGGTGATATTGTAGGCTCCCGCAAAACAAAACAGCTTGATGAGAAGGCCCGTCATCGCTGGTTCACTATCGTGTTGATAGGTCTCTCGCCACGAAACAGGAAACACCTTGTCCCCCACATCCTCAAGATCAGCATATTCGCTTGAGCAGTCATCACCAAACATCGCGGTAAGCATCACCCGTGCTCTGGATTTCAACTGTTCATCGGCAA
>JAESUH010000144.1 GCA_016763155.1 Rhizobiaceae bacterium
CAAATGTGTTCAACCAGGGGAAAATTGCCCCATCCAGACAAAGCCTGGAATGAAGTTGATTCAATCTCAAATGAAGAACCTTCTGTATTTCTAATGGGTGAAGGAACCGCAACACCGATACTCCATACCGGCAGTTGGTCTCCACGTTCCTCAATCAACCAGTCAAACAGGGTGAATAATCGCTGCATCATTGCATCTGGACCAATAGAGACATCAATCGCCTCATGATGCTCTGCATATAATTCACCGGAAAGATTAGATAAGCCAACACCAATTGCTGAATTTTCAAGAACGGCAACAAGGATTAATCCAGCATTAACACAAAATTGAAGCCTGCGCGGTGCACGTCCCCCGCTAGCCTGACCCAGTTCACCATATTCAACCAAGCCAAGTTTTGTTAAAATTGACACGCGATCCGTTACAACCGCCCGGCCCAGTTCAGTTTCTTTTTCAATTTGCGGTCGCGTCGTTGCTATATTTTCGCGAATTAGATTCAAAATTCCAGCGAGGCTTTTCTGCCCAGTATCAATAGTTTTTGGCCTGCCAACAGATTGCATTTCTTCTCCCGAGCTCTGTTTTTACGACTGAAGCCCTGCAATTTCAGTCGGTTAACGATATTATATCAGCATTATCCACAGACTAACCCTGCCTGTTGTATACATACAAGCACAAAAGAAATTAATATTCCAACATAAGTATTGTTACTTTTGTATTTTAATCCTTGACGATTAGTAAATGAACGGCATAAGTTAATGAAATCAAAGGCTCCACTCGGAGATTCGGTAACAAATAGCTAACTAGGCCATTTGGTGTATCAGGGGAGAAGGTATTTGAAGAACAAACTTGCATATCATGCAAATTGTTGGGGAGAGTTAGGAGGCAATGCTGTTGGCGTGACCTCAATTACCCAACTTACCTATCAAACATATGGTGACATAGAACGCGCAATCCGCGAAATCGGTATTGTTGGCTATGAAGGCACCGAGTTATTTGATGGTAACTTGCTTGCATATGAAGGTCGTCTTGGCGACTTGCGGTCAGTTCTTAGTCAATCAGGCGTTGATCTGGTTGCTGCCTATTCCGGTGCAAACTTTATATTTGACGATATCTTGGAAGAAGAATTAGCGCGAATTGAGCGCGTTGCTGATGCCGCTGCTGAATTGGGCGCAGAACACCTTGTTGTTGGTGGCGGTGCGAAGCGTGCCAAAGGGATACGTGATGGCGATATGGATCGTTTGGGTGCTGCACTCAACCAGGTAGTCGACATTGCAAAGCGTGCCGGACTTCAGGCCCACTACCACCCTCACCTTTCAACAATTGTTGAAGGACCTAAAGAAGTACGTTCAATTTTTTCAAAAACTGACATCCATTTCTGCCCCGACACAGCTCACCTGGCGGCAGCTGGCGGTAATGTACCGGAAATGATTTTGGAACATCGCGACCGCATTTCATATGTGCACCTTAAGGGGCTGCACGAAGACCCATTTGCCTTCACCCCACTAGACGAAGGTACTTTGGATATGGCGGCCATCTTGGAAGCCCTGAAAAAAATCGACTATTCAGGCTGGATCACAAACGAACTAGACAGCTGGCCTGATCCAAAACTAGGAGCATTTCGCAGTCTGAACTATTTGCGAAATTCCGATTTTCTAAATTAAATAAACCACAATAACACAACTGACTGAAGCTATACTAAATTGGGAGAAACAGAATGAAAAAACGCACTCTATTAGGCGCTGCTGCAGCCCTTTCTTTATTGATGTCTGGAATTTCACCAACGTTTGCAGGCCCCGATGAAGCACTAAAAATGCTCGCAACTACTGTTTTGAGCAAGGGCCCAAACGGCGAAATGCCATCCTCAGCTGCTGATATCTCGTTGACCAGCGAAGAGCTTGCCAAAATTAAAGCGATGAAAGCCACAGCCGCACTTGTGTTTCACTATGCTGGCAATGATTGGTCACAAGCACAACTTGCTGCGCTCAAGCACCAATTTTCAGAAATGGGTATCGAGGTAATTGCGGTTACAGATGCGGGTTTCAAACCGGAGAAACAGGTTTCCGATATTGAAACCGTTCTGGCGCAAAAACCGGATATCATCGTTTCAATTCCAACAGATGCTGTTGCAACTGCTGCTGCCTATCGCGCGGCTTTCGAGCAAGGTGTCAAACTCATATTTATGGACAATGTACCCGCTGGCTTTACCGCAGGCAAAGAATATATTTCCTCGGTTTCTGCTGATAATTACGGTAATGGTGTTGCCGCTGCTCATTTGGCAGCGAAAGCACTGGGAAGCAAAGGCAAAGTTGGCCTGGTTTTCCATGCTGCAGACTTCTTTGTGACGCGTCAGCGTTTCGACGGTTTCAAAGATACTATCAAAAGCGACTATCCCAATATTGAAATCATTGCAGAGCAAGGCATTGGCGGACCTGATTTCTCTGGGGATGCGGAAAAGGCAGCGGGTGCAATCCTGGTCTCAAATTCTGATGTAGATGCAATTTGGGCTGTATGGGATGTTCCAGCTGAAGGCGTATTGGCAGCTGCACGTGCAGCCGACCGCAAAGACCTTGTTATTATCACAATGGATCTGGGGGAGAACGTTGCGATTGAAATGGCTAGAGGTGGCATGATCAAAGGTCTGGCATCTCAGCGCCCATACGATCAAGGCATCACGGAAGCTTTGCTTGCTGGCTATGCTTTGATTGGCAAAAAAGCACCCGCCTATGTGGCGTTACCTGCGGCACCTGTCACCAAAGACAATCTGCTCGCAGCCTGGAAAGAAATCTACCATGCTGAAGCAACTGCAAAAATCAAGAAAAGCATGAAGTAGCAAGAGTTGCAGGGGGCAGAAGGCGATCGGCTCCATCCAATAAGTGGGTCGGTCGCTTTTTATCTCCTAACACGAAATCCCACCATTACGTAGAAAGAGACATTATGACTAAGACTTTGAATGTGGCTATGATTGGTGGTGGGTTTATGGGGAAAGCACACGCGATGGCATATGCCGCGATGCCCATGTTTTTTTGGCCGGCACCGGCCATTCCAATCCGTAAATTACTCGTAGATGTCAACGCAGAAATGGCTGCGGATGGTGCGAAGCGTTACGGATTTGAATCATCAAGTGCCGATTGGAAAAGTGCTGTGACGCGCGATGATATTGACATTGTCGATATTGTTACGCCAAATGACAGTCACGCAGATATCGCAATCGCTGCCCTTGCAGCTGGCAAACACGTAATTTGCGAAAAGCCCCTGGCAAGAACCGGACCAGAAGCCAAAAAAATGCTTGATGCAGCCGAGAAATCGGGAAAAATCCATATGGTCGCGTTCAATTACCGACGCACACCTGCGGTTGCTCTTGCAAAAAAATATATCACGGAAGGCCGCCTTGGCAAAATCCTGAATTTCCGCGGGACTTATCTACAAGATTGGTCTGCTGACCCTGATGGTCCATTGTCTTGGCGCTTCCAAAAAAGCGTAGCAGGTTCTGGTGCAATTGGTGACATTGGCACTCATGTGATTGATTTCGCCCGGTATCTGGTTGGTGAAATTGCTTCAGTAAATGCCATTGTTCAAAATTATGTGCCAACTCGCCCGATCCAGTCTGATGGTTTGGATAAGCTTGGTGCAGCAGATGCGGACTCTTCTGCGCCCCGTGGTGAGGTTGATGTGGATGACGAGATGATCACTATGGTCAAATTCGAAAATGGTGCCGTTGGCACAATTGAAGCCACGCGCAACGCTTATGGGCGCAACAACTTTCTGACCTTTGAAATTCATGGTACTGAGGGTTCTATTCTTTTCAACTATGAACGGTTGGATGAATTGCAGGTGATGTTTGCCAATGATCCGGCAGATGCGCGCGGTTTTCGCACGGTATATACCGGCCCGGCTCACCCATATGGCGACGCCCTTTGGCCCATCCCTGCCCTTGGCACGGGCTATGGCGAAACAAAAATTATTGAATGCCATGATTTCCTGAGCGCGATTATGTCTGGCGAACAGCCCTCCCCCAATTTCCAGGATGGTTATCAGGTTTCTGTCATTGCTGATGCGATCATTGAATCTGGAAAAACCGAACGCTGGGTTCAAATCGGAAAATGACACCTGAGCGCTCATCTACATCACTAGCGGTCAAAATGGATAAAGTGTCCAAGGCTTTTGGCGGAGTGAAAGCGCTGGATGAGGTAAATCTCGAAATCCGCTCCGGTGAAATCCACGCATTGCTGGGCGGTAATGGTGCAGGAAAATCAACAATTCTGAAAGTCCTTCGCGGCGTTCATACTGCTGATAGCGGCGTGATCGAGATTGAAGGCAAGCCCGTAATCCAACACTCTACCGAGGCCGCGCAAAAGGCAGGAATTGGCATGATCTTTCAGGAGATGAGCCTTATTCCTACCCTGACGGTTGCCCAGAACATTTTTCTTACCAATGAATATAAAGACAGCCTTGGGCTGATCGACGACAAGACTGCAATATCGAAGTCGCGCGAGCTGTTTAAAGATCTGGGTGTGAACATCAACCCCAGGGCATATGTCGACGAACTTAGCGCCGGCCAACGACAATTGACCGAAATTGTGAAAGCGATATCACAGAACACGCGGGTTCTTATTCTGGATGAACCAAGCACGGCTTTGACCTCTGATGAAGTTGACCGGTTATTTGAGTTTCTCCATCAAATAAAAGAACGCGGAACCGCTGTGGTTTATGTCTCCCACAGAATGGACGAGATCATGCGTATTGCAGATCGTGCAACCATTTTGCGTGATGGACGAAATGTGATCACTGCGCCAATTTCAGAGCTGACAATCGAGTTGATTATCGAGCATATTATTGGCATCAAATCCGGTGGTTTATCAGACATTGAAAGAAAACCGGTTAGCCGTGGCGAACTTCTGCTGGAACTGAAAAACGTTTCTGGAAAACATCGCCCGAAAAACATAAATCTTGCGGTTCACGCTGGCGAAGTTATCGGAGTTGCTGGCCTCTTAGGCAGTGGCCGCAGTGCGCTTGCGCGTCTATTATTTGGTCTTGATCCACTGGTTTCCGGTAGCATTTTCGTTGCTGGAAAAGAGGTCAATCTTCGCAAACCAAAGGATGCCATTGATCAGGGTATTGCTCTCATTCCTGAAGACCGGCTACATCAGGGAGTTGTGATTGATCATTCCGTTGAAGAAAATATCAGCCTGTCTGTCATGGACAGGCTAAGCAAATATGGTTGGGTTTCCATGCGGCGGGCAGTGGAAAATGCCAACAAACAAATTTTCGATCTACGTATAAAAACCCCTTCTTATAGAACGATCGTTCGCAACTTATCTGGCGGCAATCAGCAAAAAATTGTGTTGGGCAAATGGCTGGCATCCGAACCACGCGTGCTAATCCTTGATGAACCGACAGCGGGCATCGATATTGGCAGCAAATCCGAAATCATTGCACTCGTGCGGCAATTGGCGAGCGATGGCTGTGCCGTGATTTTGATTTCTTCAGAACTTCCTGAGCTGCTCGCGGCTTGTGACAATATTATCGTGATGAAAGATGGTGAAATCGTTCGAACCATTGAGCGACACGAGCTGGATAGCCCGGAATCAAATAATTCCGGCGCATCGACAGATTTACAGTATGCGGAGAAAAAGTTTCAACAGGCACTACAGGAAGCGCACCAATGAGCAATCCCGTTTCAGATGAAGCCCGCCCCACATTGCTTGGTTGGATACAGTCCTCCTGGCGCCAGAATATTATCTATCTTGGGTTCATAATCATATTCATGTTTTTCGCCATCACCCTCGGCGACAAAGGATTTTTGAGTTCCATCAATTTGCTGAACATCATCCGTCAAACAGCTATGATTTCGGTCATGGCCGTTGCGATGACATTTGTGCTCGCTGCAGGGGAAATTGACCTTTCAGTGGGTGCTGTCGCAGGGCTTGCTTCCGTCACCACTGCAATGGGTATGGATATCGGCGGGGTTCCGTTTGGGATATTTGCCGGGCTCAGTACGGGCCTGCTTGTTGGTATGCTCAATGGCCTACTAAGCACAAAGATCGGCATTCCCTCATTCCTGACAACTCTGGCAATGATGGGCATCGCAAAAGGCGTTGCCATGTGGATCAGTAGTACAAAAGCCGTACCTATTCTAAGTGAAGGCTACGCTTGGTTCTTTGGCGGTGGCTCAATTGGGCCAATTCCGGTTTTGCTATTTTGGACACTCAGCTTTTGTGTGGTTGGGCAATTGGTGCTGAAACGGACAACATTTGGCCGGTTTG
Source organism: Rhizobiaceae bacterium (assembly GCA_016763155.1). Lineage (GTDB taxonomy): Bacteria > Pseudomonadota > Alphaproteobacteria > Rhizobiales > Rhizobiaceae. The sequence continues at coordinate 6,261 of JAESUH010000144.1, forward strand.
TTTTGTCGTCCGGCGGCAATGAGACGGCGGCTCGCTATAGCGGGATTAACACATCAGCCATCAAGTTCCGCGTTTTGGTAATGACCTCAATGGCCGCAGCCGTCGCAGGCATGCTATATGCAGGTCGTCTTCAATCCGGCCGCTTCCAGCTTGGCGAGGGTGACGAATTATCCGTTATTGCAGCCGCTGTTCTTGGTGGTACGAGCTTGTTTGGTGGCAAGGGCACTGTGATTGGTTCAATCATGGGCGCGTTAATGATCGGGCTCATTAACAATGGCTTGATCCTGATGGGGCTTGAATTCAGCCAACAATTAATTGCCCGTGGTGGCATAATAATATTGGCTGTGGCGATTAGCCAAAACCGAAAATAGGCGGATAGAATATTTTGTCGGGCCGAGAAAAGTTAGCTCACCATTGAAATTCAATCTCTTGATTGAGCTGTTGCACAGATGTTCCAACAGCCAGTTGAATCATATACAGTTTACAACTGACTATGGAAAACAGAGATGAATTCATGACTACTCAAATTGATATTGAACGCATTCGTGCTGAAACACCTGGCCTAATAAATGTCGTGCATTTATTGGCATCGGGTTCTGCGCTGATGCCAACACCGGTTATCGATGCGATTATGAATCATACCCTTCTTGAAGCTGAGATTGGTGGCTATGAAGCGCATGATCGACAGGCTGGAATGCTGGATAAAGTGTATGAAAGTGCTGCAAAACTCATCGGCGCGAAAAGGCATGAGATTGCCTTATTGGAAAACGCTACCGCTGCGTGGTGTCAGGCTTTTTACGCGCTTCCCCTCAAACCTAAATCCAGAATACTCACTTGTGAGGCGGAATATGCTGCAAATTATGTTGCTTTTTTACATCGCGCAAAACGCGATGATTTGATCATCGAAGTGGTGCCATCGGACGCTACCGGAGCGGTTGATATTGCCGCATTGGAGCGCGCAATGGGCGATGATGTTGGGTTGATTTCGCTCACCTGGGTGCCGACAAATGGTGGGTTGGTAAACCCTGCTGCGGAAGTTGGAAAAATCGCCCGCAAATATGATGTGCCCTTTTTGCTGGATGCTTGTCAGGCTGCGGGACAAATGCAGATCGATGTGAATACGTTAGGTTGTGATTTTTTATCTGCCACCGGGCGCAAGTTCTTGCGTGGACCGCGAGGCACAGGCTTTCTCTATGTTCGCGAGAAATGGCTTGAGACCATTGAACCGGCAATGATTGACCATTTTGGTGCGCCGTGGGTTGCCCGAGATCGCTATGAACTTCGCAAAGATGCACGAAGGTTTGAAACATGGGAGAACTCATATGCCCTTCGTGCCGGATTGGGTGCGGCATTTGATTATGTTGAGACAATCGGCATTGACGTTATTGAAGCACGGGTAACAGCTCTCGCAAAGCATTGCCGCGACCTGCTTTCCCAGTGTTCCAATATCCTTGTTCGAGATATTGGAACCAAACAATGCGGCATAGTTAGCTTCACCACTGAAGGCGGTAATCCAGCCAAGATTGTATCTCAGATGCGCGAAGCAGGTTTTGCAATTGGTGCGTCAGCCTCTTCAAGCACAAGACTGGATGCAGAACGAAGAAATTTACCGACTGTGCTTCGTATCGCTCCGCATTATTATAACACCGAAGATGAAATTGAACGCTGCGTGAAACAATTGCAGGCGTATATTTAAGGCTGCAGTCAATCCGGCATGAATATCAGAGCAGGTGTCTCCAGCAGGGATTTTAGTTTCTGCACAAAAACTGCCGCATCCCAGCCATCAATTACCCGGTGATCAAAGCTACAAGACAGGTTCATCATTTTGCGTGGAATGAATTCTGACCCATTCCACATGGGGCGCATTGCGATCTTGTTAATCCCGACAATTGCAACTTCCGGGTAATTAATTATCGGCGTAGTGGCCACGGCCCCCAATGGACCGAGCGATGTAACGGTGATGGTGGAACCACTCAGTTCGTCGCGCGTTGCCTCGCCGTTGCGAGCAGCCTTTGCCAACCGGACAATCTCCGCCGCGATTTCGCGGATATTTAAAGCTTCCACATGGCGAACCACTGGTACGGTGAGCCCCTTATCCGTCATGGTCGCAATTCCTGCATGTACTCCACCAAATTGCTTTACCACTTCGGCATCATCATCAAAAGTTGCATTCATTTGTGGGTATTCGCGCACGGCCTTACTCAATGCTGATAAAATGAAGGGCA
>JAESUH010000145.1 GCA_016763155.1 Rhizobiaceae bacterium
AACCACAGTATCGTCTTTGACGGTACGAAATGCCGGGCGGAACGGTTCAATACGGTCTCCGCCAAATCGTTTGGCTTGTATCATGGCCAGTTCGGCATCCCGCATCATCTCATTCGGTTTGGTGTGCTCCGGTGTCCACGATGCGATGCCAATTGAAGCGGTAAGAACGATGTCCTTTCCTGCAAATTGAACCGGCGCGTTAATAGCCTTACGAATGGATTCTGCAAATGCCGCAATCTTTCCGGGCGTCGTTTCAGATAAGAGCAAGAGAGAGAACTGATCCCCACCAAGTCTGGACAAATGATCTCCAGGTTTTAGCAATCGGCCCAGCCGCCGCGAAACTGTCAATAATATTGTATCCCCGAGCGAAAAGCCGTGTTTTGAATTCACTTCACGAAACTGATCGATGTTAATATGAAACACTGATGGCCGCGATGCATCGTGCTGAATGGCAAAATTTATCACGGTGTCGAGCCGATTGATGAATAATTCCCGGTTTTCCAAACCGGTCAAATTATCATGCACGGCGTCATGCAACAGGCGTTCTTCTGCGTTCTTTTCGGCCGTAACCTCAAAGATAGAACCAATGCAGCGCATCACCTCATTGTCCGAACCCAGCATGGGGCGGGCACGAAGGCGGAACCAGTTATAATGGCCATCTTCTGAGCGTAGGCGAAAAGTCTGTGAAATGCGTCCCCGGCGATGCTCGATAATTGCATCCAGTGTGGCCTGTAGGCGGTCACGATCATTTGGATGAAGCAATTGCACCCAGTTTCTGGATGGGCCGTTTAGTTTTTTTGGTGAAAGGGAAAGAATATGAGCTGCCTCATCCCCTACATAAATTTGATCCCGTGTCACATCCCAGTCCCAAACGATGTCTCCGCCGCCAATCAGCGCAAGCGCCTGACGCTCCACATCGCTAACCAGACCGTGGGCAAGCGCCCCACCGGTAAAAGCGTGTTGCATCACTGTGAAACCAAGCAGCAGTACGATCAGAACCAATCCGCCAGTCATTGCTGGCTGCACAATATCATTAGCAATCGAGCCGGTAACGGTCATGGCTGCGCCGCTTGCCCAGGCAATGACCAATATCCATGTGGGGATCAGCATGATTGCCCGATCAAATCGCTTGGTCGCCAGATAGGTAATTAGCCCAGCCCCTGCAATCACCGTCAGCCCAATGGAAATACGGGCAATCCCGGCAGCAATTGAAGGTTCAGCAACGGCAATGCCAAGCAGAATAATGAGGCTCAAAACCCAAGCCACGGTCACAGAGGAAAAATGCGAATTCCAGCGGTTGAGGCTCAAATAGGCGTAAAGAAAAATGATCAGACCTGCTGCCAGGAAAACCTCAGTTGAGGCCCTCCATACAGGTTCACTTGAAGCAGTGAGCGAGATGACCTTGTTCCAAAACCCGAAATCCACACAGACATAGGCCAATACCCCCCATGCAAGTGCCGCCACGGCGGGAAACATTGCTGAGCCTTTAACCACAAACAAAATGGTCAAAAATACCGCAAGCAGGCCGGAAATTCCCAACACGATGCCACGATAGAGCGTGTAGCTATTCACGGTTTCTTTGTAGGTGGCGGGTTCCCAAACATAGAGTTTTGGCAGGCGCTTTGCTTGTTGTTCAGCGATCAATGTAATCACGGCACCTGGATCAAGAGTGATTGAGAACACATCTGCCTCTTTATCCATCTGGCGAACCAGCGAAAATCCTTCACTCGGAGTAATGGTAGAAATGCGGATTGCATCAAGGTCCGGCCATACCAACCCAGACCCAACAAGGCGGTAATGCGGGGCAACGATCAATCGCTCAATCTGCTGATTGGATTGGTTTGCCAGCGAAAATACGGCCCAGTTTGAAGCCACGCCCTTTTTTTCTGCCTGCACTTCGATGCGCCGTACAATGCCATCGGCATCGGGCGCTGTGGAGACTTTCAGACTGTCTCCATTCTCAGAGTAGAAATCTACTGAACCCGTAATATCAAGTGCGACGTCCCCACGGGAAATTCCAACCGGCTCCAGCGCATGGGAGAGGTTTGATGAAAACAGCATCGCAATAAATACGCAAATTAGGCGTATTATCAGTCGCGTGTGTTGGAGCGTGGGAAACAAGCGTTTTTGACCCGTCATGCGTTTGTCTTCTTCCTTACACAGGCAGAATCGTTTTATTCCAATATGTGCACCAGATAATTCTAGCCCGTGGGGCTAGACTCTGGCAAACATTCAGGAAGTTTTTTGAAAATATTCCACTCAATTCGGACTTATTCAGCAGCGTTTGCCGGTTTTAATCCTAAATTCAAGCCTGTTTCGCTCAATCGAGCCATATTTTTGACGGGCCCGATTGCGGTTAATGTTGCTGCATTCTCGCTAAACATCCTTCCAGCAAGGTCTCGGATGCGTTCGGTTGATAATGCATTCAAACGTTCCATCAATTCCTCATTGGGTATCTCGCGACCAAATAGCAGCAATTGTCTGGCAATCTGTCCAGCACGCGCAGTCGGGCTTTCCATGCTCATCATCAAACCGGCACGCACCTGAGCGCGAGCCCGGTCGAGTTCTTCCTGAGTAATGTTATCGCCCGCACGTTTTAATTCATCCAGAATAACTGGTAACAATTCCTGCAAATCATCCGCACCGGTTGCTGCATGAATGCCGAATACGCCAGTATCTGAAAACCCCCAGTGAAAGGCATAAACAGAATAGCAAAGGCCGCGTTTCTCGCGCACTTCCTGAAATAGCCGCGACGACATGCCACCACCCAGAATGCTGGCCAGAAGTTGGGATGCATAGAAATCACGCACGTGGTAGGCGCGCCCTTCAAACCCAAGGATCATTTGGGCTTCCATGAAATCACGTTCAATAATTTCTTCGCCGCCTACATATTCTGCAGTTTTTGCCGGTTCCGGTAATTCGCTCTGGAAGTTGGCAAATGTCTCTTCTGCCTGTCTGACCAGCGCATCATGGTCAACGCTACCTGCTGCCGCCAACACCATATTGGGCCCGTGATAATGGCTATCGAGATAGGTTTTGATATCGTCAGGTTCAAATTGTTCAACGGTCTTTGGGGTGCCAAGAATTGACCGGCCAAGCGCCTGATCACCAAAGGCAGATTTTTGAAACATGTCCATGACAAGATCATCAGGCATATCCTGAGATGCGCCAATCTCTTGTAAAATCACATGTTTTTCACGGACCAGCTCTTCATCGTCAAAGGTTGAATTGGCTAAAATATCGTAAAGAATGTCAGCCGCCAGTGGCACATCTTCTCCCAAGACACGGGCATAATATGCTGTAGTCTCCACACTGGTAGCCGCGTTAACGTCACCACCCACATTTTCAATCTGTTCAGCGATTTGTCGGGCTGTCCGATTGGCTGTCCCCTTGAAAGCCATATGTTCCAGCAAATGGGCAATGCCATGCTGATTTTGGTTTTCATCGCGTGAACCTGCTTTTACCCAAACGCCCATAGCAGCGGATTCAAGGTGTGGCATAGATTCGGTGACAACGTTAAGCCCGTTATCCAGCTTTGTTACTGATACACTCATTGGAAGACTTTATCGAAAAGCAATAATGATGTCATTCATTCTTTTGGTTGAAACAGAATTTTAAATGCGGCCATTTGACGATATAAATTCTTCTACCGCCTCAAGAGAGTTCTCCAAAACCGTGAATTTTTCTTCCCGTTCCATCAATCCACTCAACCAGTCCGGCAAAGACGGATGAATTCCGCTTGCGCGTTTGACTGCTGTCGGAAATTTCGCAGGATGGGCAGTCGAAAGGATAATCATCGGCACTTTTGAAATTTGTTTGGATGCTACATGGACAGCAACTGCTGTATGAGGGTCTAGCATGTAACCGTTTTCAGCCAAGGTTTGCGCAATAGTGCTTGCAGTGTCGCTCTCATTACAACGGCCAGCAGAAAATTCGGCGCGCAGCTGTTTCAAGGGTTCTTCATCAATCGAAAAAGCACCGGATTGGCTAAGGCTGGACATCATGCGCTCAATTATATTGGCATCACGTCCGTAAAGTTCAAACAATAGTCGTTCGAAATTAGATGATATCTGAATATCCATCGATGGAGACTGGGTAGCGGAAACACCGGTTACTTCGTAACGACCGGTTTCCAATGTGCGGACCAAAATGTCGTTCTGATTGGTGGCAATAATCAATTGCTCTATCGGCAGACCCATCTTTTTTGCCACATAACCTGCAAAAATATCACCAAAATTTCCAGTTGGAACTGTAAATGAAACTTTGCGATCAGGCGCACCCAGGGAAGTAGCGGCAGAAAAATAATAAACCACTTGAGCCATAATTCGTGCCCAGTTGATCGAGTTTACACCGGATAATTTTACCTGATCACGAAATCCGTGATGATTAAACATGGCTTTCACCAATGCCTGACAATCATCAAAATTGCCCTCAATGGCAATTGGATGCACATTTTTATCGTGCACTGTGGTCATCTGGCGCTGTTGGACGCGCGAAACTTTTCCCTTTGGAAATAGTACGAAAATATCAGTATTTTCGCGCCCGCGAAATGCTTCAATTGCGGCCCCACCCGTATCGCCGGAAGTGGCACATATAACGGTTGCCTTTTCATTTCGCTTAGCCAGCGCAAAATCCATCAAAGGGCCGACCAATTGCATGGCCACATCTTTGAAAGCCAATGTAGGGCCATGAAAAAGTTCTAAAATCCAATGGTTTGGTCCGATTTGAACCATAGGCGTTACAGCCTTGTGGTGAAAACTTGCATAGGCATCGTCCACGATTTTGTTAAATTTTGCATCGGGTATTTCACCCTCAACAAAGGGTGCCAACACGATTTTTGCTATCTCCGCATATGGCTTTCCAGCCAGAGAACGGATGCTATTTTCATCAAGTGTTGGCCACTCTTCAGGTACGTAGAGTCCACCATCACGTGCAAGTCCGGTTAACAATACATCGCAAAAACCCAATGCCGGAGCGTTTCCGCGCGTGCTCACATATTTCACTAGAAATTACCCTATATGACTTGAACAGAGATCGCTTTTTGCCCCTTATTTGGAAAAAATGCAATGACTGAAATGTCGAACTTCAAAGTTGGGGCTCAAATAGCATTGTGCTTATGAAAGGTTCTGCTGTAATAGAACACCAAGATCGTTTTTTTGGGCAAAAACAACATGTGTATGCGTAATCTAAAATTATTGTCAGTTGCTGTGGTTTTGACCTCATTGGCGCTGGTACTTTCATCATGTAATTCCTCTGAAAAAAGTGGCGTTTCCGAAGCCTTGGATGTGGCTGGAAATCAAACGCCGCCGGAGCAGCAGGAAGAAATTCAGGATTTGCGGGCCTATTGTCCCAAAACCGTGCTTCGTGCTGGAACCGAGACCTATCGGCTGTTCAAGCGTGGCGTTAAAAAATCAGATCCGGACGCGAAAAAGTCCCTGCGTTTTCAGGGAAGCATTACCGAAGTGGTGCGCGAGTGTAATTATCGTGGCGGGATGTTGCATGTTCGCGTTGGCGTTGCCGGGCGGGTAATTAATGGCCCGGACGGTGAGAACGGAACCTTCAAAATGCCTCTGCGGATTGCCGTTACCCGCGGCGACGATGTTCTTTATTCCCAATTGCACCAGATCAATGGAACCATTCAACCTGGAAAATCCAATGGTTTTTTCCGGTTTGTCGATGGCAATATCCAAATTCCAAAACCAAGCGCAAAAAATATAATCATTTATGCTGGTTTTGATGAAGGTCCGAAGAAAAAGAAATAGTCTTTATTTGGTCTTCGGATTTGGCAAGCCCAATTCCTTGCGAAGCGTCTTGGTCAGCTTGCCAATGATGATTGTGTAGGCAGCTTCGATGTATTCCTTGATTGCCTCATCGCTCATTGCTTTTTCAGCGTCGATTTGCACCCATTTTGCCCGGGCAAGATATGGTGCGGGGATAATATGCGGCTGTTCACATAGGATCGTATAGGTGAGATCTGAGCATTTGAAGCTGAGTTTTTCATGTTCGCCCTTGCCCCATTTTGGAAATATAGCAAATATCTTGCCGCCCACTTTCCACACTGAGGCATTGCCCCATTGAATAATATGGGTGGTCGCTTTCAGGCCGCTGCAATAGGTGTCGAACTCTTCACGTGTCACGAGAATTCTCCACCCCAGTCGCCAAATGCCTCAATCAGAGTTGGCAGGTGGCGAAAACTCTTGATTACAGTTTCAGCCCCGGATTCCGTTAGAATGTCTGCATGGCCGTGCCATGTGTGGGAGCCTCCGGTAAAGCCGATAACCCGAACACCGGCAGCCCTTGCAGCTGTTACCCCATGGGATGAATCTTCCACCACAATTGCTTCTTCCGGCTTCACATCAAACTCTTTGAGAGCCTTCAAAAACACATCTGGTTTCGGTTTGTTGGCCGGTGGATCAAAGTCTTTTGCGGAGAAAATATAGGGCCGGAACCGGTCATAAAGTTTGACCCGAGTGAGCATATCCTTCAGCCGGTTAGAGGGTGAATTGGAACAAATACAGCGGGGCTGATCAAACATATCCAGCATTTCGTCAGCGCCTGGAATGATTTTCACTTCATTGCGAACCGCTTCATCAATTTTTCCGGAAATGCCTGAAATCACATTATCGGGAAACGAAAAATTCAGTTCTTTTTCAATTTCAGCGCGGATATCAGCGCCTGAACTTCCGGCAAACCGGATTGCAAATTCTTCATTCTCAATTTCGTAGCCAAGGTCACGATAGGTTTCAGCCTCGATTTTTGCGGCAATTATTTCAGAATCGACCAGTACGCCATCACAATCGAATATAACAAGTTTGATTTCCGGCATGAAATTTTGCCACTTTCTGGTTCAGAGAATCGAAGCATTACCAATACCATATTCCCCATACAGAGCCACTATTGTGACACCCACCATCACAGAAAATTGCACTTTTTTATTCCCATTAAGGCTTTATTTACTCTGTTCGGTAACCATAGGGACAGTTGAGTATTGCGTAAAGAATGGTGTTCCATGAGTGTATTGAGTTTGGCGGAAATCCGCCACGAAGCCGAAGCTGCTTCCTATTCCCCAAATTGGTTAAATTCCATCATCAAGGGCAATTGCGTTTCGGCAATGGAGAAATTGCCGGAGAATTCCGTTGATGTGATCTTTGCCGATCCTCCCTATAATCTACAGTTGGAGGGCGATTTGCATCGCCCCGACCAATCCAAAGTGGATGCGGTAGATGATGCATGGGATCAATTTTCATCATTTGAAGCTTATGACAATTTCACCCGTGCCTGGCTGTTGGCCGCACGTCGTGTTTTGAAACCAAATGGTACGATTTGGGTTATCGGCTCATATCACAATATTTTCCGGGTCGGGAACATCCTGCAGAATCTGAATTACTGGATTCTCAACGATATCATCTGGCGTAAATCCAACCCGATGCCAAATTTTCGTGGCCGACGGTTTACCAACGCCCATGAAACCATGATCTGGGCTTCCCAAAGCCAGAAGGCTAAGAAATATACCTTCAATTATGAAGCCATGAAAATGGCCAATGACGAAGTGCAAATGCGCTCGGACTGGCTGTTTCCAATTTGTAACGGTGGTGAGCGTCTAAAAGACGAGAACGGCAAGAAAGCCCATCCCACCCAAAAGCCAGAATCCCTGCTTCACCGGGTGATTATGTCTTCAACCAAGCCCGGCGACATCATTCTAGACCCGTTTTTTGGTTCAGGAACCACTGGCGCAGTTGCCAAACGTCTGGGCCGAAATTTTGTCGGCATTGAACGGGAAGACAAATATATCAAGATTGCCACAGCACGAATTGCTGATGTGGAAGTCAATAAAGCTCCAGTGCTAAAGGTTACAACGGGTAAGCGTGCAGAACCCAGAGTAGCTTTTGGCGCACTGATTGAAAGTGGATATTTAAAGCCGGGCACCGTACTTACCGACACAAAAAATCGTTGGAAAGCCACTGTTCGCCTCGACGGATCTCTCGAAAAAGACGGGGAATCTGCTTCCATCCACAGAATGGGAGCCAAGGTGCAAGAACTGGACGCCTGCAATGGCTGGACCTTCTGGCACTTTGAACAAGACAAGAAACTGGTCGTCATCGATGAGTTGAGAATAGCCTATCGCAAAGAGGTTCTGCCTGCCGGAACTTAAGCGATAGAAATAATGCCGTGAACCAAAGGCACTAGAGTCTTTCATGACTTAAGATACCCATGGAAGATTCTAAAAAGGGAGTGGTAGTGATACATGCCACTCCCTTTTTATCTTTTTATTCAGCCCAGATTTTTAGGTTGCGTACACCCGGGAATGGCTTGTTCCAGCACCTTCTTCATTAGACCGGGCAGGGCTTCTTCAGCCAAGACATTGCGCTGCGACCACCAGCCATTTTCAGTTACAGCGTCTGATCTTCCAAACCAGACCTCCAATTCCAGATGAAAATGAGTGAAGGTATGTCGAATTTCGCCCCTTTGTTCCCAGCTTAGTTCAATCGGTCCAGCCTGGTTTCCCGTTTCGCCATCCTGATTTGAATTCCAGTTGGTTGTGGGAACAATGCTCATGCCGCCAAGCAGACCGGAATCGGGGCGTTTTTGTAGGAATATCGCCCCATCCTCACGTTCGATAACAAAGGCTGCCCCTTTACGCGTAGGCTTCTTGCGCTTCGGCGCACGCACAGGGTAGCTCTCCATGTCTCCTTCTGCTCTTGCCTGACATTCCTGGGTCAACGGGCAAATCATACAATTGGGTTTTTTGGGAGTGCAAAGCGTCGCTCCCAAATCCATACAGGCTTGCGCAAAATCTCCGGGGCGCTCGGTACAGAAAGTAGCATTCAGCTTCTCGAAAATCGGTTTTTTTGCCGCCGGTAGCTGGTCAGAAATTCTGAACAGGCGCGCAAAGACGCGCTCCACATTGCCGTCCATCACAGCAATTTTCTCGCCAAATGCGATTGCCCCAATGGCAGCGCTTGTATAGTCGCCAATGCCGGGGAGAGATTTTAGCTCACTGGCTTGTTGCGGAAATATTCCGTTCAGCTCAAAAGCAATGATTTCCGCACAGCGCTTTAGGTTTCGTGCTCGCGAATAATAACCAAGCCCCGCCCATGCTTTCATTACGTCTTCAGTGTCAGCTTTTGCCAACGCCATCACATTGGGCCATTTTTTGATGAACTTTAAAAAATAGCTCTGCACCGTTACAACTTGCGTTTGTTGCAACATTATTTCAGACAGCCATACCTGATAGGGATCGGCGATCACCCCTTCTTTGCCGTCCATCGGAGAGATGCGCCATGGCAATGATCGGGCATTTAGATCATACCACTCCAGCAGGTTAATTGAAATTCGGTCAGTCAATGCTACGATGCTACCTGTGATAGAGAAAAACGATTCCAGATATAGCGGAGTGAAAACCGTTGAACCAGTCTAAAAAATTCCGGCGAAACCGACACCGCGCTCGACCTCTGAGCGAGGTGGTGAGCGGTGTGTTGGAACCAATCCTTGCCAAGCGGGCTGGAATGACCATGGAACTAACGAATGCCTGGCCAGATATTATCGGCGGCACTTTAGGCAAGCACTCGCGGCCGGAAAAAATTGTGTGGCCAAGGCGCATCAGTGACGATGACCCGTTTAAAGCGGCCACCTTGAACGTTGCATGTGATGGCGCACACGCAATTTTCCTGCAACACGAGATGGATGCAATTTTAGAGCGGATAAATACCTTTCTCGGGTTCGCCGCTATTGCGCGTATCAAGATATTCCAAAAACCGGTGGCGGATCTGTCTAAGGACGTTCCGCAAACGATCCAGCCGGAGTTGAATAATAGCGAAAAACAGCGACTTTCAGATATTCTTGGAGATATTGAAGATGAAGAATTGCGGGCAAAGCTTGCAAAACTTGGTCAGGGCATTCTGCTGCGGCAGCGGAAAAGCAAATAGGCTGTTCACGCAAAATTTATATAGAAATACACTTTTGTCTCATTTCAGTCGCGTTTGTTTGCGCTATGCATTATTGAGTGAATATATTAAAATAGCCCGTAATGCTGAAATTAATAGGACATGATATGCCAATAGACAGACGCCGAATTCTTGAACTCTCTGGTGCTACCGGCCTCGCAATGGCTGCTGGTGTATTGCCAACTATTACTCCAGCCTATGCGGAAGATTTTTCTGACCTGCTGGAACCCGGTCCAATGGGCGAAAAATCTATTGGTAAGGATGATGCGCCCGTTACAATCATCGAATATGCATCCATGACCTGCCCGCATTGCGCGACATTTCATCAAACTATTTTGCCAACCATTCAGGAAAAATACATCGATACGGGCAAGGCGCGGTTGCTTTTCCGCGAATTTCCGTTTGATCCTAGGGCAATGGCCGCCTTTATGCTGGCCCGCTGCGCACCTGATGGCATGTATTTCCCAATGATTGATGTGCTGTTTAAACAGCAGACAAAATGGACTCGCGCCAAAGACCCGGTGCCTGTGCTACAAAATATCGCTAAATTAGCAGGTTTTACACAAGAGTCCTTCGAAGCATGCTTGAAAAACCAGAAGGTTCTGGACAGTGTAATGGCAGTTCAAAAAAAGGCGGCGAAGGACTACGGGGTGAATGCAACGCCCTTCTTCTTTATCAATGGCGAAAAATTTACGGGCGATCACACTATTGAAGGCATGTCGAAAGCAATCGACGCTGCCATGTAACGAAAAAGACCTAAACAGGTCTTTGGCGAGTGTGTTTCTTTGTGTTCATTTTTCTCCGAATAGCCTTGTCTTTCGGGCAGGCTGCCTATGAAATTTAACAAACTTCGGGTGCTTGGGTTTAAGTCCTTTGTAGAGCCCACGGAATTTCATATCGAAAAAGGCCTCACCGGCGTTGTGGGGCCGAATGGCTGCGGCAAATCCAACCTTGTTGAAGCCCTGCGCTGGGTGATGGGCGAAAATTCCTATAAAAACATGCGTGCTTCCGGCATGGATGATGTGATTTTCTCCGGTTCTGGCAACAGGCCTTCCAGAAACACAGCCGAGGTTACGCTGTTTCTCGATAATACGGACCGTACTGCTCCGGCTCAGTTTAATGATTCAGACGAATTGCAGGTATCCCGCCGCATCGAGCGCGAATCTGGTTCTGTTTATCGTATCAATGGCAAAGATGTGCGCGCCAAAGATGTGCAATTGTTGTTTGCTGACGCATCCACCGGCGCACGTTCTCCCTCAATGGTTGGGCAGGGCCGTATCGGTGAATTGATATCGGCCAAGCCGCAAGCGCGACGTGCATTGCTTGAGGAAGCAGCTGGCATTTCCGGCCTTCACACCCGTCGTCATGATGCAGAATTGCGCTTGAAGGGTGCTGAGACAAACCTTGACCGTTTGGAAGACGTTGTTGCCCAGATGGATAGCCAGCTTGATGGCCTGAAGCGACAGGCGCGGCAGGCGGCCAGATATCGCAACCTTTCAGGCGACATACGAAAAACAGAAGCATTGCTGTTTCATTTACGCTGGGCCAATTCGAAAGATATCGAGGTCGAGGCCGAAAATGTGCTGCACACCGCAACCGTAAGTGTTGCTGCTGCCGCCCAAAAACAGGGTGAAGATGCGACAAAACAGGCCGTGATCGCCCATAGATTACCCAAGATGCGTGATGATGAAGCTGCAGCAGCAGCTGCCCTTCAGCGCCTGACAATCGCCCGCAAACAAATTGATGAAGAAATTGCCCGGATCGCCGGACGCAAGAGCGAACTTGAAAACCGTATCGCGCAACTCAACAGTGATATCGAACGCGAAGAGCGGATGATTTCCGAAAATACGGATTTTCTCACCAAGCTGGATGTGGAAGAAGAAGAGCTGCAAAAACAAAGTCGTAACCTTGCCGAGACTGAAGCAAAAACCAAAGATGTTTTGACCCAAACCACGGCAAAGCTTGGTGTTAGCGAAAAAGCATTTACCGATCTTACCGCAGATTTGGCCGAGCAAAATGCGCGTAAAAGCCAATTGGCAAAAACCCTTCATCAGGCCGATGAGCGCAAAACAAGGCTCGACAATCAGATGCGGCAGGTCGAACAGGATTTGACCAAAATCATTGGAGATATCGCAGCCCTTGCAGGCCCGGCCGGGAAAAAGGAAATTGTTGAAAAGCTCGAATCTGGCCTTTCAGCGCACGAAACTAAACTGGAACAAGCCGAAGCGCTGACAGTGGAAAAACGTGAAGCCGAACAAAGCGCACGCGAACCGCTTTCCACGGCTCAGGCGAAGGTCAAGGAAGTGGAAACCGAGGCGCGTACCCTGCGCAATATCCTAAATCAGGGTGGGCAGGATCTGTTTCAAGCTATCGTTGAAAAAATTAAAGTTGATAGCGGCTATGAGGCGGCGCTTGGTGCAGCTTTGGGCGAAGATTTAGATGTATCCACTGATCCGGCAGCCCCTGCACATTGGGGCCTGGTCTCAGGTGATGGCGATCCATCTTTGCCAACAGGTGCTGAACCACTTGCAAATTTTGTTAAGGCGCCAGCGGAGCTTTCTCGTCGATTGGCTCAAATCGGCGTGGCCAAAGCAGAAAATGGTGCTGCGTTACAAAAACTCCTGAAACCCGGCCAGCGGCTTGTTTCTACCGAGGGTGATTTATGGCGCTGGGATGGTTATTCAGCCGGTGCTGAGGCCCCAACGCCAGCAGCCCAGCGGCTTGCTCAAAAGAACCGCCTTGGCGAACTGGATAAGGAATTTGATGCAGCGATTTCCGCCCTTCGTGCGGTTGAAGCCTCCTTTGAGGCTGCAAAACTTGGAACCCGCGCGGCAAGCGAAAACGAACAACAATCCCGTGATAAATTGCGCCAGATGCAGCGCGAATTAGGGATTGCTCGTGAAGAACACTCAATCGCTGAACGGGCTGTAAGCCAGTTTGCCAGCCGTAAATCTGCACTGGAAGAGGCAGAAAGTCGGCTATCCGCGGATGTGGACGAAACCGGCAATGCGGTAACGGAAGCCAAGACCGCGCTTGAAACCATTCCTGATATTGTGGCGCTGGAAACTGAGTTGAACGAAAAGCGCACTGTCCTTGCTCAAAACCGCGCAGAACTTGCCGAAGCGCGCGCCAATGCCGAAGGTCTTTCGCGCGAAGCTGAAGCTCGTGGCAGACGTTTGCAGGCAATTCTCGGCGAGCGTGATAATTGGAATAACCGCGCCTCCAATGCCAAAAAGCAGGCCGCTACCCTTCGCTCGCGCCACACCAAATCCAGCGAAGACCTCGCAGAGATTGAAAAAGCACCGGCTGAATTTGAAAGCAAACGAATTGCTTTGATCCGCCAGATTGAAGGCGCTGAAAAAGCGCGCTCTGATGCTGCCGATATTTTAGCCCGCACCGAGAGCGAACTTGCCGACGCTGATCGTTCTGCAAATGCGTCGCTAATTGGCCTTTCCGAGGCGCGCGAATTGCGCGGGCGCACGGAAGAGCGGGTGACTTCTGCTCGTGAAAGGCGCGATGAGATTGAGGTGCGTATTCGCGAAGAACTGGAATGCCATCCTGCCGATGCACTGGCTATCACTGAGTTGGATGCGGATGCCAAATTGCCTGAGATTTCGCCAACTGAACACAAGCTTGAAAAGATCAAAGCCGACCGGGAGCGTCTCGGCGCGGTTAATCTGCGCGCCG
Source organism: Rhizobiaceae bacterium (assembly GCA_016763155.1). Taxonomy (GTDB): domain Bacteria; phylum Pseudomonadota; class Alphaproteobacteria; order Rhizobiales; family Rhizobiaceae. Next base: position 13,632 of record JAESUH010000145.1, read on the forward strand.
ATGAGGAGCAGGTTGAAATTCAGGAAAACCGGGATAATCTTGTTGCTGAACGCGACGATCTGATCGAGGCAATTAAGAAATTACGCCTTGGTATTCAAAGCCTGAACAAGGAAGGCCGGGTGCGCTTGCTTGAGGCTTTTGATGAGGTCAACGAACAGTTCCAACGCTTGTTCACCCACTTGTTTGGCGGCGGCACGGCAGAGCTGCAATTGATTGAATCGGACGACCCACTGGAGGCTGGCCTCGAAATTTTGGCCCGCCCTCCCGGCAAAAAACCCCAGACCATGACCTTGCTCTCTGGTGGCGAACAGGCATTGACTGCAATGGCCCTGATTTTTGCGGTATTCCTGACAAATCCAGCCCCAATCTGCGTGCTGGATGAGGTCGATGCCCCCCTCGATGATCACAATGTGGAGCGCTTCTGCAATTTGATGGACGAAATGGCGAGTACCACCGACACCAGATTTGTCATCATCACCCACAACCCGATCACCATGGCAAGAATGAACCGCCTGTTCGGTGTCACCATGGCCGAGCGCGGTGTCAGCCAACTGGTTTCCGTAGATCTGGGCCAGGCCGAAGAATTGGTTGAAGTGGTTTAAGGGAGCCAGATTAGGTTTAGAGCAGAAAGCAAATATTGCGCACCGTTTTCTCTTCTCTTAAAGTGACACAATGCAAGACCCATTCTCACGCCCAAAAATACGCACCGGTCTGTTTTATCGCAATCCAATCTTAGCACTGGACTGGATTGAAAAGGCATTTGGGTTTACGCGTTCGCTGGATATTCGTGATGAATATGGCGAGCTTGTCCACGCTGAAATGACATTCGGCGACGCTTCAATAATTATAGATAGTGAGTGGGCGAATTTCGTTGCTAGTCCGCGTTCCAATCAAGGGCTGAATACCCAAATTATCTATGTTCAGCTTGAGAGTAATATCGAAGAACACTGCGAGCACGCGCGTACTTGCGGTGCGGAAATCATTCAGGAGCCAGAATATCAATATTATGGCGATTGCGTTTACAGGGCCAAGGATATTGAAGGCCATGTCTGGACATTCTCGCAGGCTATTCGCGATATTGGTAGGGTGGAAGCCGAGCAGTTAGGCAATGTAAAAATTACCGGGTGGCACCGGGAATAGTCAGCTTGCCTCACCCCAATGCATGTGCTTTGCATGAAAGACCATTCAGTTAATTCGAGCAATCAAATGACAAGCATAAAAATAACGGCTGGCCCATTCGTTTTTGAGGCGCGGCTTGAAACCAAACTCGCCCCCAAAACCTGTGAGGCATTTCTGAAATTCCTGCCTTTTAAAAGCAAAATCATCCATGTGCGCTGGAGCGGCGAGGGGGTATGGATGCCTCTTGGCGACATGGATTTCGGCATCGAGTATGAAAACAACACCAGTTACCCCGCGCCCGGCCAAATCATCATCTACCCCGGCGGTGTCAGCGAAACCGAAATCCTGCTAGCCTATGGCGGCGTACAATTCGCCAGCAAAGCAGGACAACTATCGGGGAACCATTTCATCACCCTAACCTCCGGCCTCGAAAACCTGACGTCTCTTGGGAAGCTGGCCTTGTGGGAAGGCGCTCAGGATATCGTGATTGAGTTGGCTTAGTGAACAGGAAACGGGTGTTTAGGCCAAATTTGAAAGTTGTTTTTTCATCAAGTAAGTCGATCCATTCCTGCGCTCTTCAAACTTTATTAGAAGATAACCAAGGCGTTCGTAGAATGGCACAGCGGTAATCGATGATGATAAATAGAGTTCTGTTTGGCCTCTCGTTAAGGCATGATTTTCAAGATATATGACCAATTGTTTGCCAATATTTTGGCGTTGCAAGTTGGGGTCGACAAACAAAGAATGAAGTTTGTTGCCTTCCAGGCTAATCGTTCCCGCACAATGGTCCTCATCAAGGCACACAAACACATCGCGAATCTGCATTTTTCGAAGTACATTTTCGAGTGAAAAATTCGTGCAAATTTGTTCTATGACTTTTGGAGAATAATCTGATGCGTTGGTTTCACAGACTGTGTGTATGATTAGAGTGCTAATCATTTGCCCATCTGATGGGGCTGCTGGACGAATATAGTGCTTGTTCATAATATTATGACCATAATACCACTGTTTGAATGGTCACCCTAGCTTGTTTTAAGGGCGCTACCAACTTGTAGCATCCACCTTTTGACCAATTATGCTGCACCTGCTAACAAGCTATATAATTGGGTGACGTAAATTAGAGACCGATCATGGCCAGATGGATTTTTGGCTTCGCTGGCGGCAAGGCTGATGGCGATGCTTCTATGGGTGAAATTTTAGGCGGCAAGGGGGCAAACCTTGCTGAGATGACGGCTATTGGCTTGCCGGTCCCAGCAGGCTTCACCATTTGCGCTGAGGTTGGTCATTATTATTTTGATAATGACGAAACCTTCCCCGAAGATTTAAGCAAGCAGCTTGAGGGTGCGTTGGCTGAACTGGAACGTTCAAGCGGGCGTCTGTTTGGTGGTGGTGCAAAACCATTGCTGGTTTCGATTCGCTCTGGTTCCAGAGCTTCCATGCCGGGGATGATGGATACGGTTTTGAACCTTGGTCTCAACGATGAAACCGTTCTGGCGCTGGCTCGGGAAACGGGCGATGAGCGGTTTGCTTTTGATAGCTATCGCCGGTTTATCCAGATGTATTCAAGCATTGTCATGGGGCTGGACCACGCGCATTTCGAAGAAATTTTGGCCATGGCTAAAACCTCGCTGGGCTATGAATTTGACACCAATTTGACGACAGATGACTGGCGCAATGTCATTCATTCCTACAAGCAATATATAGAGGAAGAGGCAGGCACGCCCTTTCCTCAGGATGTTCATAAACAGCTTTGGCGCGCAATCATTGCAGTGTTTTCATCGTGGATGTCTCGGCGGGCCGTGATTTACCGCAATATCCACAATATCCCTGATAGCTGGGGTACTGCGGTGAATATTCAAACCATGGTGTTTGGCAATCTGGGCGAGAATTCCGGTTCCGGTGTAGCTTTTACCCGAAACCCCAATACTGGCGAGAACCTGATTTTTGGCGAGTATCTGGAAAATGCCCAGGGCGAAGATGTGGTCGCCGGCATTCGCACACCCAACAGCTTGAGCGATCGGGCGCAAAAATTGGTCGATAATGATCAGGTCTCGCTTGAAACCCGTATGCCTGAAATGTTCAGTGAAATTATCCGGGTTGGCGAAATTCTGGAAAGCCATTTTCTGGACATGCAGGATATTGAGTTTACCATTGAAAATGGCAGATTATGGCTGTTGCAAACCCGCGCCGGTAAACGATCTTCCGATGCAGCATTGCGAATTGCGGTGGAACTGGCCAGAGAGGGCGTCATTTCAAAGGCCGATGCTTTGGCGCGAATTGACCCTTATGCATTGAACCATTTGCTGCATCCAACCCTTGCGCCTTCCAACGATCAACCGGTGATTACCCTCGGCATGCCAGCTTCACCCGGCGCTGCAAGCGGCGAGGTGATCTTCTCCCCGGAATTGGCGGATACCCTTCGTTCTGAGGGCAGGGACGTCATTCTGGTTCGCACAGAAACCAGCCCCGAAGATATTTTGGGCATGAACGCCGCCAAGGGAATTTTGACCGCACGCGGTGGTGCCACTTCGCACGCGGCCGTGGTCGCGCGCGGCATGGGCAAGCCGTGTATCGTTGGGGCGGGAAGCCTGAAAGTAGATTATGAGAACCGGCAGTTTTCCGTCATGGGCCGGGTCTTTCATGAGGGGGATATCATCACCATCGATGGTTCCACCGGCCGTGTTTATGCGGGTTCTGTACCCATGAACCAGCCGGAGTTTTCTGATCATTTCAATACCATCATGGCCTGGGCAAACGCTTCCCGCAGGATGAAAATCCGGGCCAATGCGGATACGCCAGCAGATGCAAGAGCCGCACGATCCTTTGGTGCAGAAGGCATTGGGCTTTGCCGTACTGAACGGATGTTTTTTGATAGCGACCGCATCAATGCCATGCGGGAAATGATTCTGGCGGAAGACGAAAAACCCAGAAATGAGGCGCTCGCCAAACTGCTCACCATGCAGCGCGCAGATTTCAAAGAGATGTTTGAAATAATGGCCGGCTTGCCTGTCGCCATTCGTCTGCTTGATCCTCCATTGCACGAGTTTCTGCCCAGTCTGCCTCATGATATTGTTCAGGTCGCAAATGCCATGGGCATTGAAGTTGAGCGTCTGCAAAACCGCGTCGATATGCTTTACGAAGTTAACCCCATGCTCGGTCATCGTGGTTGCAGGCTGGCAATCGCCTATCCGCAAGTGGTCGAAATGCAGGCCCGTGCAATTTTTGAAGCGGCCTTTAGTGCAGCTCAAAAAACTGGAAATAAAGTTTCGCTAGAGATCATGGTTCCAGTCGTTTCCATGGTGCAGGAGTTTATCTATGTGAAGGAGCGCATCGAAAAGATCGCTCAGTTGGTTTGTGCAGAACAAGGCGGAGAGATCGAATACTCCATCGGCTCCATCATCGAACTGCCTCGCGCTGCGTTGATTGCCGATGAATTGGCCAAACACGCGGACTTCCTGACATTTGGCACCAATGATTTGACCCAGACAAGTTTCGGCATTTCAAGGGATGATGCGGCAGGCTTCTTTCGTGCCTATGAAAGATTGAAAATCCTGCCTAATGATCCCTTCGTAACGCTTGATGTGGATGGCGTTGGAGAATTGATGCGGATTGCTATCGAACGGGGGAAATCAGTCAAAAGCGATATTGAAACAGGAATCTGCGGCGAACATGGTGGCGATCCAAAATCAATTCAGTTTTGCCATGAGATCGGCCTCGATTATGTGTCCTGTTCCCCTTATCGGGTGCCCATTGCCCGCCTGGCCGCAGCACAGGCGGTGCAGGAAAAGCCAAATACTACCAGGTAAATTTGACCATTATTGCGCCGACAACAATCAGTACGATGATGATCACCCGGGTCAAATCAAGTTTTTCCTTGAAGATAAAGACGCCAATAATCGTTGCAAAAATGATGGATGTTTCACGCAGTGCAGCCGCTTCTGAGACGCTGCCAAGCCAGGTGGCAAGCATCAGGCCGCCGAAGCTTGAAAAAGCTACGAATGATCCAATAACGCCGCGGATCGCCAGTTTGGATATCGAAGGTTTGACCGCCATTTTGCGCAAGCGATTGAGCGCCACCAGTGGAAATCCAAAGCCGCCAAGAAAGAAAAACCAGGCCAAAAATGCAAATGGTTCACCTGAAAAACGGATGCCATAAGCGTCCAGATTTGTGAATAAAGCAACCATTACGCCCGTTAAAACGGCAATTGCGATGGTGACAGCAAGCATTTTCTTTTCTTGGGCATTTCGTTTTTTCAAACGCATATTTGCCAAAGCAAGAGAGATGATTGCGCCTGAAAGCAGGATGAGACCAAACCACTGGGAAGGTTCGAATCGATCAGAAAATACAAAGTACGCGATGAAGGCCGCGATCATCGGGCTGGTGCCGCGCGCTATTGGATAGACAAGGGTGAAATCGCCCCTGACATAGGCAGCAGCTTGCAACCATTCATACGCAAGGTGCAGAAAATATGACAACGCCAATATTGCGAACACCTCTGCACTGGGCAGGGGAAACACAAATATCACCAAAGGCAGCGTCATCAAACTATAGCAAATATTGATGGCACCACGATTGAGGTATGGATCGATACCTCCCTTATTGATCGCGCCAAAAACAGCATGGGACAACGCTGATATTAACGTCAGCGTTGTTGCCATGATGGCTGGATCGAAAGAGGTGAAAAACCCGGTTAGTGCTGCGTTCAAACGATTTTCTCTCGGGTTATCCAGGCAAGCGTATCGTTTAGTGCAAGCTCCAACCGGTCAAACAATTCATTCAGCTCTTGTTCAGTGATAATCATCGGCGGACAAAGTGATATGGAATCCGTGATAGCGCGGAAAATCGCCCCGTGTTCCAGCGCGAATTTTACCGTGGCAGGGCCCACGCCTGATTTCGGATCAAATGAAGCTTTGCTTTCCTTGTCACGAACCAATTCAACAGCGCCAACCAGTCCCATATAACGAACTTCGCCAACCAATGGGTGTGATTTGAGCTTGTCCATGCGTGCAGCAAATGTCGGGGAGACCTTGCGCACCTGACCCAGCATATCGCGCTTTTGGTAAATCTCGATTGCTTTCACCCCAAGCGCTGTTCCCAGTGGGTGGCCACCATAGGTGTAGCCATGGCCAAACATGCCGAGTTTGGCTGACTGTGCCTCAAGTGCCTGCATCATCTTTTCTGGTACCAACACCGCGCCGAGAGGTGCGTAAGCGCCAGTCATTTGTTTAGCGCAGGAAAGTGTGTCTGGTTGCATGCCAAGAGATTGAGAACCCCACCATTCGCCAGTACGGCAAAAGCCTGTAATGACCTCATCGGCGATCAACAAAATATCATGCTCTTTCAGCAAAGGCTGAATTGCTGCAAAATAGTCTTGAGGCGGAATAAGCACCCCGCCAGCACCCATGATAGGTTCGGCAATCATTGCAGCGATCGTATCGCCGCCCTCGCGCTCAATCATATCTTCCAGAGATTTGACCAGACCAGCCAGGAATTCAGCTTCGGTTTCGCCTTCATTGGCAAAGCGATAATAATGCGGGCAGTCTGTGTGCAGAACCCGATCAACCGGTAGATCAAAATCAGTGTGGTTGCCGGGAAGGCCGGTAAGGGACGCAGCCATCACAGTCACCCCGTGATAGGCTTTAACCCTTGAAATGATTTTCTTTTTATCAGGTCTGCCAAGCGCATTATTATAATACCAAGCCAGTTTCACCTGGGTATCATTGGCTTCAGAACCGGAACTGGTGAAAAACACATGCGATACCGGCATGGGCGCAATTTCTTTTAGTTTCTCGGCCAATTCGATGGCAGGTTCCATCGTGCGACCTGTAAACAAATGATAATAGGGAAGTTTTTCCATCTGCTTTTTAGCAGCTTCAATTAATTCCTCGTCGCCAAAACCAAGTCCGGCACACCATAGTCCCGACATGCCTTCAATATATTCCTTGCCATGAGCATCATAAACATAAATGCCCTTGCCTTCATTTATGACCAAAGAACCGGTTTCTTTGAGTTTATGCAGGGCTGAATAGGGATGTAAAACAGATTCCACATCGCGAGTCTGCATATTGGTGAGGGGGGTTTTCTGGTTCATGGGGAGGGTCCAAATCTTATTGGCTATTAGGAAGGTTAATTAAAACCGTATACCCAAACATCCAGAAAGAAAACGGGTGTTTTCCAATCTGACATTTGATATATGCAATAATACAATTTTTGAAATCGAGTTAAAAATTTTCATGGTTGGTTTTTACGAGCGAAAGAAATCTGTATCTGCAATCTGGTGCCAAAGACTGGGCATATTTTTGATACCGTATTTCTTGCTGGCAACATTGATGCACCGTTTTGGCGGCATCCAGACACCGCAGCTTTTTGTGATCATGGCGATTGGCTTGGTAATTGCAATTGTCGCGCTGATCTTGGCCATCCGTGCAGCTTCCGACCTTTGGTCAAAAGGCCACAAAGGGGGCAAATTGATGGTGCGCGGCATGTTGTTGTCGTTGCTGGTCTTGCTGCCCTTTGGTTATTACGCCTATCTGGCTCTGGCATTGCCCCTTGCAAATGACATATCCACCAACACTTTCAGACCACCAGAATTTATCAAAACCTGGGAATCCCGCATCCGGCGAAGCAATGAGGGTATCAACCAACTTGCTGATTTTGATGACGAATATTCCGAGCGTCTGCTGATTGCCTATCCCAGGGTTGGCCCAAGGCGATATCCAGCTGGCCCAGAACGGGTGTATCAGGCCGTTAACCGGATTATTCAGGATCGTGGCTGGAAGGTCATTGCGAGCCACGGAATTGCACAACCTGCTCCAAATGAGGATGTGGAAAAAGAAAAACTTGAAGATAATCCAAAGGGCAAAAAGAAAAATAGCAAGAAAACGATCAAGCCCGCGGATATTGATGTCGAAACCGAGCAATTGCTGGAAGATATTTCGATCGAAGTTACGATTACCAGCCTGATCTTTGGCTATAAATACGATGCCGTTATCCGAATTATCAGCGAAGACGTAAGCACCTTGGTTGAGATGCGCTCTTCATCCAGATGGGGTGCTCATGATTTCGGCGTAAATGCAAAAATTATCGAGAAATTTATGGGCGATCTTGATTTGGCGCTGCTTGGTATTGCCGGAGAAGGCTAAATAAATCCGGTTAATTACTCATCAATTACCGGGAAGAATTTGCCATGTATCGAGGCCGGTTGGTCACTGACTATTTTTTCGCGTGTAATCAAATCCTCAATATGGGCGAGCACGGACAACCCGGCGGCACCATGTAGTTTTGGATCGGTGCTCTTATAGATAGTTTTCACAATATCCGGAATTGTTTCATCCCCGGCTCTGATGCGCGATAACACAGCTGTTTCGCGCATTTTACGGTGTGCTCTCAGAGCACGGACAAATTTTGGTGCATTGGCCAGCCGGCCACCATGGCCGGGAAAATAAGTAGTTTCGCTCCGCGCTGCCAAGGTTTCCAATGAAGCCATATAATCAGACATGGAGCCATCGGGTGGCGCAACGATGGTTGTCGCCCAGGCCATGACGTGATCACCTGAGAACATGAAATCGCTGTCCTGCAAGGCAAAAGTCATGTGATTTGCAGTGTGACCAGGAGTAAATATCGCTTCAAGATTCCAACCGTCGCCCTCGATTATGTCGCCATCGGCAAGTGAAATATCAGGTTCAAATTCGTGGTCAGCTGATCCATCCAGCGGGTTATGCTCGCCAATATGTAGCTCTCTGGCAGCCCTATGTGGACCTTCTCCATAAATGGGAGCTTTGGTGAGGGCTGAAAGCCTCCGCGAAAGGGGGGAATGGTCCGCATGGGTATGGGTTACAATAATATGCGACAGCGTGCGCCCTTTTAGGGCATCCATAATTGACGCCAGATGGGCGTCATCCCCTTCAGGGCCCGGATCAATGACAGCCACATTTTTCTTGCCGACAAGATAGGTGTTGGTGCCATGAAAGGTGAAGGGGCCACCGTTATTTGCGGTAATACGTTGAATATTATCAGAAATATCAACGAGTTTGCCGTGAGCTGGATCAAATTCCATTCTGAATTCAGGAGTGGCCACGCTATTTTCCTCGATCACACAAAATTATAACCCTGCCGGAATGATGAGGGTTGGGAACATTATTTCTTTCAGGCATTTATGCCCGTTGATCTTCTTTTAGCTGTTTGATGGCACATATTTCAACCAAATATCTGCATATGCATCTCTAGCCCGTCTTTGAAGGTGGTCGGAGATTACATGACATTGGTTATTGATACGCCAGCTCTTATATGCGGGTTCCTTACATTACCCATGCCCAAATGGGTAAATTTACCAATTATTCACCTAATCCGGAATAGAGTATCGTACCGGCAAAAGGGCATGTCGATAAAGGACGCAATATTGGAAAGTACGGAACTCGAAAGTTTTCTTCGGGCAATAAAACCAGAAGACAGATTAGATTTATTAGCGCGATTGGCTGAGATAATTCCTGCTGCCGAATTGCAAAAAAGTGCTGCGCTGACAGCAGTTTTCCAAAGCAAAGATACCAACACAGATATACCCGCACAAAAAGGTGTTTTCGAGGACGAGAGCCGCGAAACCATTTTAGATACGCTTGTGGCAAATGTGGAAGAGGGTATCTTAATCACAGATGCCAACAATGCCATTCTTTCTGCCAGTGAACGATATTGTGAAATGTTCGGTGTGGATTGTCATATATTGAAAGAGAAATTGGCCGAGAGCGAGCCATTATATTTCGACAAATATGATCTGAGTATTTTGCAAGATGCCAAGGGATCGGTGGAAATCGGTACTGTAATTCTCTCCTTTGAATTTATCGTTGAAGCCATGGATAAGTCCATTGATCTAGAATTTCCAAACGGGAATATCTACCGCTTCAAATGCAAATCTCTACCAAATGGTCAGGTGTTGCACAGCTATTTTGACCTGACCAAAGACAAAACCCGCGAACTGGAATTAAGCCAGGCCCGCGTGGCCTTGCATGATTATGAAGTCCTCACAGAAGAAGCTTTGGAAATCATGGGGCAGGGAATTCTGGTCTGTGACGCCGACAAGATTATTTTGGCGAATGAGAAAATATCTAAAATTACCAATATCCCACCGGAATATTTTCAAGTCGGTAGAGATTGGCGGGACTATCTCCATTATGCCTTTGATCGCGGTGATTTTGGCGAGGGAGAAAGCGCTCAAAATAGACTTGATGCCATAATGTCAAATTCCTCCAAGGGGGATGGTGCAGCATTTGAACGTAAATCTGGTGAGGGAAGCTATGTTTCGGTAACGGCAAATAGGCGCGAGGATGGCTGCGGCCGGGTGGTAACTTATACAGATATCACTCAAAATAAAGAACGTGAATTTCAATTGGAACAGGCTTTATCTGATTCCGAAGCTGCTGATCGCGCCAAGTCTGAATTCCTCGCAAATATGAGCCACGAAATCCGTACGCCTATGAATGGTGTATTGGGGATGGCTGAATTGCTGGCCCGCACATCACTCGATAACAAGCAAAAGACCTTTATTGATATCATTGTAAAATCGGGTACTTCATTGTTGACCATCATCAATGATATTCTTGATTTTTCAAAAATTGATGCAGGCCAATTGAAGCTGGATCCAGCTCCCTTCAGAATAAATGACGCCATAGAGGATGTGGCAACATTGGTGTCATCGCGTGTGGCAGAAAAAGATTTGGAGCTTGCCGTTCGCATTAATCCAGATTTGCCTGCCATGTTCATTGGTGATGTTGGGCGTATTCGCCAAATCGTAACAAACTTGATGGGCAATGCTGTAAAGTTCACCGATAAGGGCCATGTTATTGTAAGTGTGGGCTCAAAGCCGGGTGAGTCTGATGGTGAGGGCATTGAAAATCTTCATTTTCGTATTGAAGACACCGGCATCGGAATTCCGGAACATAATCTAGGCAGAGTTTTTGATAAATTCTCCCAGGTGGATGAAAGTGCTACGCGCAATCACGAAGGCACCGGATTGGGCCTCGCAATTGCCTCCTCGCTCGTAGAGCTTATGGGTGGAAAAATCGGTGTGGAAAGCGTTCAGGGTGAAGGTTCAACCTTCTGGTTCACCATACCAATGCCAGTGCACGAAGAAAAAACAGTCAAAAGAAAAGTACCGGTGGATGTTTCTGGCTCGCGGGTGCTGGTGGTGGACGACAATGAGGTGAACCGCGAAATCCTCTCCGAGCAAATGGCCAATTGGAAATTTGACAGCGCTGCCTGTTGCTCAGGCGCGGAAGCGATGGCCGTCATGCGCGCCGCCGTTGAAGCTGGCGTGACAATCGATGCAGTTATTCTGGATTACCAAATGCCGGGCATGGATGGTGGTGAGGTGGCCAAGGCCATGCGGGCAGAAAAAAGCCTTTCCCATATTCCTATTGTGATGCTGACTTCTGTTGATCAAATGGAAGATGGAAGTCTGTTTTCCAGTTTGGCAATTCAGGGGCATCTAACCAAACCTGTTCGTTCTTTCTTGTTGCTTGAGACCTTGATTGAGGTTCTACAGGATAATCATAGCGATGATTTGCTCCAGTCTGAAGGCATCAGAATTGCTAAAGCATTGGGAGGAATGGGAAGGTTTGAAGAACCTACCACTCCGGCATTGGTAGAATTAAAAACTGCAGAGACGCCATCGGCAGCAGCGATGAAGAACAACCAGATCGACGTCCTGATTGTTGAAAATAATGATGTCAATCAGATCGTCTTTACGCAAATCCTTGAAGCAACCGGTCTAAATTTCAAAATTGCCGCCAATGGTGTTGAGGCGCTTGAACTTTACGATCGGCACCAGCCAAAGTTGATTTACATGGATGTATCCATGCCGGAAATGAATGGCTACGAAGCAACGATTGAAATCAGGAAACGAGAACAGGGCGGGGATCGCCACACGCCTATTATCGGTGTCACGGCCCATGCAGTTAAAGGCGATCGGGAAAAATGTCTGGATGCAGGCATGGATGATTACCTTTCAAAACCTGTATCTCCGGATGCGTTTGACGCAAAAATCCACAAATGGCTGAAGGATGAAAAACAGTCCTCTGAAATGAAATCTGCATAACCTTATAATAATTGCTTGACCTTCCAGTGACCGGAAGCTTCATATGAAGCCCATCGAGTTAAATATGGAATTCAGGCAATGGATATCTCAGCTAAAACATCAATTGATCCCGTTTGTGGAATGACCGTGAAATTGGGAGCTGGTAAACCCACTCTCAAATATAAGGGTGACGACTATCATTTCTGCGCCCAAAGGTGCCATGATCGTTTTGATGCTGATCCGTGGTTTTTCCTTTCTGGCGATAATAAACGACAGGTAAAGACGGCTCCCAAGGATGCGCGATTTACCTGCCCGATGGATCCTGAAATCATTCAGGATGGACCGGGAACCTGCCCAATTTGCGGCATGGCACTGGAACCCATGGGCGGGGTTCCTGATGGCCCTAACCATGAATTAATCGACTTTACCCGCAGGTTTTGGGTAAGTATGTCCGCCGCAATCCCCCTGTTGATTCTGACAATGGGGCCAATGCTCGGCCTTCCCATACGTGAATGGTTGGGAGAAACAGCGGCCCGTTATCTCGAATTTGCATTGGCAATCCCGGTAATATTATGGGCCGCCATTCCCCTATTTGCTCGTGGGTGGAGTTCGATTAAAACCTGGAATCTAAATATGTGGACCCTGATCATGCTCGGGGTGTCGGCAGCATTTGGCTATAGTGTTGTCGCACTGTTCATGCCTGATGTGTTTCCTGAGCTGGTGCGTGGGGAAAGTGGGCATGTGCCGGTATATTTCGAGGCAGCGGTGGTAATCATTGCGCTGGTATTCCTGGGTCAAATGCTTGAGTTGCGGGCCCGTGAACGCACCGGTGATGCAATCAAAGCCCTGCTGGATCTGGCACCAAAAACCGCTCGCCGCATCAATAAAGACGGATCAGAATATGATGCGCCTCTGGAAAACATTCTGGTTGGTAATCGCCTGAGAATCAGGCCTGGTGAAACTGTGCCAGTCGACGGTATCGTTGTGGAAGGTGCGTCCAGCATCGATGAATCCATGATAACGGGCGAACCCATCGGAGTTGAAAAATCCGAAGGTGCCTCTGTTACCGGTGGCACTATCAATCAGAATGGCGCGTTGATAATCACGGCAGAGCGGGTCGGCGCGGAAACAACTTTGTCAAAAATCATCGACATGGTTTCAAACGCCCAGCGCTCAAAAGCCCCCATGCAAAAACTGGCTGATAGGGTTGCAGGCTATTTTGTACCCGCAGTGGTTGGTGCGGCAATTATCGCCTTTTTCGCATGGTCGGTATTTGGCTCTGAACCATCTTTGATTTACGCAATTGTATCGGCAGTATCAGTGTTGATTATTGCCTGCCCCTGTGCGCTTGGACTGGCCACGCCCATGTCCATTATGACAGCGACTGGCAGGGGCGCCCATATGGGTGTGTTGATCAAGGATGCAGATGCGCTTGAACAAATGGCACGGGTGGATACCCTGATCATTGATAAAACCGGAACCCTCACCGAGGGAAAGCCAGTCTTGAGTGATGTGGTATCATTTGGCAAAATCAGTGAAGATGAATTGCTTGGAATTGCTTCTGCGTTGGAACAGAATTCTGAGCATCCTCTGGCTGACGCCATCATTAAAGGTGCCGAAGAACGCAACCTTTCCATCTCAACGCTGAAAGCATTCAAAGCCATTACCGGCAAGGGTGTTCAGGGAACAGTTAAGGGAAAAGAAGTTGGGCTCGGAAACGCCGTAATGATGGAACATCTTGGTGCATCGGGCGATATCGACGGAGATGAAATCACCGCCATTCGCGCTACCGGAAAAACTGTGATGTTTGTCGCTGTGGATGGTAAAGTAGCTGGCATGATTGCCGTTGCTGATCCCATAAAACAAACAACTGCCGATGCAATTGCTGAATTGCACGCCAGCGGTTTGAGGATCATCATGGCGACTGGCGATAGTGAAGCAACGGCGCGGTTCGTCGGTAAGGAATTGGGCATTGATGAAGTTCATGCGGGTCTGTTGCCGGAAGCTAAAAAAGAGCTGGTAGATAGCTTGCGCGCCAAGGGAAGAGTGGTGGCCATGGCAGGCGATGGCATCAACGATTCTCCGGCTCTGGCCAGCGCCGATGTGGGCATCGCCATGGGAAGTGGTGCTGATGTCGCCATTGAAAGTGCGGGCATCACACTGCTCAAGGGTGATTTAGCTGGCATTGTGCGGGCAAGAAACCTTGCCAACGCGACGCTTAGCAACATCAAGCAAAATCTGTTTTTTGCTTTTGCCTATAATGCAGTTGGAGTGCCGATTGCCGCTGGTATCCTGTATCCAATTACGGGTATGTTGATGTCACCCATGTTGGCTGCGGCTGCAATGAGCCTGTCATCAGTATCTGTGATTTCCAACGCTCTGCGTTTACGTACAACGAAAATATAGGAGAAGAGTAGTGAATATTGGATTAGCCAGCGAACGCTCAAACCTGCCCCCGAAAACCATCCGCTATTATGAGGAAATTTTGCTGGTTAATCCCGGCCGAGCGCAGAATGGATATCGGGACTATTCCGATTCCGATATTCATCGGTTGCGCTTTTTGCAGCGCTCGCGCAGCCTTGGCTTTTCCATTGAGGAATGCCGTACGCTACTGTCTCTATATGAAGATGAAAATCGTGCCAGTGCCGATGTGAAAGCCTTGGCTCTGGAAAAAGTCACCGAAATTGATCGCAAGATCAAGGAACTAAAGGGCCTTAGAAATACCCTTCATGCCCTGGCAGAAAATTGCCATGGTGATGATAAACCTGATTGCCCGATCATCGACGATCTGGCTGGTAAACTGTAATCAGTCGGTCACCCGCAATTCGTCATATGAAACCATAACGTGTTCTTGAAACGCGGGTCGTCCAGTCAAACGGTCATAATAACGCCGAACATTTGGGTGGTCAGCCCTTTCGATTTCAATATCGAAATAGCGATATAAATTGGTTGCAAATTGTATGTCGGCCAACGTTAAGTCATCGCCCGCGAGATAAGTAGATTTTGATAGTTCTGCTTCTGCAATATCAAGCAGTGGATTCAATTTATCCAACCCGGCCTGGATAATAGCAGGGTCACGTTTTGAAGGCGCAATTCGCACGACCGGCCAAAATACCGGCACGGAAAACCCAGTTGCAAAATTGATTTTTGCCCACTCGGCCCACATATCCACACCCGCCCGCGCAACCGGATCACTTGGCCATAAGGACTCTTCTCCATAGGTATTGGCAAGGTATCTTAAGATGGCACCGGATTCCCATAATGGCGGATTATCACCATCCTGAATTGTTGGGATACGGCCCATCGGGTTCATCGCGCGGTATTGTGGTGTATCCACTACCCCATAAGAAAAACCCGCATCAATGCGTTCATAAGCAAGTCCCATTTCGCCAACGCACCACATCACGGTTTGAACATTAGACGAAGTTTTTCGACCCCAGATTTTCAGCATCAATCAATCCTTCGATATTAGTTTTCTCTGCGCAGAATTATACCCCAACAATGACCTTGTGTCGCGGCGGGCCTTTCCAATTGCCTTTTTTCCTTCACAGGTTCATCATCTCCACAAATGGAGGAGAAATTAATATGGCACCATTGCTAATCAGAAATGCAAAAATCTGGGATGCGGACGCTGGGGAAGTTTTTGCAGGTTCGGTGGAAATTTCGGGCAACAGAATTTCGAAAATTCATCACAAGGATGTGGAATCTCCCGATGGTGCCAATGTCATTGATGCAGACGGCAAGACCTTGATGCCCGGCATGGTCGAGGGGCATTGCCATCCAAGTTTTGTTGGAATTGATACCAATGCTGATCTCGGACAGATTGGCCCAGAAGAACATACTTTGCGTACCGCAGCAAATATCAAATTGCTGTTGGAACATGGCTTCACTTCGATTTTTGAGGCGGCCTCTGCCAAGCCAATGATCGGTGTCACCATTCGAGACGCCATTAACAGTGGCATGATTATTGGTCCGCGCATGTTGGCTGGAAGCCCCGAATGCACCACAACTGGCGGTCTGGGGGATGAGCGCAAGCGCCATATTTATGCTGAGAGCTTCGGTCTCGTGGCCGACGGTCCATATGAGATGCGTCGGCTTGCCCGCGAATGCGTGCGCGACAATGTGGATGTGATGAAGATCAATATTTCAGGCGATGAGTTTGTCTCCCATGCAAGGGCTGAAATCACCACCCTTGAAGAGGATGAACTGGCAGCCTTCGTCAGCGTTCCGCGCAATTACGGCAAGAAAATTGCATGCCATGCTCGCTCCTCCAAAAGTGTAAAAATGGCTGCACGCCATAAAATTGATTGCATCTATCATTGTGATTTTGCCGATGAAGAAGCGCTCGATATGCTGGAGGCGATCAAGGATATTTCTTTTGTTGGCCCTGCTTTTGGGCTGGTCTATAATTGTACGGTCGATGGTGAAGCAAACGGCATTTCCAAGGAAGTTGCCGAGGAAATGGATTTGTTCCGCAAGTTTGATGCTTGTTGCGAGACCTACCACGAAATCAGAAAACGCGGCATCCGTGTGGTTGTCGGTGGTGATTATGGTTTCAACATCACGCCCATGGGACAGAACGCCCGCGACATTGATCACTTCGTCAAATATTTCGGCTATTCAACCAATGAAGCCTTAATCTGTGCCACCAAAATTGGCGCTGATCTAATGGGTTTTGCCGGTGAGTTGGGTGAGGTCAAGGAAGGCTATCTTGCTGACTTGCTGTTGGTAGATGGCAACCCTCTGGAGGACGTAACCATTCTACAGCACCGCGAAAACCTCACGATGATTATGAAGGATGGGGTGATCTACAAAGACCCACGCAAATCTGAACCTGGACAAATGGGGCTGTTTCTATGAGTAGCAATCAATCAAGCCTGATCCTTATTCCCGGCGTGCTTTCAGATAAAATCGTTTGGGAACATGCAATCGAACATTTCTCAAAATCCATGCCGGTTTTTGTCGTGGATCAAACAAAGCATGATAATTTCACCGACATGGCCGTAGAAGCACTGACCCTTGCTGATGGCCCGCTCTCTATTGCAGGCCACTCGCTTGGCGCGCGCGTCATGATGGAAATGTATCGTCAGGCACCCGAGCGCATTGATCGGCTAGCATTTCTCGATACGCGAACGCTCGGTGTGGCTGAAGGCGAACCGGCAGTGCGCCAGACCATGATTGATCTTGGATTTAATGAAGGGCTCCGGACTGTCGCAGAGGGATGGTTGCCACCCATGGTCAACCCTGCACGTCACGATGACAGCGAACTCATGGGCGCACTTTTTGCAATGGTTGAACGCCAAACTCCCCAGATACTGGAACGTCAGTTGCGTGCAATGATGAGCCGCCCCGATTTGGAAGATGTGATCAAAAAGATAACTTGTCCAACCTTGATTGCCGTTGGCAGACAGGATGGTTTCAGCACCGTTGCCATGCATGAGGAACTCGCGGAAAAATACCCCATGCAAAACTGGTGATTTACGAAGATGCGGGTCACTTCGCACCGATTGAAACACCCGAGCAGGTCACCAATTCCCTGGTTGACTGGATAGCCTCAAACAAAAGCGCATAATTGTATGAGTGATTTCGAATATAAATTTATCCCGCCCCATCACGCTCCGCAAGAACGTGGCGGAACGCCGCCCGCTTATGAAAAAACCATCCTCGATGGTGTGATCATTGAAAAGGACGTGGCAATCACCCTGCGCGATGGCGTGACGATCTACGCAGATATTTATCGGCCGGAAAATGATGACAAGGCAGCGCCTCTGATTGCATGGGGACCCTATGGCAAGCATGGCCATACCCAATATTCTGTAAACTTCCCCAAGGCCGATGTGGATGACACCAACATGTCAAACTTTACGGCCTTTGAGGCACCAGACCCGTTTTATTGGGTGCCTCATGGTTATGCGGTGATCAATGTGGACCCGCGCGGAACCTGGTATTCTGAAGGCAGAGCCACATATCTCTCGCCTGAGGAGGCGCAGGATTTTGCCGATGTGATTGAATGGGCAGGAACCCAAGTTTGGTCCAATGGCAATGTGGGCCTTTCCGGCGTTTCTTATCTCACATCATCCCAATGGCGCGTAGCCGAACTTAACCCGCCCCATCTAAAAGCCATCAATCCGTGGGAAGGATGGACTGATACCTACCGCGAGGTGGTTGGCCATGGGGGAATTCCCGAAACCTCATTTTGGGAATATCTGCCGGGCAGGTGG
>JAESUH010000146.1 GCA_016763155.1 Rhizobiaceae bacterium
AAGTTCATGGCGAAACCCGGAGATCAGTTTGTCATGAGGAAAGTCGTCTACGCAGAAATCAGGGATCTTTTCGAACGCGAAGGCATCAAATTTGCCCATAAGGAAGTAACCGTTCGTATTGCCGAGGAACCGAAAAAGCCATTAAGTGAAACGGAAAAAAATGCAATTGCTGCCGGTGCTGCTCAATCAGTTACCAGTGAGCCAGCTTTGCCAGAAGTTAAGGATGATGGGCTTTAAATTCTAACTTCTCTTTATGAGTTCGAAGCCTGAAGCGTAACCGTGTCGGGGATTGGAAACTCGTTCAGTGTTCGTCCCTGAAACAATTCATGGGCCTGATCTGCATCAAATTCCTCGGTTCGAATTAATCCGTCCTCATCAAAATGGGTTGGATCAATATAACATCTGCCAAAAGCACCTTCCGCACTATCAAAGGTCTGCTCTTCAAAGCCTCTCGCATTAATATTGAAAATCACTGCGGGGCCATCAACGGCGCAAAACCAATGCACATTTCTGCTCCATTCGGATGCTTGAAAAATATCTCCAGGTGAAAGCATTTGCTCGCTCACCAGCTTCAAAACCAGTTTACCGTCTACGCGCCGTTCCATGCGATCATATTCGCGCAAATGCAATTTGCCTCGGATCAAAATTTGGGTGGAAATAACATTGTGATGATGGTGTGGAGGGTGTGCTTCATTCTCACCCACATGATAAAACAAAGCACTGTAACGGCAATCATCCACATGCCGCTTGAGCAGCCAATGGCTCTGGTTTTCTATGCTGGTTTGATCCCCAAGGGCTGCAAATTCTGGTCTATCTGCCTGTGTCCGACAAAACTTGGCAAGTGCAACTTGAAACTCTTTTACTGAATAAACACCCAGTCTCAATTTTTCTATATGGCCAAACAATGTTTCATCAAGCATATCCTCAATCTGAAATATCTTGGTTCTAATCCTTGGTCCCTCTACTCTATCCATTACCATGTCACTGATTTTCCGATACATAAAAATTTTCAAATAAAATGTTGATCTGTGTGTAGTGTGCCATATGTCACTATGATTTAATAAAAATATGTGTAAATCTCATTTTTGGTAATTTATCGCATGAGGTGAGACAATGCGAGGGGAAGGGACGCATGTTCTATGGAACGTGACGACGGAGTAATACTAAAAGTTGACGATCTTCATGTCTCCTTCGATGTTCAAGGCGGACAGATTGATGCCGTCAAAGGGGTTAGTTTTGAGGTTAAGAACGGGTCGGTTCTTGCGCTTGTCGGGGAGTCAGGCTCGGGGAAATCCGTCATTACTCAGGCAATATTGAGAATATTGCCGACTAACGGACGTATCGTATCTGGAAAAATTCTATTTTGTGACCCTAAAGGGGACGGCAAAGCGATTGACGTTGCCGACATGTCCAGCCGTGATCCTTATCTCTACAAAATGCGCGGTGGCCGGATATCCATGGTATTCCAGGAGCCGATGACCGCACTTTCGCCCCTGCACACCATCGGTAATCAGGTGGAAGAAGCTTTAACGCTCCACCATAAGAAGACACCCAAAGAGGCAAAGGCCGATACTGAAGAAGTATTGAAGCTGGTTGGTTTCCCTGATCCTGGCCGTGCCTATGAAATGTATTCCTTTGAATTGTCCGGCGGTCTGCGTCAGCGGGCGGTTATCGCCATGGCACTGATTTGTAACCCTGCAATGGTCATTGCCGATGAACCGACAACCGCACTTGATGTTACTGTGCAGGCTCAGATTTTGGGCCTGATGAAAGAACTTCAACGCAAGTTCAATATGGCAATATTGCTGATTACCCACGATTTGGGTGTCGTTGCCAATATGGCTGATGAAGTAGTGGTTATTTACCACGGCGAAGTAATGGAATCGGGCAGCGTTGAAGATATTTTCAACAATTCCCAGCACCCATATCTCAAAGCATTATTATCTGCGATCCCGCATTTTGAAATGGCTCCGGGAGAGCGTTTGGTTTCTCTGCGCGAGATGGGGAATGGTGAAAACACTGTCAAGAAGTTGGGCGGACAATTTGCTGCCGCTGATACCAAGAAGAAAATTGATGGGCCTCATCTTGAAGTAAAAAACCTGCGTAAGGAATTCACCATCCGCAAAGGCAGTTGGTTTGGCAGTTCGTCAGCCAATACAATTGTGGCGGTAAATGATGTCTCCCTGGTGGTGAAGCAGGGAGAATGTTTAGGGCTCGTGGGCGAAAGTGGGTCTGGCAAGACCACTGTCGCAAAGCTGATTATCCGAGCGCTTGAAGCCACCTCCGGCGAGGTCAAATTCAATTCCAACAATGGTATGCAAAACGTTCTGGAGTTGGAAAAAGAAGAATTAATGGAATTTCGAAGAACGGTTCAGATGATCTTTCAGGATCCCTTCAGTTCTCTCAACCCTCGCATGACGGTCCAGAATATTCTTCGCGAACCATTACAAATTCATAAAGTTGGAATTGGTGACGAGCAGCGCGATAAAGTGGTGGAATTGATGAAACTGGTAGGCCTTGATCCCAGGTTTCTCAATCGCTATCCCCACTCTTTTTCCGGTGGACAACGCCAGCGGATCGGTATCGCCCGGGCGCTTGCCCTGCATCCGGAAATGCTGATTTGTGATGAACCGGTATCAGCGCTGGATGTATCAGTGCAAGCCCAAATTCTTAATCTTCTCAATGATTTGCGCGGTGAATTGGGCTTAACCAGCCTGTTTATTTCTCACAATCTTGCAGTGGTAAATTACGTAGCTGACAGGATTGCTGTAATGTGTCGGGGACGCATTGTGGAAATCGCAAATCGTGAGCAGTTGTTTGAACGCCCGGTTCATCCCTATACAAAATCTTTATTAGCCTCAGTACCTTATCCAGATCTCGACAAATTGCTGGATTTTGAAGAGGTTATGAAATCAAAAGCCCATGATGCGAAATCTTGGGGAGGTGCATTCTCTGAATCTGGAGAAAGCAGTCTAATGCATATTGAAGTAGGTACAGACCACTTTGTACTTGCAAATGAAAATTGTGACAAAACGGAGTTGAGTGCATGAATAGGGTTTTAGGTGTGCGTGCGAAAAAGTTAGCAGCATTATTAGTCCTGATGGTTTCCACGGGGGCATTTGCCAATGCTGGCGAGGCACCGGGACTGGCAGAATTGGTTAAACAAAACAAGCTTCCCCCATTGGAAGATAGATTACCAAAAAACCCTTATGTAGTTGATTATAAAAAAGAAAACAAATCAATTGGGCAATATGGTGGCCAGTTGCGGCTCCTGATGGGACGCGCAAAAGATTTGGGTCAAATCACCGTTTATACCTATGCCCGATTAATCGGCTTCACTCCCAGCCTTGACATGAAGCCAGACCTTTTGGAATCTGTTGATGTCAAAGATGGTCGCGAATTCACCTTCAAAATTCGTGAAGGCCATCGCTGGTCAGACGGCGAATTGTTTACATCGGAAGATTTCCGCTATTACTGGGAAGATATGATCGGCAATGAGCAACTTGGTCGTGCCGGACCTTCTTCGTTTATGCGCGTGGAAGGGGAGCCCCCAAAGTTTGAAGTTCTGGATGAACTCACTGTTCGCTACACTTGGGCAAAACCAAACCCGGCATTCTTGCCTGCATTGGCTGGTCCATCGCCACTATATATCTACCGTCCTGCTCATTATATGAAGCAGTTTCACGCAAAATATGGTGACGAGGAAAAACTAAACAAAATTGCACGCGATGCAGGTTCAAAAGACTGGTCCGGCATACACACCCGCAAACAGCGTCAGCGTCGTCCGGAAAACCCTGCACTTCCAACCTTGCAGTCATGGATGAACACTACGGCTCCTCCTAGCCAACGTTTTGTTTTCACCCGCAACCCATTTTTCCACCGTGTAGATACCGATGGAAACCAGCTTCCCTATATCGATGAACTGATTATGAGCGTTGCATCCAAGGATGTGATACCGGCAAAAACCGGCGCTGGTGAAACTGATTTGCAGGCCCGTTATTTGCGCTTTGATAACTTTACCTTCTTGAAAGAAGCGGAAGACAAAAACGGCTTTAACACCTACCTTTGGTCAACAGGCAAAGGATCGCAGGTTGCCCTTTATCCCAACATGAACACCAATGATCCCGTTTGGCGTGGCTTGATGAGGGATGTACGTTTCAGAAGAGCTTTGTCGCTTGGTATTGATCGTGATGAAATCAACGAAACCATCTATTTCGGTCTGGCAAATCCAAGCGCCAACACCGTGTTACCGCAAAGCCCTCTCTACAAATCAGAATTTGCAAGCGCCTGGGCGACACTCGATGTGGAAATGGCAAACACCTTGCTCGACGATGCAGGCCTTGGTGCCCGTGATGATGATGGCGTCCGCCTGCTGCCTAACGGCGAGCGTGCAGAAATCACCATTGAAAGTGCCGGTGAGAGCACCGAAGAATCCGATGTATTGGAATTGATTGCGGATCATTGGAAAGCTATCGGTATCAAGGTGTTTATCCGTTCGTCTCAACGCGATATCTTCCGTCGTCGTGCCAATGCCGGAGAAACTTTGATCTCGGTGTTTTTTGGTCTCAATGCGGGGCTGGCCTCTTCACAGCTTAGCCCGGAAGAACTGGCGCCTACCGCACAGCCACAATTGCAATGGCCGAAATGGGGTCAATATTTTGAAACCAATCACAAAGCAGGCGAGCCTGTTGATGTGGATGAAGCCGCAAAGCAAGTCGAGCGTTATAATTCCTGGCTACTAGCCGAGAGTGATGAAGAGCGCACGAAAATTTGGCAGGATATGTTGCACACTTATACCGATCAAGTATTTTCCATTGGCACAGTAAATAACAGCCGTCAGCCAGTGGTAGTCTCGAAAAAACTGATGAATGTACCTGAAGAGGGCATCTACAGTTGGGAGCCAACAGCATATTTTGGGGTTTACCGTCCTGATACGTTCTGGTTTAAGAAATAAGTGATCGAAATACTGAAATCTGGTGAGCTAACATCATGCTAGCGTATATATTCAAACGCGTTCTATATATGTTGCCGACGTTGATTCTCACCAGCATTTTGGTTTTCGCACTCATTGAACTGCCGCCAGGTGACTATCTGGAAACCTATGTCAACGAATTGCTGGCAGCTGGTGAAACGGTTGATCCGCGACAAATTGAATATTTGCGCGAGGAATATGCTTTTGATCGTCCGGCATGGGAACGCTATATAAACTGGGCCAGCGGCATGTTGGTGGGAGATTTCGGATATTCGTTTGAGTATCAATTGCCTGTGCGCGACGTGATTGGTGACCGGCTTTTCTTCACCATTGTTGTTACCTTTGCCACCATCATTTTTACCTGGCTCATCGCCTTTCCAATTGGCATCTATTCAGCCACTCACCAATATAGTTGGACCGATTACGGCCTCACGTTCTTTGGGCTGCTTGGGTTGGCAATCCCAAATTTCCTCTTAGCACTGGTGATGATGTATCTGGCAAATGAGTGGTTTGGTACCTCTATTGGTGGTTTGATGGATCCAGAATTTATCGGCCAACCACTCAGCTGGGCCAAATTTGTCTCGGTACTGGAACATCTCTGGATACCGGTAATTGTGATTGGCACCTCTGGCACGGCGGGAATGATCCGCCGCGTAAGGGCCAATTTGCTCGATGAATTGCGCAGGCCTTACGTTACCACCGCCCGTGCAAAGGGAATGGGTGAGTTTCGCGGCTTGATGAAATACCCTTTCAGAATGTCCCTGAACTTCTTCATCGCTGATATCGGCGGAATATTACCTCAGGTTATTTCCGGTGCCGAGCTTGTTGCAATTGTTCTGTCTCTCGAAACCACCGGTCCGCTTTTGATCGCGGCACTACAAAGTCAAGATATGTATCTGGCCGGTTCATTCCTGATGATGCTTGGATTCCTCACGGTGATTGGTGTTCTGATTTCTGATATATTATTGGCGATGCTTGACCCGCGCATTCGTTTGCAGGGAGGGATAAGCCGATGAGCAAGTCGTCCGATATCAAACATTACGTCAATGACGCCCCGTTTGATCCTCGTTCAATCGAAAATATGACCCCGGAACAAGAAGCTGTATTTCTTGCATCACAAAAGAAATTAATGTGGTGGAAATTCAAAAAACACAGAGTTGCGGTTTTTTGTGGGGCATTTTTGGCCGTGATGTATCTGGCCATTTTGATCTCTGAATTCTTGGCACCTTATGCGCTGGAAACACGAGATTCCAAATATATCTATGCACCTCCCCAAGGCTTGCATTTGTTTCATGAGGGAGAGTTTGTCGGTCCATTTGTCTATGAATACAAACGCTCGCGGGATATGAGAACCTTGCGAAGAATCTATACGCCTGACACCAGTACCCCTCATCCAATACGGTTCTTTTGTAGCGGTGATAGCTATAAATTCTGGGGTTTTATCAAAGGTAGTTTCCATGTGGTTTGCCCACCGGAAAATAAGGTCACGATGTTCTTTTTCGGCGCTGACAGATTGGGGCGGGATGTCTTTTCACGCATGATCTACGGCTCGCGAATATCACTTACCATCGGCCTGCTTGGTATCACTATCAGTTTTAGCCTCGGCATCGTTATTGGTGGATTAGCGGGCTATTATGGTGGCTGGGTTGATTTGGTAGCCCAGCGCATGATTGAGGTGGTGCAATCCTTGCCAACCATACCGTTATGGTTGGCTCTGGCTGCCATCATGCCGGTGACGTGGAGCCCAATTGTTGTTTACTTTGGGATCACCGTCATATTGGGCCTGGTCGATTGGACCGGGCTTGCCAGGGCTGTGCGCTCGAAACTGCTGTCACTTCGTGAAGAAGATTATGTGCTTGCTGCGCGTTTGATGGGAGCGAGCCCCAGCCGCATTATCGGCCTGCATCTTGTGCCGGGTTTCATGAGCCATCTGATTGCGTCTGCAACGATTACCATTCCAACCATGATTTTGGGCGAAACCGCTCTGTCATTTTTGGGCCTTGGTTTGCGCTCGCCAATTGTTAGTTGGGGCGTGTTGCTCAATGAGGCTCAGACGATCAATGTGGTTGCTCTCTACCCGTGGCTAATGCTGCCGGTTGTGCCTGTGATTTTGATTATTCTTGCCTTCAATTTCTTCGGAGATGGCCTGCGCGATGCAGCCGATCCTTATGGTTAGATCGGTTCTGCGGCTTCGCTGAGTAAATCATCTGCTGCGACCCAATCTACTTTGCCATCAAGCAGAGCATAAAGCTTGTCGAGCATCGCCCATGCTTTTTCATCATGGACCAGATGATGGGTGAGAATACCGATCGCGCGACCACCCTTATTGCGGGCGATCTCTAGGTTTAGTGTCAATTGGTTCAACACCCAATTATGTTCGCGCCCGATGGTTCCTGCCGACCAGTGCATGATGTCCACGTGGGTGCTCACCATTGGCAGAGGCATTTTATGCTTCAACCACGCATGGGTTGAAAGCCCGCCAAAACCAAGCCCTAGCAGTTCATCGATCACTGGTTCATGGATGCGGTTCCAGGGCGGCACAATAATCGCTGACAAATTACCCTCGAATAGATTAAGCAATTTTTCTCTGCCCTCTGCCAACTCGTCCAGCACGGTTTGAAGCGGGCGTTGAGTGCCAAGTTCGCAAGTCTTTTCACCCATTGGAGAATGGTTCTTATGGCGGTATCCATGCACAGCACCGCGCACTAGCGGGCTTTTTATGACGCGTTTCCCCAAGGCAGTGTTTGCCGGTTGGGGAATGGTGGCCAATAATAGCGGTATATCAAAATCTTCACACGGCCCAATCAGCTTATCCAATGCAGGCGTAGCATCAATCGCATCATCATCACGAAGGAATAGCCGTGGCTTTTTGCCTGCCGTCTGCCACTTGTCCAACTCGCGAAACAAAGCATCCATGCAAGTCGCTTCGTCAGGAATTACGGGTTCAATTTTTTGTTTGGAAGAAGCCAATTTCAGTCTTTCAAGATGGTATCAATGATGGTTTTCAACTTCGAGGCCGCTTCTTTTCCCGAGCGTTCCTCCAACGCAAAATTCTTGGCACCAGTGCCAAGCAAGTTTCGCAATTCAGGCTCCGTGATAATGCGTTCCAACGCATTGGCATAGCCATTTTCTTCTTCAGGGTTGGCCAATAATCCGGTTCGCCCATGTTCCACAACCAGCGGCACGCCCATATTATCAAGTGCAACAGTCGGCACGCCAAAACATGCGGCTTCCAGATATACCATGCCGTAAGCTTCCCGGCATCCAGGCCAGGCTAAGACATCAGCGGCGGCCATTAATGAGATAATTTCGTCAGCAGTTCGTTCGCCAGCAAATAAAATGCGCTCATCCGCCCAGGAAAACAGGTCGCGAACTTCGTCCATGCCCGGACCACCGCCGGCAATCACCAATGACCAATTCAAATGGCAAATTTTTTGCAGGCTGTTTGCAAGAACCTTATAGCTTTCAATCTTCGCGCCTGGCCGCATCATGCCGACACTTAATAGTTTTACCCCGTTTCCTGTCGGCCACAGGGCAGGGGCGTCAAAGCCTGCTGCCAGTTGCAGCAAATCCCGTTCAATAAAGGGTGACATCCATGCAACTTTGCCGTCGTCAATAAAGGTGGACAAATAGGCTTTGTCTGACTGGGTCATGACAATGTTCATTGCGGCCATGGCGATGCCGCGCTGGGATTCTTCGCGCCACGGAACCCATTCGCCATTTGGACCCTGACCGGTCTTGCACGGTTCGGCCGTAACCATTGGAATTTTGAGTTGCGTACAAATTTCCATTCCCAGCCAATCAGGCGATTTATCGTAAGGATGATAGCAAAACCATAAATCAGGCTTGGTGTTGGCATCATTCCAGCGGGCAATTATCTTTTCCGCTTCCTCGTGCGCACCCTTAATGCGGGCATCCATATGCTCTTGTTGGTGTCGTTTCGAATAGGAAATGTACTTACTGACAAGTTCAACCTCGAATTCGGCCCGTTCAAGGGCGCAAAATAGCATTCGCGCCATCTGCCTATCACCTGAAGGGATGGGATGGTCAGGTGGTTTCAAGGGGGCGTAAAACGCAATTTTCTTTGGCTTGTTCAAGTTTTTTCCGGTGAAGTGTCTGTTTGTAGGATAATAATGTTCGGCAATTTTAATTTAGACATATTTTTATCATTGCTTGTTTTCACCTTAAATATATAGAATAACATGGTTTTAATGTCATCCTAGCGTATGTGTAATATCGAGCAAACATAATGGTCACACAGACAAAGCGCCTCGAACATGTGCGCATACTGATGTACAGTCACGATACATTTGGCCTTGGTCACTTGCGTCGCTGCCGCACGATTGCCCATGCGATCGTTGAGCGTTTCAAGGGTGTGAATGTTATCATCATCTCCGGCTCGCAAATTGCCGGAGCCTTCGATTTTCGTGCCCGCGTTGATTTCGTAAAAATTCCCAGTGTCATAAAGCTCTATAATGGAGAATATTCCTCCGTTGGCGAATACATTGATTTGGAAGACATTCTTGAGATGCGCAAGCTGATTATCCAGCGCACTGCAGAAGTATTCTCTCCTGATCTGTTTATTGTTGATAAAGAGCCCCTCGGCCTGAAGGGAGAGTTATTGCCAACGCTTCAGATGTTTGACAATACCAAAACCAAGACGGTTCTCGGTCTTCGCGATGTAATGGATGCACCGCAGCAACTGGAGAAAGAGTGGGAATCGCGCAATGTGTTGGAACATGTTGTCGAATTATACGACAGAATTTGGGTTTATGGCCCTGAGGATTTCTGGAATCCGTTGCAAGGTCTTGAATTGCCAGACGGGCTGGAAGATCGTTTGCGTTACACCGGATTTCTTGAACGTGAATTGCCCTCTCACCAGATTGGTGAGAAAAATGCAGCGTATTTGCCCGATAAATATATCCTGGTAACCGCTGGAGGCGGCGGGGATGGAAGCGTATTGATGGAGCAAGTACTTGCCGCCCGTGAATATGATAAGAACTCTGATTTTCCTATCGTCATGGTACTGGGCCCGTTCATGAAAACAGAAAATCGTGATCGCATTCGAAACCGTGCTTCGCGATTATCCAACATCGTGGTGTTGGATTTTGAAACCCGCATGGAAATGTTGTTGAAAGAGGCGATAGCCGTGGTTGGAATGTGTGGCTACAACACGTTTTGTGAAGTGCTCTCCTTTGACCGTAAGGCTTTGTTTGTGCCGAGAACCACCCCTCGTCAGGAACAATATATCCGCGCCAGCCGTGCACGCGAACTTGGTCTCTGCAATATGCTGACGCCGGAAGAAGCCGCGGTGCCTCATACGCTGGCCGAGGCTTTGCACAAATTGCCATTGATGGACCGTCCCTCGCTTCATCTGGATGACCATGCACTTGAGGGTTTGAATACCATCTGCGACGAAGTGGAAAATCTTTTATCCAGTCATTCGAAAGATATCCCGGATACAGCCCGACGCTCAACCGGCGATGAACCCAACCAGACAATTGAATCTCTGATTTGAAAACAAAAAAAATCAATCTTGTTTTAAAAGGCTATCCTCGCCTTTCTGAAACATTTATTGCGCAGGAAATTCTGGAACTGGAACGTTCGGGATTTGATATTGAGATCATTTCCCTGCGCCGTCCTTATGATAAAACCACTCATCCTATTCACGAGGAAATCTCCGCAAGTCTGAGTTATCTTCCCGAATATTTGCACGAAGAACCGTGGCGGGTTTTCAAAGCATGGATTTCAGCGCGAAAAATGCCGGGCTATAAATTAGCCGTCAAAAAATTTATGGCCGACTATAAAAGAGATCGGACCAGAAACCGCATCCGCCGTTTTGGGCAGGGATTGGTACTGGCTGCCGAGTATTCCCAGCGGGCCAACCTGTTTTATGTTCATTTTCTGCATACACCCGCTTCAGCCACGCGCTATGCCTCCATCATTTCAGGCGTTCCTTTTACAGTTTCTGCCCACGCGAAAGACATCTGGACATCGCCTGATTGGGAATTGGCAGAAAAACTCGCAGATTGCGAATGGTGCGTCACCTGCACCATGGGCGGCAAAGACAAGCTTGCCAGCCTTGCGCCAGATCAAGATCGCGTAAGGTTGGTCTATCATGGTTTGGATTTATCGCGGTTTCCCTCTCCTAAAGATAGCAAACATGCTGACAATGAACGCGATGGCAGCAGCGAAGATAAGGCGATTCGCTTAATCACCGTGGGAAGGGCCGTTGCCAAGAAGGGCATTGATACATTGCTGGATGCATTGGCGCGATTGCCCGAAGGTTTTCATTGGCAATGGACACATATCGGCGGCGGCGAACTGCATGATGATCTGGTTGCGCAGGCAAAGGGCTTGGGCATTGCTGACCGCTGCAAATTCCTCGGCTCGAAATCCCAATTGGAAGTAATAGCCAGTTACAACGAGTCCGATATTTTCATCCTGCCTTGCCGAATCGATGCATCAGGCGATCGCGATGGCTTGCCAAATGTTATTGTTGAAGCTGAGAGCCAACGCCTTCCTGTGATCACAACACCAATTTCAGGCATTCCTGAACTCATTCGTGATGATGGCAATGGCGTGTTTGTACCTGTTGATGATGTTGATGAGTTGAGCTCTGCAATCCTTTCTCTCTCCCGCGATCCCAAAAGACGTAAACGATTGGGACTTGAAGGGGAAAGCAACGTGCGCGATAATTTTGACCATCTTTCAACGATCGGCGCATTGGTCAAATTATTGGATAATAGTCTTTCAAAAGCGGAAAAATCATGAACCAGACGTCAAATCAAAAAGTCATGTTTTATGTCCAGCATTTGTTGGGAATCGGTCACGTTTTTCGCGCTGTTCGTGTGGCGCAGGCTCTAGCGATGGCAGGGTGCGAAACTCATATGGTTTGGGGTGGCACGAAAATTGAAAGTCTGAACACAGACGGACTGCACATGACTTATTTAGAATCAGTGCGCGTTCAAAACGAGGACTTCAAAACTCTGCTAAAATTCGATGGGACTCCCATTTCTGAAGCGGAAAAACAAAAACGCGGTGAGGCTCTGTTGGCAGTATTCCATCAGGTAAAGCCGGATATCGTCATTACAGAAGCTTATCCATTCGGGCGCAGGCAAATGCGGTTTGAGCTTTTACCACTATTGGATGCAGTAAAAAATGCCGATTGGAATCCTATGATGGTCTCTTCCATCAGGGATATCATGCAGGAAAACCGTGTGGAAAAAAGGGTGGCTGAGTCCATTGATCTGGTTAAGAACTGGTTCGATCTGGTTATGGTTCATGGGGATACGAAGCTGATTTCCATCGATCAGACTTTGCAGGGTGCAGATCAAATTTCTGATAAGATTATCCATACCGGGCTCGTTACACCGGCCTCAATTGATATGGATGTGCCCCCAAGCATTAGCCCCGATGTGCTGATTTCTGCAGGTGGCGGTGCGGTTGGGCTTGGCTTGATGAAATGTGCCGTAAAGGCCATACAGCATTGCAAAAAACATCCCAAAAACTGGGTCCTGGTAACCGGTCCGGATTTACCTCAGACCGAATTTGATCAATTGCAAAAAGACGCTCTCGCTGACACTCGAATTATTCGATTTCTTCCAGATCTTGCCCGCGTCATGGCCGCAGCAAAGGTTTCTGTATCAAGGGCAGGTTACAATACGCTTGGCGATATTCTTCGTGCGGGTTGTGCCTCTGTGCTCGTGCCGTTTTCCGGCGGAATAGAAACAGAGCAACTAAGGCGGGCAAAAATTATGGATGAGCGCGGCGTTGCAACGCTGCTGCTGGATGAAGACCTGACACCTGAAAGTCTTGCAGCCAGCATTGATTCTGCTTCGCAAACATCAGGTGCTGCAGTAGATTTTGATTTAAATGGTGCGGATAACGCTGCTAAACTGCTGGTGGAAGCCTATCAAAACCATACCAATACATAGGAATACAATGCTTTGATGTTTGCTCATTAAACATCATTGTCGACAAACTCCAGCGCCTCAAGTTTATCGACATAACCCTAAAGGCTAATAGCGCCTTCCCCGCTTTTGCGTCACAACTTCCCTACCAGTCTAAATCGCGTTTCTGCGGCTTACGATTGTATTTTTTTCCATGGGAGGAAATATTATGACAAAACTGACTAGCGGCATTTCTCGCCGTAACATCATCAAAACTAGCGCGGTTGGTGCTGGTGCTTTGGCGATGCCACTCGTATTCACCGGTTCAGCTGGTGCTTACACCAATGAGCCAAAAGGTTCAGATGTAACTTTCGGTTTCAACGTTCCTCAGACTGGCGCTTATGCCGATGAGGGTGCTGATGAATTGCGCGCTTACGAACTTGCTGTTGAGCATATCAACGGTGAAGGCGATGGCGGCATGATGAATACCATGAAGCCTCTTTCCCTTAAAGGGAACGGCGTCAACGGTAAAAAAGTTAAATACGTTACTGGTGATACGCAAACCAAAGCTGATGCAGCTCGTGCTTCCGCAAAATCCATGATCGAAAAAGACGGCGCCATTATGATTAGTGGTGGTTCTTCTTCTGGTGTGGCTATTGCTGTGCAGGGTCTTTGTCAGGATGCTGGCGTTATCTTCATGGCTGGTCTTACCCACTCAAATGATACGACTGGTAAAGACAAAAAAGCTAACGGCTTCCGTCACTTCTTCAACGCTTACATGTCAGCTGCTGCTTTGGCACCTGTGCTGAAAAGCGCATATGGTGATGACCGTAACGTTTACCATTTGACAGCTGATTACACTTGGGGTTGGACTCAGGAAAAATCAATTGTTGCAGCAACCGAAGCTATGGGTTGGAACACTGTTAAGACTGTTCTTACACCGCTGACAACAAAAGATTTCTCTTCATACATTGCGCCAATCATCGCTTCTGGCGCTGATACTTTGGTTCTGAACCATTACGGCGGGAACATGATCAACTCACTTACAAGTGCTGTTGAATTTGGTCTTCGCGGCAAACAGGTGAACGGCAAAGATTTCCAAATCATTGTGCCTCTTTATTCTCGTTTGATGGCTCAGGGTGCTGGCGAAAACGTTAAAGGCATCTATGGATCAACCAACTGGCATTGGTCTCTGCAGGATGAAGGCTCACAAGCTTTCGTTAAATCCTTCGGTAAGAAGTACAAGCGCCCACCTTCACAGGCTGCTCACACCACATACGTTCAGGCTCTGCTTTATGCTGATGCTTGCGAGCGTTCTGGTACCTTCAACCCTTGTGGTGTTGGTGAAGCTCTTGAAGGCCATAAGTTTGACGGTATGGGCAATGGCCCAACTGAATACCGTGCTGCTGATCACCAGTGCTTCAAAGATGTGCTGGTTGTGAAGGGTAAAGAGAAGCCTGAATCAGATTTCGATCTGCTCGAAGTGGTTGAAGTTACGCCACGCGCACAGGTTGAATATGCACCTGATCACGAAATGTTTGCTGGCGGTAGCCTTGGAAAATGTAATCCAGGCGCATAAGCTGCACCAAAGCAACGACCAATTGCCCCAAATTGGGGCAATTGGACTTACTGTGCAATAGTTACATCAAAGAAATTCCAGTCGTTGAGTTTGAAAACGATTGAGACTAATTTTGTGGTGGAAACCCAATTTTAGAAAAAGGACCTGAATCGAGCGCGAAACAGGCTTGAACGGGAACGGGACGAACGATGGACGCGGTCTTTCTACAATTTTTAAATGGCCTTGATAAAGGCAGTGCCTATGCGCTGATTGCGCTGGGATTGACGCTTATCTTTGGTACGTTGGGCGTTGTGAACTTCGCTCACGGTGCGCTGTTCATGATTGGTGCATTCTGCGCTGTTGTGATGCGCAAAATTCTTACGCTTGAAAGCGTAGTTTTAAGTACCACCGAAAAAACCCCTTGGGGTGATGCTAAGGAAATCAGAACGCCTTATATCGAGACGTGGTTCGGCGATGTCGGCACCACAATGATTGAATATTCGGTCATATTTTCGATATTTTTCGCAATACCTGTGATGATGTTTATTGGTGTCGTCATGGAGCGCGGGCTAATTAAACATTTTTACAAGCGCCCTCACGCTGACCAAATCCTGGTGACATTCGGACTT
Organism: Rhizobiaceae bacterium; assembly: GCA_016763155.1. GTDB lineage: Bacteria > Pseudomonadota > Alphaproteobacteria > Rhizobiales > Rhizobiaceae. The sequence goes on from JAESUH010000146.1 coordinate 15,052, forward strand.
GCAATTGTGTTGCAGGAAGTCATCAAGGCTTGGTTTGGAGCCAATCCTATACCTCAACCGGCACCTGCGTCGCTGACCGGTTCAGTTGATGTTGGTATCTGGCTTGGGATGACCGCAGAATCATTGGTTTATCCACTTTGGCGGCTAATCTATTTCGCATTCTCAGCAATAATTATCGCTTGCACATTCGCTTTCCTTCAGTTGACGACTTACGGCATGGTAGTGCGCGCGGGCATGGCTGACCGGGAAACTGTCGGCCTGCTTGGGATCGATATTGATAAGCGCTTTACATTTATGTTTGGTTTGGCTGCGGTTATCACCGGACTGGCTGGTGTGATGTACACGCCTATCTTGTCGCCAAACTACACGCTTGGAATGGACTTTCTGGTTCTATGTTTTGTGGTTGTGGTTGTTGGTGGAATGGGCAGTTTGCCTGGTGCGGTTGTCGCAGGTTTCCTACTTGGCATATTGCAAAGTTTTGCCGCGATGAACGAAGTAAAGGCCATACTGCCGGGGATAGATCAGATTATTATCTATCTGGTGGCTGTTATTGTATTGATGACAAGACCTCGCGGGCTAATGGGCCGCAAGGGCGTGATGGAAGATTAATCAGATGTTTGCGAACCTTAAAAATAACGACAAACTGATAATGCTTGGCTTTACCATTATGGTATTTGCTGGCCCCATCATTTTGGCTCCCTTCGGCGCTGGTTATCCAGATCTACTGCAGCGTTTTGCAATCTTTGGCATATTTGCCATCGGTTTCAATATCCTGTTTGGCCTCACCGGTTATCTCTCTTTCGGCCATGCCGCATTCCTGGGTGTCGGTTCATATTCTGCCATGTGGATGTTCAAGCTGCTCACAATGAATGTGATTCCAGCCTTGATACTGTCGGTGATTATCTCCGCACTGTTTTCCGTAGTGATTGGTTATATGAGTTTGAGAAGGTCGGGGATTTATTTCTCGATTTTGACCCTGGCCTTTGCCCAGATGAGCTACAATCTGGCTTATTCCGTATTCACGCCGGTCACCAATGGTGAGACCGGCCTGCAATTGCGCCTGCAAGATGCGCGTATTCTTGATGCAGTAAACACATCTGGTTCTTTGCCTTCGCCATCTCTGTTTGGTTTGAAGCTCAGTGCTACCACCGTAGTGGAAGCTTTTGGAATGCGGTTTCAGTTCAACTGGGGCTTCTATTTCTGCGCCATTGTCCTGATCATCATGTTCTACATATCTTTGAGAATTTTCCGTTCTCCTTTCGGATTGATGTTGCGCGCGGTTAAAACCAACCAAAACCGGTTGAACTATACCGGTATCAACACACGACCATATACGCTGGGTGCGTTTGTAATCTCAGGCGTCTATGCCGGTCTTGCTGGTGCCTTGCTTGTTTGTACCGATCCATTGGCTGGCGCAGAGCGCATGCAGTGGACGGCATCAGGCGAAGTTGTCTTGATGACCATCCTTGGCGGCGCAGGTACATTGATTGGACCCGTTATTGGTGCAGGAGCCATTAAATACGCGGAGAATATCTTCTCGAAAATCAATGATACGGTTTTGGAAGGCTACTTCGCCTTTATGCCAGAAACCATTTCAGATTTCTTCGTATTTATCGTGAGCCCTTTTGTGGGCGAGGGCTGGCACCTTATGCTTGGCTTGATATTCATGCTGGTTGTGACCTTCTTACCGGGTGGTCTGGTCGAGGGGGCAACGAGAATAACTGGTTGGATTGTTTCTCTGGGCAAAAAATCAAAATCGGTTGATGCCAATGGCTCAACCGAAGCAGCAGAGTAAGGGGCTTATTGAAAATGGCTATTTTAGAAGTCCGTAATGTCTCCAAACGATTTGGTGGCCTTCAGGCCCTCGACGATGTGAATCTTAGCGTCGAAGAAGGTTCCATTCATGCGATTATTGGTCCCAATGGTGCTGGAAAATCAACTCTGCTGAATTGTTTTGTCGGGCGTTTGATGCCGGATACAGGCACTGTCTTGTTCCAGGGCAAATCATTGCTCGGCAAGAAGCCACACGAAATTAATCAGTTAGGCGTTTCTAGGGTATTTCAAACACCTGAAATTTTTACTGACCTGACGATTTTGGAAAATGTGATGATTGCAGCCTTCGCCAAACGAGACGGAGCGTTTTCGTTCAACTTATTTGGCCGGGTGAAAAAAGAGACCGAAATCAGGGATACGGCTGAAAAAATACTCCATGATGTGGGCCTGAAAGAGCAGCTCACTCATTCTGCTTCTGCCATGTCCAGAGGTGATAAACGCCGTCTTGAGCTGGCTATGTGTCTGTCACAGGATCCAAAGCTGTTATTGCTCGATGAGCCTACAGCCGGCATGGCGCGCGCAGATACCAATGCGACTATTGATCTGCTGAAAGAAATTAGCGCAACTCACAATATTACAAAAGTTATCATCGAACACGACATGCACGTGGTATTCTCACTTGCCGACAAAATTTCTGTTTTGGCACAGGGCACCGTGATCGTTGAAGACAAACCAGAAAACATTAAAGGCAATCCGAAAGTTAAGGAAGCCTATTTGGGGGAGGCTGAAGGTGAATAAAAAAGTCAATCTGGATGCCAATCAGGCATCTACCGCACCGGCCTTTTTCTCTGCGTGGGATATCCATGCCTATTATGGCGAGAGCTATATCGTTCAGGGTATCAGCCTCAATATCCATGAAGGTGAGATCCTCGCGCTACTTGGTCGTAACGGTGCTGGTAAAACATCCACTTTGCGCACGATTGCGCGCACAGATGATCCGGTATTGAAGCACGGCGAAATCTGGCTGGATCATAAACCATTGCATGAAATGGCTTCTCACCAGGCAGCTGTTGCCGGTGTGGCCCTTGTGCCTGAAGATCGGCGCATCATTCCCGGCCTGACAGTTGAAGAAAACCTTCAGCTTGCACAAATCGTTGAGCCTCATGGCTGGTCCCTTGAGCGTATTTACGAATTGTTCCCAAGGCTTGGCGAACGCCGCAAACAGGAAGGGGTGACCCTTTCAGGTGGCGAACAGCAAATGCTTGCCATTGGTCGCGCCTTGGCTAGAGACATTAAGTTGCTATTGCTGGATGAACCCTATGAGGGGCTTGCTCCTATTATCGTTCATGAGATCGAAAAAACCCTTAGGGAAATTAAAGCCCTTGGCATTACCACCATCATCGTTGAGCAGAACGCTATTGCAGCGCTGAAACTGGCCGACAGGGCAGTGATCATGGATAGTGGTGAGATTGTATTTACCGGTACAGCAGCCGATGTGCTGGACAATGAAGAATTGCGCCACGAATATCTGGCCATCTAGGGGCTTACCTCTAGGGTCTTGGCCCGTTTGTGTCTCCAAACTCAATTTATACGGTGGGCGCTTTGTCGCCCATCAGATAACGCGGCCCTGCGCCATACATATTGGCGCGATCTTTTGGGTTGTAGAGCGTGCATTTATCCAGAGACAAACATCCACAACCTATACAACCATCGAGGTTTTCGCGAAGTTGAGTAAGTGACTCGATCTTTGCGTTGAGTTCAACACGAAAGCTTGCACTAATTTTTGCCCAGTCGCCCTTGTTTGGAGTGCGTTCATCGGGAAGCATTTGCAGCTGTTTCCGAATTTGTTTGATGGTAAATCCAAACTGTTGCGCAATCAGCACAAATGAAAGCCGCCTTATGTCCGAGCGCATAAACCGCCTCTGACCGCCGCTATTCCTCAAGGGTTTGACCAAATCCTGCGTTTCATAAAAGCGAATAGCAGAAACAGAAAGGCCCGTACGTTCGGCAAGCTGGCCAATTGATAGCATTGCGGATGGAGTCAAAATATTTCTCCCTCAACCTTGACCTCAAGTTAGGTTGAGGAATTACATTAGATTGTCCAAGCAGTCAATGAACCCACAAATATGGAGAAATCTCATGACAAACGCATTTCTGGAACACGTCAATATCACAGTCAGTAATCCTGAACATACGGCAGAGCTTCTCATCAAAATATTTGGTTGGCATATTCGCTGGCAAGGAGATGCTACTCACGCAGGTCGTACAATCCATGTAGGGACAGCTGATAATTATATCGCTCTATTCTCCAAGGCCAATCCGCAAAAGTCAGTAGAAGATAGCTATGATACAATCGGTGGACTAAACCATCTGGGCATTGTCGTTGATGATCTCGACGACGCAGAACAGCGTGTTCGCCAGGCTGGATATGAGCCACATTCCCACGCAGACTATGAGCCGGGCCGCCGCTTCTATTTCAATGATGGTGATGATATTGAATTTGAAGTCGTAAGCTATTAAATGTCAATCTTATCAGACCAATAAGATTAATTAGTTGAAGGATGCTCAAATGAAATCTGTAATCTGTTTTGCCCGCGGTGATGCAAAGGATACTTTGAAGATTGTGGAGCGTCCAACGCCAGATCCCGGTCCCGGCGAAGTTCGGGTACGGGTGCATGTGAGCGGCATCAATCCATCGGATTTCAAAGTGCGCAACGGTTCACAAGGCCAAATGCCTGCTGAAGAGCTGGTGCCTCATTGCGATGGAGCAGGCATCATTGAAGCGGTAGGCGATGGCGTACCTGAACGCCGTATTGGCGAGCGCGTCTGGTTGTACAACGTAAACCGCACCGAAGATGGCAAAGGGCAGATTGCCCGTGGCACAGCAGCTGAACAAATTGTTGTTGATCAAAAATATGCAGCCCCTCTTCCTCACGGAATATCTTATGAGACTGGCGCCTGTCTTGGTGTCCCTGCCATGACCGCCCACAGACTGCTATTTGCCGACGGCCCAATCAAGGATAAATGGATTCTGGTTACTGGCGGTGCCGGAGCGGTGGGGCTGTGTGCGGTCCAAATGGCCGCGGCTTCCGGAGCAAAGGTAATTGCTTCTGTCAGTTCCGATGAAAAAGCAAAAACGGTGACAGAAGCCGGTGCCATTGCCACAATCAACTACCGCAATGAAAACCTCCCTGAGCGGGTTTTGGAAATCACCGAAGGAACAAGGATTGACCGTGTCATCGATGTGGATTTTGCAGCCCATGTGAATGCTGCACCATCCTATTTGAAATCGGGCGGTTTCATCGCGCAATATGGAACATCCGATCCCGCGCCCACCCTGGATTATCGCGCAATGCTATTGCAAAATATCGTCATACGCTCCGTATTGGTTTACGGCATTGACGATGAGGCAAAAGCGGAAGCCATTACCGATATCAATCAGTTCCTGCGCGAAGACGTTCTGAAACCAATAATTCATCGAGTTTTTCCAATCGAAGAAGTAGTGCAAGCCCATGAAGAAGTTGAGGCTGGCGGCTATATCGGAAACACAATTCTGTCTCTTTAGAAGTGCACGAACCTAAGGGGAGAAATTTCTGGCCCCTTAGGAATTAGCCTGCGTGAGATTTTCAACAAAGACCGCTATTTTTGAATCCCTATTGCTGGTCATTCTGATTGGCATTGCCGCATATTTGTTGTTAGCATCCGCTGAAAGGGTGCATGAATATACAGCAATGGTGGAAAAGCTGCATGAAGCACCACCTCCCACCGGCAAAATTTACAGAACCTACTGCGATGGAAGGCCTTCGCACTACCTTGTAGACCGCGCCGACCCGGAGGCCTGCTTTGCTGATTATCCCGGAACCCTTGATGGGCCGATAATCATATTTGGCTTAGTTACGGTATTTCTTGGCCTCAACCTCTTGTATTTTGCATATTTCGGGTTTCGCAGATTGTTGCGGAACCACCGGCGTCGCCATATTCAATGAGCTTTGGTTGCAGCGTAAAATTGCAATGGCCCACAAATTTGGATAAGCGGCCTCGTTTTCTGGTCGCGAACGAATATTGCCTGAATTCGCCTCACCGTAAAAAAATGATCGGAATTTCCCTGAAATTTCGGTGCGCCATGCCTGTCTCGTTCCCAAACATTGGTGCAATTCTAGTGTCAGGCCAATCCGGCGCACGCATTAACAGGCAGGATTATTCCAGTGAAATCGCTCACCCTTCTACATCTCACCCATCTAGAAAGACTTGAAGCCGAAAGCATCCACATCATGCGTGAAGTGGCAGCTGAAGCTGAAAATCCGGTCATGCTTTATTCGGTAGGCAAAGATAGCGCCGTGATGCTGCAACTGGCGATGAAGGCGTTTTACCCTTCCAAACCGCCTTTTCCATTATTGCATGTGGATACCGGCTGGAAGTTCAAGGAAATGATTTCCTTTCGCGATGCACATGTGAAAAAGCTTGGTCTGGAGTTGATTGTCCATACCAATCAGGAAGGCGTTGATATGGGGGTTTCGCCGTTTAAACACGGTTCCTCAATGCATACCGATATTATGAAAACTCAGGGGCTTAAACAGGCGTTGAATAAATATAAATTCGATGTGGCCTTTGGCGGTGCCCGCCGCGATGAAGAAAAATCCCGTGCCAAGGAGCGTATTTTTTCGTTTCGAACAGCAGATCATCGCTGGGACCCTAAGAACCAACGCCCTGAATTATGGAACATCTATAACACCCGAAAAAGCGAAGGCGAATCCATTCGCGTCTTTCCTTTGTCCAACTGGACCGAGCTTGATATCTGGCAATATATTTATCGCGAAAACATTCCCATCGTCCCGCTATATTTCGCAGCCCCGCGCCCGGTAGTGAACCGCGATGGCACCTTAATCATGGTGGATGATGATAGAATGCCGATGGAGAAAAATGAGCAGCCCATCATGCAAAGCGTTCGTTTTCGGACCCTTGGTTGTTATCCGCTGACAGGCGCTGTTCCCAGCAAAGCAACAACCCTGCCAGAGATCATTCAGGAAATGTTGCTAACCAAAACCTCTGAGAGAGCAGGCAGGACGATCGACCATGATCAATCCGCCTCGATGGAAAAGAAAAAGCAGGAAGGTTATTTCTGATGACATTTCAAGACAAACTCATAAAGGCAGATATCAACGCCTATCTTGATCAACACCAAACCAAATCCATGCTCCGCTTTATCACTTGCGGTAGCGTGGATGATGGCAAATCAACGCTGATTGGCCGGTTGTTATATGATTCAAAAATGATCTTTGAGGATCAATTGGCGGCACTCGAAGTGGATTCCAAAAAGCTTGGAACTCAGGGCGATGATCTTGATTTTGCCCTGTTGGTAGATGGGCTGGCATCCGAGCGCGAGCAAGGTATTACCATTGATGTGGCCTACCGCTATTTTGCCACCGAGAAACGAAAGTTCATCGTCGCCGATACGCCGGGTCATGAGCAATACACCAGAAATATGGCTACTGGTGCATCTACCGCCGAGCTGGCTATAATTTTGGTCGATGCCCGCCATGGCGTGCAAACGCAAACCCGGCGCCACTCCTATATTGCTTCGCTGCTCGGCATCAAAAAAATTGTGCTGGCTGTCAATAAGATGGATTTGGTGGATTATGATCAGGGCGTTTTTGACAAAATCGTAGCGGAATATAGTGAGTTTGCTTCCGGCCTAAGCGAGAAAACTGGCACAAACCAGACAATTGAGCCCATTCCGCTTTCGGCCCTTAAAGGGGATAATATCACCGAAAACAGCAAGGCAATGAAATGGTATCATGGTCCTTCGCTGATCAGTCATCTTGAGACCGTTGAAATTGATGATGGGAATTCTGCTGGTGAATTTCGTTTGCCGGTCCAGTGGGTAAACCGTCCTAATCTAAATTTCCGCGGCTTTTCAGGGCTGATCTCATCAGGGCAGATCCGCCCGGGCGATGCTATCAAAGTGCTGCCCTCAGCCAAGACCAGTACGGTTAAATCCATCGTAACAATGGATGGAGATTTGCCGGAAGCGATTGCCGGTCAATCAATCACGCTGACTTTGGAAAATGAAATAGATATTTCGCGCGGGGATTTGATTTGTTCAGCTCATAGCCCTGCGGAATCCGCCAACCAATTCGAGACGACAATCTTATGGATGTCCGATGAGGCCATGCTGTCGGGCCGCTCCTACATATTGAAGTGTGGCACTCAGACCGCCACCGCCACCATGGCCCCACCCAAATGCCGGATCAACGTCAATACGCTTGAAGAACTTGCAGCTAGAAAGCTCGAACTCAACGAGATTGGCGTATGTAATGTGGCGCTGGATAAGCAGATCGCCTTTGATCCATATTCGCAAAACCGCGATACGGGCGGCTTTGTTTTGATAGATCGATATACCAACGCAACGGTCGGTGTTGGCATGATCCATTTTGCCCTTCGTCGCGCCTCCAATATTCACTGGCAGGCAGTGGATACGGATAAAAACAGTCGCGCTGCCCAAAAAGGGCAGAAGCCCGCCATCCTGTGGTTCACCGGATTATCTGGTTCAGGCAAATCAACCATTGCCAACCATGTGGAAAAAAAGCTGACTGCTTTCGGTCGTCACACCTATTTGTTGGACGGGGATAATGTGCGCCACGGCCTGAACAAGGATCTTGGTTTTACTGATGTTGATCGGGTGGAAAACATTCGCCGGATTGCTGAAGTGTCAAAACTGATGGTCGATGCCGGGTTGATTACGCTGGTATCCTTCATCTCGCCCTTCCGCTCCGAACGCCGGTTGGCTCGGGAACTTGTTGAAGAAGGCGAGTTTTTCGAAATCCATGTGGATACTCCACTGGAAGTTGCGGAAGCCAGAGACGTGAAGGGGCTTTATAAAAAAGCGCGGGAAGGGAAGTTGAAAAACTTCACCGGTATTGATTCTCCCTATGAAGAGCCTGAAAACCCTGAAATGCGAGTCAGTACGACGTCAATGTCTGCTGAAGAGGCCGCAGATTTCATTATTCAGCAACTGAATAATCAGGGCGTAATTGATATAGGGTAACTGAGTATCACCATTATTGCTTAATGATTTCTGCCCCGGAACCCTTAGGTTCTGGGGCCTGAATACTCATGTGATAATCCCAACATTAAAGAAATGTTGAATGAGTAAAAGTTACGTAATGTAATTATATTACAAAATTGTTGACTTAGATATTTGTGCGACTTATGAAAGGTGCATCGAAGATGCACTAAGCTCTTGAGAGTACCTATACAAATATTGGAGTTATCCAGTGGCCAGCCTATTTCCCGATATCAAACACCAACACCGAAATTGCATCGAAAGCGCAATATCAAGAGCCTTTAGGCTTGCTGAGGACAACGGCAAAAAGTTCGGTGCAAACCAGGTTCGGGTTCTGGAAGCTCTGTTACAAGACCATAAGGCCGTGAGCGCCTATGATATTGTTGATCGTATCAATGATACCGGCAAGCGATTGCAGGCGGTGCAGGTCTACCGGGCGCTGGATAGCTTGATGGAATTAGGACTGGTTCACCGGGTTCAATCGGCAAACGCTTATATTGCCTGCACGATTGAGGATGAGTGTCGAAATCCTCAATTGCTTTTTTGCTCATCCTGCAAGCGGGTGGCCGAACTTGCCAGCGAATCCATTTCAGCACTTATTTCCAAAACTGCAAAACAAAGCCATTTTAAGCTTGAACAGGGGCTGGTCGAACTGGTTGGCCTCTGTCCTGATTGCGTGGATGCATAGACATATAAAACCAAATTTTTAAATTAAAATAGGAATCATGAAATGCAAAATATGAAGTTTCTTGTCGTTCTTTCGACTCTATCTTTCATCCTCCCAGCCACATTGGCAGCACAAACCGAACGTCAACACGATGCCCATGAACATGGGGTCAGCGAATTGAAAATCGCCATAGATGGAAATCTCCTGCAGATCGAACTTGAAGCACCAGGCTCTGATATTGTGGGATTTGAACATGAAGCAGAGGGTGATGAACAAAAAAAGGCCCTCCAAACAGCCCTTTCAAACCTCGGGGACCCAATGAGAATATTTGATTTCCCCGAAGCTGCCGGCTGCTCGGTCACTGCCAGCAAAGCTGCCTTTGAACTAGAGCATGAGGAAGAGCACGAGGGTGAGAAACATGAGGACGAAGAAGAGGGACATGCAGAATTTCATGTGAGCTATTCCCTGACCTGCACATCTCCAGAGCGGCTTACAAATATTGGCCTGAAATTTTTCGATCTCTTTCCCAATGCGAAAGAAATAGAGGTGGCGGCAGTATCTGGAAATGGACAAATGGCGGCTGAAATAAAACAGGACGAGAGAATTATCGACCTATCGCCGATTATTACTCCCAACATGAACTGATTTCCATGTCGGCATTATTGCTAGAAAACATCAAGTTTTCCTGGGGAAAGCGGCCCGGTTCATTCGGCTTGCAGCTTGATCGGCTTGAATTGGCAAAGGGCGAAAGCGTTTTGCTCACCGGGCCATCAGGCAGTGGAAAATCCACTCTGCTTGGGTTGATTTGCGGCACACTTTCCCCCGGAGAAGGAAGTATATCAGTTTTGGGGCAGTCCTTTAACACCATGTCCGGCCCGCAAAGAGATCGTTTTCGAGCGGATCATTTTGGTATCATATTTCAGGTGTTTAACCTGCTGCCTTATCTTTCAATAATAGATAACGTGTTGATGCCATTGCATTTTTCTGAGGTACGTAAGTTGCGGGCAGGAAAGGATGTTTCTTCCCGAAATACTGAAGCTCGACGAATTTTGAAGGCCCTCGGTCTGGAACAATTCGATCGGCAAAAAACTCGTGAACTTAGCATCGGGCAACAGCAAAGAGCCGCAGCAGCAAGAGCTTTCATCGGCGCTCCTGAAATTATCATAGCAGATGAACCAACCTCTTCTCTGGATGAAGGGCATCAGGCGAATTTCATGGAATTACTGTTTGCAGAAAAAGACAAAACCGGCGCCAGCCTGTTAATGGTCAGCCATGATCTGCGTCTGGCCCATAGGTTTGACCGTATCATCAGCCTTGAAGATATTTGTCAGATCACAGAAGCGGGGCAGGCAGCA
>JAESUH010000147.1 GCA_016763155.1 Rhizobiaceae bacterium
CCGGGCAATGATTTTGCGTCGAGTTATGCCAGTAATTCTCAAAATCTTGATGGAGGCCCGTTGATCAAGTGAGCGATCAAATGGTCGGTCATTCATGTGCTGATGACATTATTAGTGAGGCGCGTAACTGGATTGGTACGCCTTACGTTCATCAGGCCTCGGTAAAAGGGCAAGGGGTTGATTGCCTGGGATTGGTGCGAGGCGTATGGCGTGCCTTTTTGGGAGGCGAGCCTGAACCCATTCCTCCATATTCACCTGATTGGGGTGAGGTCGGGGGAGCAGAAACCATGCTTGGTGCCGCAAACCGGCACTTTGTTTCTATTAACTTGGAAGAGCTTTGCCCCGGAGATTTGATTGTTTTCAGGTGGCAACAAACAGCAATTGCAAAACATGCCGGCATCCTCACGAACGACCAATATTTCATTCATGCCTATGAGCGTGCGGGTGTGGTTGAAACCACTTTAGGTAATCATTGGCGCAGGCGCATAACAGCCGGGTTTCGGTTTCCCAATTTTCAAATTTAGAGAAAAAATATGGCAACAGTTCTGTTACAAGTTGTTGGCTCCGCCATTGGTGGTGCCATCGGTGGCCCTTTTGGTGCGGTATTAGGCCGGGCAATTGGTGGGATCGCAGGTCACGCGGTTGATCAGGCACTCTTTTCAAAAGATCAGGTCATACACGGGCCACGCCTTGAGGCATCCAAATATCTGGCATCCAGTGAGGGAGCCCCAATCCCCAAAACTTATGGGCAAACACGTCTGGGTGGGCAAATAATTTGGGCTACCCGTTTTGAAGAAACTGCAACCACAGAATCTTCCGGTGGCAAGGGAAGTACAGGGGCAAAATCATCCACAACCACCTATACCTATGCTGCAAATTTTGCTGTCGGAATTTGCGAAGGTCCAATTTCCGGCATTCGAAGAATATGGGTGGATGGCGCTGAAATCGACCAGACATTGATTGAACTCAGATTGTACCGGGGAACGCCTAGTCAAGGACCCGATCCATTAATTGAAGCTAAACAGGGTACAGGCAATGCCCCCACATATCGTGGCATCGCCTATATTGTTTTTGACGCGTTACCACTTGCAAAATATGGCAATAGGGTGCCGCAAATTTCGGTGGAAATCCTTCGTCCGGTCGATGAACTGAATTCGAAAGTTAAGTCGATTACCGTAATTCCAGGTTCAACTGAATTTGGATATTTGCCAGGCACAGCCAAGCCAGGAGAAGCCTCTGCAGATGGAAAATACGAGATTCGAAATCGCCATAATTCTATTGCTTTGAGCGATTGGAAGTCATCGATTGATGAACTTCAAATGATGTGTCCAAATCTCGAGGCCGTATCTCTGATTGTTGGATGGTTTGGCTCGGACCTGCGCGCGAGCCAATGTGAAATCAGGCCCAAAGTTGAATATCATACCAAACCGCTCACCATTGCCAATTGGCAGGTATCCGGGGTTACAGGTGAAAATGCGCAGGAAGTTTCCCGCATAAATAACAGCCCTGCATATGGTGGCACCCCTTCTGACCATACAGTTTTGGCCGCAATTGCAGATCTTAAATCACGCGGGCTGAGAGTTACGCTTTACCCGTTTATTCTGATGGATATTCCAACCGGAAACGGCTTGCAAAACCCGTATGGCGGGTCAGGCCAGCCGGTCTATCCCTGGCGTGGAGTGATTACCTGCAATCCTGCGATCACATCAGCCGCATCCGCCAATAAGACCGCCATTGCCCGAACGCAAATTCTAGACTTTTGTGGCGATGCAGAAGTTGCAGATTTTCCGATAGTTGACGGCAAGGTTGATTATTCCGGGCCATCTGAATGGTCTTTCCGAAGGATGATTTTGCACTATGCAAAAATTGGCCAACTAGCTGGTGGGCTGGATGGCTATATTATCGGTTCTGAAATGCGAGGGATTTCTTCCGTTCGGGACAATTTGAACACCTTCCCATTTGTCCCTCAGTTGATGCAACTTGCCGGTGAAACAAAATCACTGCTCGGTTCCGCTTGCAAAATTATTTACGCTGCAGATTGGTCTGAATATTTCGGCTACCATCCTCAGGATGGCAGCAATGATATCTATTTCAATCTAGACCCTTTATGGGCCAGCAGCTCAATTGATGCTGTGGGGATAGATAATTACATGCCCCTATCAGATTTGCGGGATGGCAATGAATCCGCAACAGGTCTGGCAGTTGAAAATTTGCAAAAGCAGATCAATTCAGAAGAAGGGTATGACTGGTTTTATGCGACCAGCAATGACCGTGTTTCCGGCATTAAGACACCAATCACAGATGGTTTAGGAGAGCCGTGGGTTTGGCGATATAAGGATCTGGTTTCCTGGTGGCAAAACCTTCATCATGAACGCATTGGCGGTGTGCGTTCATCAAGTTCAACGGCTTGGCTTCCACAAAGCAAACCCTTGATGTTTACAGAAATTGGCTGCCCGGCAATTGACAAGGGATCAAATCAGCCAAATGTGTTTTTCGATGAAAAATCGGATCAGTCGGCAATTCCCTATTTTTCTTCTGGCGGTCGAGATGACTTGGTTCAAAATAGATTTTTAAAGGCCCATTTTGCCCATTGGGACCCTGCTTCACCAAGCTTCGATCCTTTATCGAACCCTGCCTCCTCACGATATTCCGGCCGTATGATCGATCCGTCTGACATTTCCTTATGGACCTGGGATGCGCGACCCTTTCCATGGTTTCCCCAGCTTTCAGGTGTTTGGAGTGATGGGGATAATTGGCAATTTGGTCATTGGATGAATGGACGGCTATCCGGCTGCCCTTTGGACAGTCTGATCGCAGCCATCATGCACGATTTTGGTTATTCAAATTTCAAATGCGAAGTCGATGGTTTTGTGGATGGATACCTCATTCCCGACGCTGTTTCACTACGTAACGCGCTGGAACCTCTAATCTTGCTATTTGGTATTCTTGTCACCGAAGAATCCGACAACATCATTTTCCGCAGTAAATCATATAGCCCCCGACCGGTAGTCTTGGGGCACGATTTGGTGCAGGAAAAAGAAAATCCAGTTTTGGTGCATAGTCGCGATCACGAAGCAGAATTGCCGCGTGAAGCAATTGTGAGCCATGCGACAATTCTTGGAAATTACGAGCAAACCAGTTCCAAGACCAGGCGCCTGGTGACCAATAGCGATCGCCAGATCACAATGACCCTGCCGGCAGTGATGCCGAGCGGGGCCGCTTCTGCCATTGGTGAAGAACGCATCCGTGACCTGTGGGTAGCACAAGAACAATTGCAGTTTTCTTTAGGGCAAAAATACTCTGCTTTGACGCCGGGCGATATCATTGCTTTTGCGGAGGAAGACAATCAAAATTGGCTCATCGAACAAATTGACACCGGCAATCACCGGACCTTCAAGACCCGGGCCATCGCTGATTTTCCAAAATCAGCTCGCAGCCAGAATGATCTTCCCACCGTAGAGCACCCAATAGTGATAGCTGGTCCTGCTAAAGTAGAACTGATGGATTTACCCTTATTGGCAGGCGGCAACACAACTGGCCCGGTTACTCATTGCGCCATATATGCAAATCCATGGGTGGGGAGCCATTTGGCACTTTCATCGCCCAGCACCAGCGGTTTCTTGTTGCGGGAACAAACTAAAATCCCGGCGACCATGGGAGAATTACAAGCTGATTTGGGCCCCGGGCCTACTGGGCGTTGGGATTTTGGATCGAAATTGCATGTTTCCATTTACGTTGATTTGCTGGAGTCGGCAGCAAACGAACTGGTGCTCAACGGTGCAAATGCTGTTGCCGTGAAAAGCAATAATGGTAGCTGGGAAATCCTCCAATTCGCAAAAGTTGCCTTGCAGGAGGATGGAAGCTGGATCTTGACGGATTTGTTGCGGGGGCAATTGGGAAGCGAAGTGGAGATGTCATCAGGTGCCTCGACCGGTGCCCGCATTGTGTTGCTGAATCAGGCGATCACTCCAATCCAGCTGGAAGATTTTGAAAAAGGCCTGGAACTGAACTGGCAGGTCGGGCCGGAAAATGAGCCCTATGGATCGGATTCCTATGTCTCTCTGCAACACGTAAATAATGGGCGTTCGAGACGGCCGTTTAGCCCGGCGCACTCCAGGGGGGATATCGAAGCTAACGGGGATATTTCACTGTCGTGGGTCCGTCGCTCAAGGTTGGATGCCGATAGTTGGGAGGATGCCGAAATTCCGATAGGCGAAGATGTGGAACGCTATTCCGTGCAGATACTCGACGAATTCGATGACGAATTGCGCCTCATCGAAACCTCCTCTCCTAACGCCACTTACACCGAAGCAATGCGTCTTGAAGATTTTGGCCCCGGCAGTGGTGTTGCGAAATTTTCGATTGCCCAAATTGCAAATTCTGGCCTTCCAGGAGCAAGGCAGGAGTTTAGCGTCAGTTACTAAAACCACCATTTGAAAGGACAAATAATGGTAAATGAGAAAGCTTGGTATGATTCAAAAACAATCTGGGGAGCACTGCTGGCAGTTGCGGCCTCTATTGCTGGTTCACTGGGACTTTCAATAGATGGAGGTGCGCAACAGGATCTGGCGGAAGCGCTGGTGCAGCTCACCGGTGCTGCAGGTGCGTTATTGGCGGTCTATGGCCGCTTCACTGCGGTAGACCTCATTAATTAAGCTTCCCAGCAGACAGATGCCCCGCTCATGCTTTACCAAAATAACAACCCGTTCATTTACGGTTCAGCATTGATGGGCTATGCTCCTGCCATGATCAAAATATTCTACATATCAGCAGTATTGTTAGTTCCTGCGCTAATCGGCCCCATTGCCGAAGCGGCAAGTTGCGAAGATTTAGCTGCCTCCCGCATTGCTTCAAAACCAGGCGCGCAGATACTTGGTGTTCGCACTGAAAAAGATGCTAGTGGATCAGCAATCTGCGTGGTCACTGTTCGCGAAAAAGGGAAACCTGGCGCGCCACCAAGAGTAGTAACGCGGAAATTTAGGCCCTGATTTAGGGGAGTATTGGGACCTGCCATGCGCATTTTAATAGTTGAAGATGATAAAAACCTGAACCGTCAATTGCTCGAAGCCTGCAGCGAAGCTGGCTATGTGGTTGATGTGGCATTTGATGGAGAAGAGGGACACTTCCTCGGTGATACAGAACCTTATGACGCGGTAATTCTGGATATCGGATTACCTGAAAAAGATGGGATCACTGTTCTGGAAGAATGGCGGCGAGATGGCCGCGACATGCCCGTTTTGATGCTAACAGCGAGAGACCGCTGGAGCGACAAGGTTTCAGGAATTGATGCCGGTGCCGATGATTACGTAACCAAGCCATTTCATGTGGAAGAAGTGCTTGCACGGCTAAGGGCCCTGATCCGCCGGGCGGCAGGCCTATCTACTTCAGTTATTGCTTGCGGTCCCATCATGCTAGATACTAGAACCTCCAAAATTAGTTGCGATGGCCGACACATAAAACTGACTTCCCATGAATTTCGGCTCATGTCCTATTTGATGCACCATCAGGACAAGGTAATTTCGCGAACAGAATTGACTGAGCATTTATATGATCAGGATTTTGACAAGGATTCAAACACCGTTGAGGTGTTCATTGGGCGAGTGCGCAAAAAGCTCGGGGTCAATTGCATCGAAACAGTGAGGGGATTGGGCTACCGTCTCTTTGCATCAGAAGCTGACAGTGCCGAATGACGGGGCAATTGCCAACAACCAGTAACTTTTCTGCTGGTACGCTTTCTGGAAGGTTGTTTTTGATCCTGTCCGTATGGACGGTTATCGCTGTGACGATAATTGGAATTTTGATTGCAGCTGACTACCGCAATAGCGCGGAACAACGTTTTGAAAAAATATTGGTTGCCAATGTTTACGCCTTGATGGGCGCCATTCGGCAGGAGGAAAATGGAAATCTTTCCGGTTCTCCAGATTTGGGTGATGCAAGATTTCAGCAGTTTAATTCCGGTTGGTACTGGTTAATTCAATCAACCAAAAAACCTGAAAACAAAACTTCTTCGCGATCCCTCTCAAACCAATCCCTTACAGCTCCTGCAAACAGCAAATTCAATGAGGAATTTCAACGCCACTATTCCAAAACAGGAGCGAATGGCAATGAAATAATTGTGCTGGAAGCGCAGGTAATTCTGGGAGAAGGGGACGAGGTTTTCAGTTTTAAAGTTTCTGGAAACAAAAGTGAAATTGATGATGAAGTGGCAAACTTCGTGGGTCGCCTTATCGTCATTTTGGTTTTATTTGGTTTCAGTCTGGTTCTGGCGTCTTATTTCTTGGTGAGGCTCGGTTTGCGCCCTCTCGCAGGCGCGACCAGAGCGTTGGAAGACATTAGAGATGGAAAAACAGAACGCATCGATGGCACCTATCCGAACGAAGTGCAGCCTCTGATAGATGAAACCAATGCACTGCTTGCTTCAAATAAGGCTGTGATCGAACGGGCAAGAACGCAGGTAGGTAACCTTGCTCATTCTTTAAAAACGCCAATTGCCGTCATTCGCAATGAGTTGGCAAACACAAAACCCAAGAATGGGAATACAGTTTCATCCAATTTGATTTTGGAACAAGTTGCGCAAATGCAAAATCAAATTCAGATTTATCTGGACCGAGCTAGGATTTCCGCTCGCCATGCCACGATAACATCCAGAACGGATGCGGGAGCCGCAGTGAAAAAACTGGCTTCTGTAATCGGTAAACTTAATCCTGATTTAGAAATAAATTATTCTAACAGTCCAGGGAACCAAATTCTGTTTGCCGGTGAAGAAAGCGATTTTCAGGAGATAATTGGCAATCTATTAGAAAACGCATCAAAATTTGCTGCCACTCAAATTCAAATTAAAATTGCTAAACCCGGCCAAGATATTCTCCAAATAACCATCGAAGATGATGGTCCCGGTCTTTCCAAGGAGGAAGCCGTAGCAGTCTTGGCTCGTGGCAAAAGGTTGGATGAAAGCAAACCCGGGTCGGGCCTTGGGCTTTCAATCGTGAAAGACATATTGAAAGAGTATCGTGGCGAAATGCAACTGAGTGAATCAAACCTTGGTGGGTTGAAAGTCGAGCTTAAATTGCCTTCAATCAGAACGGAATAAAATTACTGCCAATTTCTGCCATTGTTGTTATGTAGTAGCTGGGCTACGTCCAGT
The DNA here is from genome assembly GCA_016763155.1 of Rhizobiaceae bacterium. Lineage (GTDB taxonomy): Bacteria > Pseudomonadota > Alphaproteobacteria > Rhizobiales > Rhizobiaceae. The sequence continues at coordinate 7,145 of JAESUH010000147.1, forward strand.
TGTTAATTTGCGGGTGCTGTGTTTGTGAAAGCAAAAAAACTAAATTTCTTGTTCCGGTCAGCGGCTTTTGCGGCTGTCCTTGTTGGCCTTGCAGGATGCAATTCCACAAATAATCTGGAAACATCGGCTTCAAATGGCCAGTTTTCCAGCGATATTTCTAATTCGCTCGCTTCGGGAATTCTTGGAGGGAAATTTGGCAATTCGATGGATAAAAAATCCATGAAAAACGCATTGCAGGCGGAATACTCAGCTCTTGAAAAGGGGCGAAGCGGTTTTCCTGTTCCCTGGACAGGTTCTTCAGGAATTGCTGGAAAAGTCATTCCCCAACAACCATATCAAGTTGGTTCGACCAATTGTCGTCGTTATGAGCATGTTTTGCAGGATCGCGGCACCATAAGTAGAGCAATAGGAACCGCATGCCGCAATTCCAACGGTGCCTGGGTGCCGTTAACGTGAATTCAAAGGCTCTTGAAGTTGATGTAACTTGCGACCAATTGCCCGATATGCGTAAAGCTGTTTGAATTGCCGAAAATGAAAGTTATTAGTTAAAAATGCTATTTTGGATCGCCGCCGCATTTATAACCTTTTTGGTGACAGCAAGTGTCCTTTATCCCCTGACACGCGGTTCGCGCTCCGCCGTGCCTGAAGCATCATATGACCGGGAAATCTACAAAGCTCGTTTGAATGAGATTGATAATGATCTCGCAATTGATAGAATTTCTGCAGATGAAGCCGAAGCTGCCAAGGCAGAAGAAGGCCGCCGCCTGATCAATTCTTCCCAATCCGGCTCCGATACAAAATCTACTTCTTCTAAAGGTTCCAATAAATCGGCAATTGTCGGGGCTGTGATTTTTCTCCCATTGTTCACAATGCTGATTTATTTGTTAAGTGGTACACCGGATCTATCTGATCAAACCTTGGCCGTGCGTCTGAAAGCCGACCCGGAACGTCAATCCATCACCAATTTGTTGGAACGTGCCGAGGTTCAATTGGTAAGAAATCCGAATGATGGAAAAGGGTGGTCCATTGTGGCCCCTGTTTATCTTCGCTTGGGGCGCATTGATGATGCGGTCAATGCTTTCCGCAACACTCTGCGTTTGCTGGGCGAAACCCCGGAAAGGATGTCATCCCTTGGTGAAGCTCTTGTGATTTCATCTCAAGGAGTTGTAACCGATGAAGCCTTTGACTTGTTTACCCGAGCCACAAAGAGTTCGCAGGGCCACGTGAAATCCAAGTTTTTTCTGGCGCTTGCTATGGGGCAGAACGGACAACCGGCAAAAGCTGTAACTGCCTGGGAACAATTGCTCGCTCAAGCTCAAGCTGACGCGCCGTGGGTGCCTGTTGCCAAGGCAAATTTGGAAGCACAGCTTGGTCTGCTTGGCAAATCCTCCAAAGAAGCCACTGTCACCACAGGTCTGCCGGGTCCGACAAAAGACGATATTCAGGCGGCGGGCCAAATGGATGCCTCCTCTCGTAATGCGATGATTGAAGGCATGGTAGCAAACCTTGCTGAAAAACTTGCAGAGGACCCAACCAACGACGCGGGCTGGCGGCGCTTGATCCGTTCTTATACAGTGCTTGGAAAATCCGAAGAAGCGCTTCAGGCAATCGGCGAAGCCAGACTTGCATTGCCGGATAACAAAGAATTCCAGGAGCATCTGGATCAGGCAGAACTTGCTATTTCGAAATCAAATTCAACTAAGGACGGATCAAGCCAGTGACAAGAAAACAAAAACGACTGCTTGGAATTGGTGCAATTGGTACAGTGCTGGTGGCAGCCGTGGCACTGGTAGCCGTTGCCCTGCAAGACGAAATTGTTTTCTTCTATTCTCCAACAGATGTGATTGTCGAAAAAAAGATAACCTTCGGGCAAAGATTTAGAATTGGTGGCCTCGTGAAGGAGGCAAGTCTTGTGAAAAATGGACAGCATGTCTCCTTTGTTGTGACGGATACTCTAAACGAAGTGTCAATCCAGCACACCGGCATTTTGCCTGATTTGTTCCGCGAGGGGCAGGGGATTATCGCAGAAGGGATGCTTGGTAAAGACGGGGTGTTCGTGGCCGATACTGTTCTGGCAAAACATGATGAGAACTATATGCCAAAAGAAGTCGCCGACGCCCTAAAAAAACAGGGCGTTTGGAAAGATCCAAAAGAA
>JAESUH010000148.1 GCA_016763155.1 Rhizobiaceae bacterium
AACTGTGCACAAACACTTGGGAGATTATTGAATGACGGTGACGGACAATAAAGTAGTGCTCATTACAGGTGCTGCTCGCGGGATTGGGCTTGCAACGGCCAAAGTGTTTTTACGCGATGGCTGGGATGTTTGCATTCTGGATAATAACAAAACGACCCTTGCCGAGGCAGAATCTGGCCTCAATCTTTCCAACAATGTGCTGGCCATTCATGCGGATGTTTCTGATCCTGATCAGGTGAGTGAAAGCATCGATAAAATTGTGGACCGCTTTGGGCGGTTGGATGCGCTGGTCAATAATGCTGGCATTGCTAATTTCAAGACCATTCGTGAGACAAGCTTTGCAGAATGGCGTGAAATCATGGCGACTAATCTGGATGGTCCGTTTTTATGTTCTCAAGCCTGTGTGCCTGTTATGGAGAAATCTGGTGGTGGTTCTATCGTCAATATTACATCAATTTCCGGCCTGCGCGCTTCAACCTTGGGCGTTGCCTATGGCACCAGCAAGGCGGGCCTGATGCATCTCACCAAACAACAGGCAGTGGAATTGGGAGAAGTGGGAATTCGCGCAAATGCCATTGCGCCGGGGCCGGTGAATACCGCTATGGCTTTGAAGGTCCATGATGCAGCCATCCGGCAAGCCTATCACGACGCCATCCCCTCCAACCGTTATGGTATGGAAGAAGAGATTGCCGAGGCGATTTTATTCCTGAGCAGCGATAAGGCCAGTTTCATCACCGGCCAGTTGATCTCCGTTGATGGTGGTTTTGAAGCCAGCGGTATTGGTTTGCCTGATTTAAGAAAATAGGAAACAGTCGCTGGAGGTCTCTAACGCGAAAGCCCTTTTTTCTGCAACTCTTCCAGATGCGCTTTCCAGCGGTCATCTTTTTCTTTTCCCAGTTCAAGAAAATAGGACCAAGTATAAAGACCCGTATTGTGCATATCGTCAAAACCGATGCGGATGGCATAATTGCCGACCATTTCCACGGTCATGATTTCCACATTTTTCTTGCCACCAACGGTTTGGCGTTGGTCTGGGGAATGGCCCTGAACCTCGGCGGAGGGTGATAACACACGCAGCATCTCTGCGGAGAAATCGAAAGCTTCATCCTCACCAAATACAACACGAAGGCTCTTTTTATCCTTTGCAACACGTAGTTCTGTTGGGGTTGGTGCGGATATGGACATTGGCCTACCTTGGGTCACGACAAAAAAGAAACTTATGAGCGACAGGTGCGAACCGCAAGCATTTTTCACAACGAAAAAATGGAGTGCTCTATTCTGCAGCCTCGCGGGAAATGCGTTCTTGTGCAATCACCGCACGCAATGCTGCTGGTTTGATAGGCTTGTGCAATATGGGAATTCCGATTTTTATTGCTCGGGCTTTTATTTCTTCAGAGCGATCAGCCGTCACAAGAACGGCAGGAAGCGATTCGTCAAATTTGCTGCGTAGGGCGATAATTGCGTCAATGCCATTGGCCCGGTTCAAATGATAATCTGCCAGAATGATATCTGGAAGTTGATCCCCATTTGCCATTACCTCTTCAGCGCTGGCAACATCTGTTGCAATGACCACATCACATCCCCATTGGGTCAGCAGGTTCGACATTCCTTCAAGGATATTCGTGTCATTATCCAGACACAGGATCAGGCTACCAGCCAGCTGAATGGTTTTTGCTGCCTGCGGTGGCGGTTTTAATTTGGCACTTTTAACATCGGCTTTGGCGATGTTTAAGCGGACTTCAAAATCGGTTCCTTCACCCGGTTGAGATTTCACCACAACCTCATGGCCCAATAAATCCGCAATCCGTTCCACGATGGATAGGCCAAGACCAAGGCCTGTGGCCTGTTTTGCGCCTTCTTCCAGACGTTCAAATTCTGTGAAAATAATTTTCAGATTTTCTCCAGCGATACCCATGCCCGTATCGCTCACCTTGATGGATAATTGATTTCCCATCTTCTTGCACGAAATCGAAACCCCGCCATCTATTGTGTATTTAATGCCGTTGGAAATCAGGTTTTGCAACAATCGGCGCAACTGACCGGGGTCAGAATGAACCCAGTCGTCAGTCTCATCAAATTCCAGATGCAATCCCTTTTCAAGTGCAATTGGTGTGAACTCAAGTTTGAGTTGTTCAAGCACCGACTGCAGCGGAAAGGCTATCGGGTTGGCATTCATTTGGGCTGTATCAAGCCTGGAAATAGCAAGGATAGCGCCCAAAATATCTTCAACAGATTCCAGAGATTTGCCCATATTCTGAGCAAGTTTTACATCGGTTTGATGCTCAAGCCGCTCCAGCAGGGTAGATGAATATAGCCGCGCAGCATTGAGTGGTTGCAAAATATCATGGCCAGCTGCAGCCAAAAAACGGGTCTTGCTTCGGTTGGCCGTGTCGGCTTCCGCCGTGGCAATTTTCAATTGCTCATTGAGCTCCATCAAATCGCTGGTGCGTTCTTCCACCCGTCGCTCAAGGCTTTCATTGGCCTCGCGTAATGCTTCTGCTGAGCGCAGGCGTTGGGTGATGTCATTCCATGTCACCACAATGCCACCCGCTGGCATGGCGCTTGTTTTAATCTCCAGAATTTTATCGTATCCGGGCAGATCAAAATGCCAGGAATCGTCTTTGTTGACCAGCCGATATGCCAATTGTTCTCCGCCCGGATCAAAATCATCCAGACTATTGAGGGCAATGATTTCTTTGGTAATTTCAGCCAGAGGCGCACCTGCTTTAACCACTCTTGTGGGCAGGTTTAACAGACTACGGAACTGGGTATTCCATGATGCCAGACGAAATTCATCATCAAAAACCGTTAGCCCCTGATCCAGCTGATCGAGGGCGGATTGCAATACTCCGCGGTTAAACTGGATGGCTTCTGAGGCTTGATCGAGCAGTCTTAAATTTGAGGCGACATCGTCGCCGTAGCGTTTTAGCAATAGCGAATGCACTAAACGTGATGAAGATGCACCGATGGCACTGGCCAGAAGTTGTTCAGAAAATCGCAGCAATTCATTATCGATGAACTGACCATCAGGCAAAATCTTGCCCAGAGTTGCCCAGTGATCATCAAAGGCCCGCATGGTGCGTGAAGTCCCAAGATAGCGCGCAACGGTCTCGCGAAGTTGCAGCACGGTCACTTCGCTCTCGCTGTTCCAGTCTGAGTGTGAAGACTGCCGCGAAACAAATGCGCTTGCCTGCATGCGCTCCAGTGGATCAGCTGATCTGGACATGGAACCAGCTACATATCCAAGGGTGTTGAAAAACAAACTCCAGATCATGCCATTGCTGATCACGGCCATATCAAACCCAAACAGGTTTTGCGGTCGCAATGCGGCAATGCCAAACAGGCCTTCAGACACAAATGGATGCGCGCCTGTCAGGAGTGTTGGCAGCAGCAAGGTGTAACCCCAAACACAAAAGCCTGAAATCATGCCGATCATTGCCCCACGGGCATTGGCTTGCTTCCAGAATAAGCCACCAAAAAATGCAGGCCCTAATTGCGCAATGGCAACAAATGAAATCAGGCCGATGGAGGCGAGTGCGATGGTGTTATCGGTAAGCGAATAATAAAAATATGCCAGCGTCAAAACACCAACGATTGCACCGCGTCGAATGTTCAATATGGGAACTTCCATATCGCGGTTGCTGGTTTTGCCGATGGTTGCTTGTGAACGCAGATAGATCGGTAAAATCAAATCATTCGATAACATGATGGCCAACGCGACACAGGCCACAACAACCATTGCCGTACCAGCCGAAAGACCACCAACAAAAGCAAACAGGCTGACAAAATTACTTGCCAGGCCATCCGATTGAGACATGGGCAGGATAAGCACAAAATCATCGGCGCTGATGCTGGTTCCAAATTTGATCATCCCGGCCAAGGCAATTGGAATCACAAACAAATTGATGATGACCAGATAAAGAGGGAACAGCCATCTTGCCCGGCGCAGTTCACTCGCAGTATGGTTTTCCACCACAGCCACATGAAACTGGCGTGGCAATAGCAAAAACACAATCAGACTGAGCGATGTATAAACCAGGAACTGACCCCAATTTATGCCACCAGCCAGCATATTCTGTACATCGGGGTTGGCCAGTCCTTGAGTGAACAAATCCCCAAACCCGTCGAAAATGAAATAGACGGTAAATATCCCAACACAAACAAAAGCCGCCAGTTTGATAAACGATTCCATCGCAATCGCCAGCATCAAGCCATCCTGATGCTCCGTTGCATCCGCATGGCGGGTACCAAACAAAATAGAAAACACCGCCAGAGTTACAGCAATCAGGATGGTAATATCACCAAAGAATAGTGGGTTTGATCCATCACCTGAATGGGAAATCAGTGTGGTTACGGAGCTGGAAATAGCTTTAAGCTGCAGGGCGATATAAGGAACCGTCCCAATCACTGCAATGACAGTTGCAACAGCTGCCACCTGCATGCTTTTGCCGTAACGTGCACCCAAAAAATCAGCAATGGACGTAATGCGCTGCTCTTTTGACAATCGAACAATGCGCCTGAAAACCGGATAACCAACCGTGATGACCAGAATTGGCCCCAGATAAATCGCCAAAAAATTGATGCCGCTGGAAGCGGCCAGTCCTACAGACCCAAAAAAGGTCCAGGTGGTACAATAAATTGCCAGACTAAGGGCATAAATATTGGTCCGTCCCCGGCGCCATTTTTGCATGACTTTACGGTCGCCATAGCTTGCTACGGCAAACAGCAATATCAGATAGACGAATGCAACAATGATGACGACCCAGGCCTGCATCAACAATTTTCCCCAATGACTAACTTGGTCAGGGGAATTCACCACAATTAGGGGTGGTTTGTCCATGCCTCTAAAGAATGGTTGCCCATAGCATGAGCACGAAGACCTTCGCTTCAAGGAGCTAAATACTTAACTTCTTTCGAATTTCTGTGTATATCAACCCGACCATTGAAAGGGCTGTAGCGTTATCTTGCTGCAAATGGCATTTGTTTTTTCACAAAAAGGAGACAACTATGCTAAAAGAATTCAAGGCCTTCATTATGAGGGGAAATGTGATGGATATGGCCGTCGGTATCATCATCGGCGGCGCTTTTACAGCAATTGTAACTTCGCTGGTTGGTGATGTGTTAATGCCGGTTATCGGAGCAGTTTTTGGCGGGTTGGATTTTTCAAACTATTTCGCCCCACTGTCTGAAAGCGTTACCGCAGGAACCCTCAAAGCCGCAAAAGAACAAGGCGCAGTACTCGCCTATGGCAGCTTTATTTCAGCCGTAATAAATTTCCTCATCATCGCATTTGTGATCTTTATGATTGTGAAATCAATCAACAAGATGTCAGTGAAAAAAGAGGAAGAAGAAAAAGCAGCACCTCCGTCACCACCGGCGCAAGAAGTTTTGCTCAGTGAAATTCGCGATTTACTCGCGAAGAAAAAATAGCAAGCCACTATTGAAAAACCCCGGCGCTCAGGCGCCGGGCTAAATACTGGTTCTGATTTTCTAGAACAAGTCTGACTTGGGTTGACTTGCTTTAGGTGGCGAAGAGCCACCCGGCGCTTGCTGCGCCGCCCATGCGGAGGCCCAGGCGCAGCTTGATACGGCCGTGAGAACAAACAAAACTAGATCGGTTCCGTCAAAAACGGATACGATCTAGCGATGTAATTCGCGAGCCAGTTTTGCGATGGTTTTTTGATAGACCGTTGCCCGGTTCCAGCCTTTCAGCACTTCATAGTTGTGGCTGCCCTCTTCCCAGCCCTGGCCACGTCGCCAACCTTCGCCTTTAAACCAGGCCGCGGTTGAAGCAAGAACATCCGGTACGGAATGATAAAGATCGATTTTTCTGTTTCCATCAAAGCTGGTGGCATATTTTACAAACCGAGATGGCAGGAATTGAGTCTGGCCGATCTCGCCAGCCCAAGCACCAAGCATCTGGCTCTTTTTAAGATCGCCACGCTCGACAATCGTTAGGGCGCTGACAATTTCATTGGTGAAAAATTCTGTGCGGCGACAATCATAGGCAAGGGTTGCCAATGACTGGAAGATTGGTTTCTTGCCGCTGAAATGTCCAAACGCTGTTTCCAGACCCCAGATAGTTGTCAGCAGGGATGCGGGCACGCCATATTTCTTTTCCACCCGCGCAAAGGTCTTACGATGTTTCTTCATCATTTTGCGCCCCTTGGAAACCATGCCCTGGGTGCGGCGTTTATAAAATTTGCCAAAATCCTGCTTAAAGGATTTCTGGCTGCGATCGAGCCTGATAACTTTAGAATTGTATTTCAGGCCGGCGAGCGAACTCTTGACGTTGGATTTCGAATATCCCTTGGCAATCATTTCTTTTGAAAATTGCGCCACCCATTTGTTAAACCCTGCTCCGGTATTGCCGCATTTGGCAGCAAATGCCGGGGATGCAGCAAAACTAATTGCAGCTGCAAACAAAACACCACGCATCAATGAATTACCCATAAATAAACCTTCCCGTTAATTGGTCAAAGACCTCGAATCTTGCGGTCAAACCTTAAAGATTCGTTTTTTTACCCCACCCCATTCTGAAAACCAAATTTTTGTGCCAGTAATATGTCCAATTGGAATGAGAATCAGGAATTGAATATGTATACACTTGTCGGAAGCCCGAAAACACGCTCGTTCAGAGTGCTTTGGATGCTGGAAGAACTGGGCCTTGAGTATCAGGTTGAAGCTGTTGGACCGCGCACGCCGGAAATTCTGGAGCTAAATCCATCCGGCAAGCTGCCGGTATTGAAGGATGGGGACGATGCAATCATCGATAGCACCGCCATTATTCAATATTTGGCCGATAAACATAACAAGCTCACCTTTGCTGCCGGCACCATTGAACGGGCCAAACAAGATTCGTTCACATGTTTTGCGCTGGATGATCTGGATGGCATTTTATGGGGAGCTGCAAAACACTCATTTATTTTACCTGAAGAGCTCCGCTCCAGAGATGTGAAACCGGCGTCACAATTTGATTTTGCCAAATCATTGATTACCCTCGAAAAACGCCTTGGCGACAATAAATACGTTATGGGAGATGTTTTTACTGTTCCAGATATCATCATCACCCATTGTGCTGGATGGGCAGCAAATGCCAAATTTGACTGGCCCGAAGGTCCACTGAGCGATTATGTTGATAGAGTCCGCAAACGGCCAGCCTATATCAGAGCCAATGAGGTACGGTCAGCTTCTTAAGGAGTAATATTATGGCAAGAGATTTTGACAAACTGGCAAAGGAGTTCATGGCACTGCATGTGCCGGGTGAACCTTTTATTCTGGCCAATGCATGGGATTTGGGCTCTGCTCAAATGCTGATGGCTTTGGGTGCAAAAGCAATTGCCACTACTTCGGCAGGCTATGCCTTCACCCTTGGGCGCGGCGATATGGGAGATGTTAGCCGCGATGAGGCTATTTCCCATGCCCGCGACCTAGTTATGGCGGTAGATGCGCCGGTCAGTGGCGATCTGGAAAATGGTTATGGCCACGACAATGAAAGCGTTGCCCAAACTATTCGTGACGCCTGTGATGCCGGTCTTGCAGGATGTTGTATTGAAGATACCATGCTGCCTGTTGAAGCCCCTTATGAATTCTCCCGTGCTGTTGAACGCATTGAAGCAGCCGTTGATGCTGTGAAATCTCTCGACAGGGAGTTTGTGCTCACGGCGCGCGCGGATGGCATTTTGACCAAACAATATGGCACCGAGGAAGCCATTCGTCGGTTAAAGGCTTTTGAAGCCGCCGGTGCACAGGTGCTTTATGCGCCCATGCCACCGGATATGGACGAGTTAAAACGTATATGTGCGAGTGTGGAAGCGCCAGTTAATGCTCTTTGCGCAGGGCCATTCACCAAATACACAATGGCAGAATTTGCCTCAGCCGGAGTTGCCCGCGTCAGCCTTGGTTCTGCATTGGCTCGTGTCACCCATAAGGCCATAATGGATTGCGCCAAAGCGATGTTTGGTTCTGGCGATATGTCTCCTTTGGGAAATGGGGTTGGTGCTGGTGTCATTGACCCACTGCTGGAGCAGGGCAAAATCACAGAAAAAGAATAGCAGTATATTTCAATTTTTAATTGGCCAGCTCCGTTATGATTTGATAACGCTTTTTGCAACTGGCAGGAGCAAAACATGACGGCAAAAAGAATTGATGGAAAAGAAGTTGCAGCTGAGGT
>JAESUH010000149.1 GCA_016763155.1 Rhizobiaceae bacterium
CCGGTACAAGGCGCGCTCTAGGCTGGCACGTCGAAGATTTTGACTACATAAGCTGCAAAAATTGCAAGATGGACGGTGCCTAAGAGGGCGTTTGTCTGGCTACTCATAAATGTCACAAGGCTGACGACAAGCGTAACCGACAAAATAACGATATCCACGCTGTCTAATCCAAGCTCAACGGTTTCATTCATTAACCAGCCAATCGTTAGAATCGCCGGGATTGTCAATCCGATGGTAGCAAGGGCAGAGCCAAGACAAATATTAACCGCCCGCTGCAGTTGATTATCGCGGGCTGCTTGTATTGAACTGAGACCTTCGGGCGTCAAGACGAGAGCAGCAATTAAAAACCCTCCGAGCGCCAGTGGTGCGTTTAATGTTTCAAGTCCGTGATCAATGTAGATGGCAAGCGTCTTCGATAGTAATACGATCGGCAAAATTGCGGCAATCAGCGCAACACTATGGAATGGCACAGACTTAATTCCTAAATCATGATGCGCGTGCGGCGTCTCTTCTCCATCAGATTTTGGCTGCATAAAAATATCACTGTGCGTGACTGTCTGAATACCAAGAAATACGCCGTAAAGTATGATTGACATGCCAACAAGAAATACAGCTTGCAGAGATGATAATTGCCCACCGGGTGCGGAATGGGTAAAGCTTGGCAAAATCAGGCATAAAACAGAAAGCGTAATAATTACAGCTAGATAGGCATTAGCTCCCTGCAAATTGTAGGTTTGAAATCTGTGCCTCAGCCCCCCCGTTATGAGGCTCAAACCGACCAGACCATTGAGTACAATCATAAGGACCGAAAACATGGTGTCTCTGGCCAGCGTTGGTTTGTCAGCACCGGCAATCATTACCGAGGAGATCAAAGCTACCTCGATACCAATAACAGACAGTGTCAGGATCAACGTTCCATAAGGTTCGCCAAGCAATGTGGCCAGGCATTCGGCATGGCGCACCACAGAAAACGCCAACCAGAGCATGATGCAGAATATGCCAATGAGTAACGCTACCGCAAAAGTCGAACCAACATTAGCAGGAGCCAGCTTGTCACCCAGAAGGACAACGGAAATCAGAATCAAAAATCCAATTACCGTCGCCAGTTCACGCCGTATCAGTGTCATCACATTTCTACCCGTTATTTTAGATCAATTATGCGTTGTCGAATTTTGAATGTAACGAGGCCCGCATTTTCAAACCAATCACCATTTCACTGAATGGATACCGGACTCGATCTTTTTGATTTCAGACACTACCTATACGAAAACCAATTGTTCATTTCAACATCACATCAAATATTCTCGACCGGAGCTTGTCACGGATTGGTTCTTTCTCCTTGAATGGAGAAGGAATGATTAGGAGAATTCGAATCGCCCTCGATACACCGTAGAATTTAGACAAGAAGCCACGTATTGCATTGACCTGCGGTTTGATGCGGCGGTAGTAAAATCAAGTTTAGAGGGTGGTTTTTAGCCCTTAAGTAGGTGGATACGGCAATCTCGTGATGATAATATAATTTCTATTCCTGACACAGCCTATTCAAAGAAGCAGAATGGCTCTGCAAAGAAAACAGTCGATACTGACTTTACGTCACGTGTAGGAAAGTTTGCGTGCATCGATTGTATTATTTTGGTTTTCCTCTGACAATTTAATTGATAACATTCCCATCGGGCGGAGAATGGCAAAGGACGTACCCAATTGAACCACTCTGAATATCTAATGGACATTCTAATTTTTCTGGTCGCTGCTATTGCTGTCGTCCCACTTTTTCAACATTTTCGCTCCAGTCCAATTTTGGGTTATCTTGCAGCAGGCATCATTATCGGTCCGCATGGTTTCGCTGTCATTGGCGACACGAAAGCCGCCCACACTCTTGCTGAATTTGGCGTTGTATTTCTTTTATTCATGATTGGGTTGGAGCTTTCTTTCGGGCGTTTGCGCCAGCTCGGGAGCAAAGTGTTCGGGTTAGGCTCGCTTCAGGTGATAATTACGGGCGCTGTTATTGGCAGCATCGTTTGGTCTCTTGGTTTGGGAATAGAGATTGCTGCAATTATTGGCGGCGGCCTTGCGCTCTCTTCCACGGCATTTGTCTTGCAACTGCTTGTAGAACGCGGCGAGCGATCAACGCGTTTTGGGCTCACAACGTTTTCTATTCTGCTGTTACAGGACCTGGCTGTAGTTCCGCTTCTAATGTTTGTTACGTTACTCGGCACAGCGGATTCATCATTCGTCGAAGCCATCGGGATGGCAGCACTCAAAGGTGGCGCCGCCTTGATCATCGTCATATTATTTGGACGGTTTTTATTACGGCCGCTTTACCGGATAATTGCAGGTAACCGGAGCACCGAACTTTTTGTCTCAACTACTTTGCTCATGATACTCGGCATGGGCTGGCTCATGTCCATTGCCGGGTTGTCGATGGAACTGGGTGCTCTTCTCGCAGGATTATTATTGGCAGAAACGGAATATCGCCACCAGATTGAAGCCGATATCAAGCCATTTCGTGGCATCTTGCTTGGCCTGTTCTTCATGACCATCGGCATGTCGATTGATATTTCTCTGATAATAAATCAATTGGGGCTGATCACTCTTATCGTTGTTAGCCTGTTGATTGGGAAGACACTAATTACGACGGGTCTCTGCCGTATCGTTGGCATACCACTCAGCACTTCAATCAGAACGGGAACTGCGTTATCCCAGGGCGGAGAATTTGGATTTGTGCTGTTTGGTGCAGCATTTACATTCGGTCTTATCCCGGCAAATTTGGCACAAATATTAATGGCCGTTATCGCCTTGACCATGGTAGCCACCCCACTGATGTTTTATTTTGGACAACGTATCTCCGCCAAATTAGACAATCAAAAGCACACGCCTCAAGAATCCATTGATGCGGACATCGAAGATGTCAACAACCATGTTCTGATTGCTGGTTTTGGCCGCGTTGGACAGACGGTTGCTAAAATCCTCTCTGATGCCGGAATATCATATGTGGCGCTCGACCTTGATCAAAAGCGGATTGCGAAATGCCGGGCCAAAGGCATGTCGGTGTATTATGGTGATGCGGATCAAATTCATGTTCTCAACGCCGCTGGAGCCGGGCGTGCAAAAATGGCGGTTATCACTCTCGACAGAGAAAAATCGGCAAGTCAGGTCGTCACCGCGCTGCGGGATAATTACCCGGACCTGCCGATTTATGTTCGTGCAAGAGATCGACAACACATGGCCTATCTGGAAAAAGCTGGAGCAACCGCAGTTGTGTCGGAAGCAGCTGAATCCAGCCTTCAACTGGGAAGTATTGTGTTGTCATCCCTTGATGTAAGTGCTGATGAAATCGCAAGTGTCATTCAGGAGTATCGTGATGATGATTATAAGCGGCTGGAAGAGATTATCAGCGGGAAATGAAGTGCCAAAGCGTGGGCAATTCCGTTTTTTGACTAAGTCTATTGAGGCTGTTAATTTCTCGCTCCGGGCACCCCACTATGACCAACACGCATCTCATAGTATTTGATTTCTCCAGTTGATCTATGGTTTGATTTAGATAACAATCAGCCCAATATCATCATATATATAGGTATGAAAATCAAAAACAATGTTGGGGACAAGACATTTTACATACTTCTATGCGAGCTTTGCAGGAGATCGATCTTGCGCGATTGCACAACTGGCTCAATGCGGCGCATCTTAAGCCATTTTACATGCAAGAACCAATTTCCATTGAGGAAGTTAGCCGAAAATTTCGGCCTCGAATAGAAAGAAGTGATTCATGCCATTCTTTGCTTGCATATCAGGCTGGTGTACCATTCGGCTATATTCAATGGTATCTGAACAGAAGCGTTCCTGAATATGGTGTAGCAACTATCGGTGAAATTGATGGTGTAACTTTCGATTATTTCATAGGAGATACCGATTATCTTGGAAAGGGACTTGGCGCGTCAATGCTTTTTTCTACCATTGAAATGATTACGGAATTACTTGGTTTAGAAGACAGGATCTTTTTTGTTGGGCATGAGCCAAAAAATAAGAATGCAATAAAATGCTCCAAACGAGCAGGATTCATTCACCAAGATCAAAAAAATTATACGGAAAACGGCAAACACTATCAATTATATGCCAACGATCTACGGAGCAATTCTCCTTTGGATTCAATTTCATCTGATACCGAATAATAACCCTGTTAAGAGCTCAAATATTGAGCAGTTTGAGAACTTCTCCGGCTGACAATCTCAACCTAACATCATGCTCACTCCGTGCAAGGTTTCGCGAGCTTCACTTCATTACGCCTCTACTGGTGCACTGCGCGTGACGATATTCTGAAACTGTCGACTCCGAAAGAATGACCTTTACTCATCTCATCAAAGGAATGCTGCAACTGGTTCGGCTAACTCTGTTTTGTGAGAAACATGTCCATCCAGCTGATCCTGCCCACTGAATTGGTCCGCCCTGATACATAAAAAACAGGGGGGTCACTCATGGGAAACAAACGTCATAAATCAGGAGAGTTTTTATCGAAACACGTCAATTTGAGGTGCCTGTCGGGCAAGGAGTACCTCGTATAGATGCCTTCAGTCAGATCAGCTTTGTGGAGCAAACTTAATATCGCTGGCGCAAACAATAAGGCAGAATAGCACAGATCCGCTAAAAGACTAGCTGAGGTTGCCTAGGGAGACGTCTAAACCCCATGCGTCTCAGCCTTCGGAGTTGGCGCGAAAACAACCCTTTTTCCTTGCTGGTTGAAAACCATCCCATGAACAGTGTCTTTAAAGGAGTGGCTGAATACCCGCTTTTCTTTTTGTAAGTTTCGACAAATTTGGTATTGCCAAGGTCCGCGTGAAGTTCTCCTAAATACCGATAGGCCTCGCGATGAAAACCTGGCGTTGGCTCTGTTTTGGGGTTTTTGGTCAACCAAGTGAGAGCCTTTATTGCCTCATCCTGTATTCCAAATATAGCAGGAACCTGCGCATAAATAATGCCCAACGCCCATGTCACCAGAGGGGGGGCGGCGCCTATTGCGCTGGCCTCTTCCAGTATTTCGAAGGTGTCCAATACCCAAAATATTCGCTTGAGGAAAAACACCTCGTCAGCATAAGTTGCTCTAAGCGAGGCATAAGCTGCCAAATAGATCGCACGGGTCTCGTTTGTCATTTGGGCTGATTGTTTCTCAAGCGCTTTTTCAAAAAAGGCAATGCCGTGTTCTTGCTGCCGAGCAATGATATATGCATTTGCCAATAGAAAAACGTGACGTGCATCATCGCTCGGCGCATAAGATAAAACAGTTTCAAAAAACCCAATCTCTGCATGAAAACTTCTGGTTTCTCCCGTCTTTCCAAATGATGAAAAATCAGTTACGGCGCCAGTGATTGCGTTAGGCCAGCAGGGCGGACGTTGGAAGTGACAGCACTTTGTGCGGGGACAGAAAGAGTTAGCGCAAACAGCCCAGAAAAAAGCATTCCAATAGCTTTGTTCGATGATGTGCGGTTTTGGAAAATAGACATGGTGCTTCCTTGTTTTGGAGAGATTAAGTACGCGTGATCTGCGCGAAGGTGCGGCGAAATGAAAGATTTTGGGATATCGCCCCAAAAACGATAGGCAAGGTCAGTCCCTGGATCATCAACGCCAGAGGAAGCTGTTCAAACCTCTGAACTGAGTTTGCCACGGCCACGATTATGATATTTATGACTCCAATCGTCAGTCCCAAAGTGATTGCGCGAATGGGTATCCCGTGGGAATAAAGTCCCTAAAAACCCACCTAGCGCTTCCTGGGCCGTCAATTTATGCACTTCGCGTACGCCGAACATTTGAGAAATACTCACAACCAGAAACGGCGTGAGAAACACCAATGCGAGTGGCAGGATTTCAAACTTTACATTGCCGAAGACGGCATCTGTTTGGTTCACCAAGGTGAGTGAAGACCCGATAATTATTGCAATAATTGCTGCACGTTTGATTATCGTTTTCCATGGATGGATGGCTGGCCAGTAAGAATTTTGTTAGAACTTTTCATAGCGTTTTCCTTGTTAAGTGTATATACACTTACATGATCAAAAAACATCACCCCTTCTGCGCGGCAGAAATTACTGCCTTGAGATTGCCCATAAACTCAGACCATTGGCGCTCTCCAAGGCTCTCCGCAATCTCCATTTGCACTTCCTGCCAAAGGGGTAGTGCATCTTCAAACACCGCCCTGCCCTCATTGGTCAGGCTGACCTTGCGGACACGCTGATCCTCTTCATGGCCCGAACTAATCAGGCCACGTCGCAAAAGAGGTTTAAGGTTCCGCGTTAAGGTCGTTCGATCCATAACCAACAGCTCTGCCAATTGCGTTAACGGCGTATCCCCATGGGAGGCAAGATTTGCAAGTATGCTAAATTGCGTTGACCGCAAATTCACAGGCCGCAGGGCATCATTATAGCGTTGCGTCATCACCCGCGCCGCCTTACGCAAATTTGCGCAAGTGCACGAGGCCACATCAGTAATGATGTTTGGGTCTGAAATTTGGTTTTTCGTTTTCATTACGTGCGTATGCACCTTACTGGTCGATTTGTCAAGAGTTGGGCCTCACAACCAGACCAGATGCCAGCTATACTAAAACACTTTTATCCCTCGACAGGTAATTTTTTGCTGGTTTCTGGCGTCAGTTGAAAGAGCTTCAAATGAACCGGAATTGCAAGAGGAAATGGCAATTGACGGACACAGGCCTCTATCTTCACCGTCAGATAGATGTTCTCGCTATTTTTATAATGGTGAAAATAGTTTTACTTGCTCATCGGATGACAATTAAACACGGATTCAACTTGCATCAACACGGCCTCCTTTGATAGCGCTGTTGCGGTGATTTTGGCTGAAAGTCTAGGCATTGCAACATTTTGAAAAGTAGAATTTTCAAAATTTTCAAGCGCCCACTCAGCACAAAGTTAACATTACTGCGTCAGCTGGAAATCTCCAGATACAGCAGGTCCGACGCCAATTTTGACTTGTCACTTATTACTATTGTCGATACGCTTGAGTTGTTTTGGCGAAATGGTCATTGGGGTTTATTATGGAAAATACGCCATTAAAAATTTTGGAAAGCTGGATATTCAGGCAGCTTCCTGAAGCCGGAAGTGACTGGTTTCGTGGTCAGTTGGACTTGCTGGCGAAAGATGATTCAACTAAAGTTTTTTACATTGCCTTTGGCATGATCCCGCGCAAATTGGGCAAGGACGACTTGGCCTTGAGCGCTGACGATCTGGCCGAGGCGAATGCCGCGCGCAAAGGCTGGAACCCCTCCAATTGGTCGATCGATACAGCCGCTCGCATAGTAATCTTGATCAATCTTTCAAACAGCCAAAACGCTTCATTCGCTGAAAGATTCAAAGATCTCCACCGCACCGCCGATGTGGGTGAGTTGCTGGCGCTTTATTCAGGCCTACCTCTTTATGCTTCACCTGAAACACTGGTTGAACAAACAGCTCTGGGATTGCGCACAAATATTAAAGCTGAATTTGAGGCCATTGCCCATCGTAATAGTTTCCCGTCTGAACAGTTTGATGAAAACCCCTGGAATAATATGGTTCTAAAATCCCTGTTCATCGGGGTCATGCTGGAACCAATTCTGGGGCTGAATGAAAGAGCAAATCCTGAACTTGCTCGGATTTTGCGTGATTATGCCCACGAACGGTGGGCGGCTGAGCGATTTGTTTCGCCGGAATTATGGCGCTGTATTGGACCATATGCCGAGGGCGTATATCTCGACGACTTTCAAAGAGTTGTTGATGAGGGAATTGATACGGAGAAAAAAGCCGTAGCGCTTGCTCTGAAAACTGCTCCGGCATCTGAGCGTAAAGAAGCCCTTCACGCTCAACTATCTGAATATGATGCAGTGATTGATTCTGGTGAATTAAACTGGACGGCCATTGCCGATGAGATGCTGGATAATTCGCTGGCCATTACTAGAAAAATGAATTTTGAAGTGGAACTGACCCGATGATGTTTATCGACTCCCATGCCCATATGTTATCGCGGACAACCGATGATTATGAAGCGATGGCGGCAGCTGGCGTGGTTGCAGTAATCGAACCGGCATTCTGGCTAGGTCAACCTCGCACCCACGTGGCGACCTATATTGATTATCTATCTTCAATCGTCGGGTTTGAACGTTTTCGCGCAGGGCAATTTGGCATTCGTCATTATTGCACCATCGGACTGAACTCCAAGGAAGCCAATAATCCTGAATTAGCTGAAGGCGTGATGGAAATCTTGCCGCGCTTTGCGCTTAAAGAAGGCGTCGTTGCCATTGGCGAAATTGGTTATGATGATCAAACAGAGCTGGAAGACAAATATTTCCGGTTGCAAATTGATCTGGCCCTCGAAGTTGAGCTTCCCGTGATGGTTCACACACCCCACCGCGACAAGAAAAAAGGCACCAGCCGCTCGATGGATGTTTGCGAAGAACATGGCATCGATCCTTCAATGGTCGTGATCGACCATAACAATGAAGAGACAGTGCGCGAAGTTCTCGACCGTGGCTATTGGGCGGCGTTCTCGATTTATCCCAGCACAAAAATGGGTTCCGCACGTATGGTTGAATTGCTCAAGGAATATGGACCGGAGCGCATCATTATCGATTCCGCTTGCGATTGGGGAATTTCCGAACCATTGGGAGTTGCAAAAACTGCGATGTTGGCAGCACAGAAAGGGATTGAAGAAGAGGCCATTCGATTGGTCTGTTATCAAAATGCACTGGATGCCTATGGCCAAAGTGGTCAGATGAAAGAGGAAGACTGGCTCAATCCGCCAGCGATTGATCAGCGCACGGTTTACGAAGGCAATTCCATTTTACGCGGACAACGTGAGCCGGTAGTTGAAAAGCTAAAAAGCAAACATACGCTTGATAATTTGATCATTGAGTAAAAACCGCCGGAATTGATATTATGAGCGGCAACGTGAAACTCATCGGACTTGTTCTGGCACTTGCTGTTTTTGTCATCATCCCCTTCTTGTTTTTTGGCGACCAGCTTGAACAAATGTTCACGGGCAGCGGTGCCATATCCATTCTGCAAAACTACGGAAATTTCGCGTGGATAGTCGCTATTGGCCTGCTAATTGCGGATTTAGCATTTCCCATTCCAACAACCTCCGTAATGGCTGCCCTTGGCATGATTTATGGCCCAGCCCTTGGCGGAGTAATTGCTTCAGTCGGCTCAATCATCTCCGGGCTATTTGGATATTTCCTGTGCCGACACATGGGCAGACCATTTGTAATTTTGATGAATGGCGAGCAAGCGGTCACCAAGGGAGAGCAGATTTTTGGAAACATTGGCGGCTGGCTGGTGGCGCTTTCGCGGTGGGTGCCTGTGCTGTCGGAAATCATTGCCTGCATGGCAGGCTTGTCACGAATGTCGTTCCCGGTGTTTTTTATGGCACTTCTTTGCGGGTCTATTCCGCTGGGTTTTCTCTATTCAACCATCGGATATCTCGGAGGAGATCGCCCCGTTTTGACGCTGGTATTATCTGCTATATTGCCGTTTGGGCTTTGGCTGGTGGCACGGCCTTTTTTGCGGACTTCGTGATTGATTACAAATGACGCGCATTTCTGCCAATTGATCATCTGCATACAGGACAAACACTTGTTCCATCATTTTAACGAATTTTCATTATACATATTAAGGAATCTTTGCAACGATTGACCACGCTCGCGACTATTGAGGAGTAATTCGCGCATGCCCAGCAACGTAGTGTTTCGCCACGACAATATTTCTGACCAATTATACAACGACTTGTTGAACAGCATTTTGGCGGGTGATTTTCCACCACTCAGTTCTCTGCCGACGGAAATCAACCTGGTCAATGACTATGGAATTCCCAGAACCACAGTACGTTCAGCGCTGGCACAATTGAAGGATGATGGTTTTATCATCTCTCGCCAGGGTTCAGGAACGATCGTTGCTGATCAAAAAGGAAAACCTGCCGCCCCCTCTGCTTCAGTTGATAATATAGCGGATTTACAAAAATGCCTTGAATGCAGAATTGAGCTGGAACCTGGAATTGCACAAATTGCAGCTGAACAGCGTAGCGAAGAAGACGTGGTTTTTTTGCGAAACCACATTATTGCGTTGGAACAACTTTCAGATACGGCCGTAAAGCAATCAGCAGAGGACGCCGATTTTCATCAACGACTTGCGGAAATTTCCGGCAACAAATTTTTTGTCTATATTATGAAATCCCTTCAGCCACATATTTTGTTTGGCATGAATCTCGTCAAAACCCTGACCAATGAAACCAGGCAGCGCAACATGCGTCTGTCTCTTCTTGAACATCAGGAAATGGTTCAGGCGATCATAGAACAGAACGGGGAACAAGCCCGCAAATATATGTATAAACACCTTCGGAATTCTCAAGAACGCGTTTTCGGAAAAAATTAAATCTACCTCATGCTTTGATTATGTAACTCTGCTAACAAACGGCATGTATAACTTAAACTAATACAAAGTGTATGATTTTACTAAGGATTTTCCATATTTGTTATTCGGATTTTCCGTTGTTTACTCCAATTTGTTTTCAAAAACAAATTGGAGATTTCAACTTTTTTTGTTAACATGTGAAAGCTAAGTTTTGTGGATGGTTTCCAGAGAGGAATTATGGATTGGAAGCCAATTGGGTAATAGGCGGCTTAGGCCCCTGGACCGATAATTCAAAATTTTAGCAAATCGTAATGCTGCCATAGCTGTGAGTTCAGGATAAGACACTGAACCCGTTCAGTGTTTGGTGGCATCTTTTCTATAGTTAGGTGGAGGACCTGAAATCATGCGTCTATCGAAATTATTAACCAGCGTCGCAATCACGACCGGGTTGGTTTTAGCTGGAGCTGCTGCTTCAAACGCTGAAGTCAATATTAAACTTGAACCTCTTGTGACCGGCGTTAATTCGCCTTTGGCAATGGTTCAACCTGCCAGTGATGACCGTAAATTTGTTATCGAACAATATGGTAAAATCAAAATCATCAATGCTGATGGTCAACTGCAACCAACACCGTTCCTTGATATTCGGAACCTGATTGTAAATCAGTTCCACGATTTTGATGAGCGCGGTTTGCTTGGTCTTGCTTTCCATCCGGATTACAAAACCAACGGCAAATTCTATATCGCCTATTCAGGCAACAATAATTCTCAGGGTGACCTTGGAAAAATGTTCTGGTGGGATCACACAAACACAGTTGCTGAATATACTGTGTCAGCGGATGATCCTGATGTAGCAAATCCTCATTCTGCCCGAATTATTTCTCAAATCGATTGGCCTCAGTTCAACCATAACGGTCACTGGATCGGATTTGGCCCAGATGGCTATCTCTATATGTCAGCAGGCGATGGGGGTTACGCTAATGACTGGGGCATCGGCCACAATGTGACCGAAGGCAATGGTCAGGATCTATCAGTTCTTCATGGTAAGATCTTGCGTCTGGACGTTAACAAATCAGCCGATGGCAACAATTATGCCATTCCAGCCGATAACCCATTTGTTGGTAACGATGATGCTCGTGGCGAAATCTATGCTTACGGTCTTCGCAACCCATGGCGCTGTTCTTTCGACATGAAAGATGGCCGTCTGTTTTGTGGCGACGTACAGCAGAACAGCTATGAAGAAATTGACATCATTACAGCAGGTGCAAACTATGGCTGGCGCAGAAAAGAGTCAGTTCATTGCTTTGATTACACCAAGCCTGACAACCATCCGGCTTCCTGTGATTCAACTGGCCTGGTTGACCCAATCCTGACGTACAAAAACTGTACTGCACAGCCTAAAGGTTGCCTGGGTATCTCGGTTACCGGTGGTTATGTCTACCGTGGTGGTACATCTTCATGGGATGGCAAATACATCTTTGGCGACTGGAGCAAAAGCTTCGCTGAAAAAGATGGCCAAATCTTCTTCGGTACTGAAGATGCTGATGGAAAATGGTCCATGGAAGTTGCTAACATCGTTGGCATGGATGGCAAAAAACCATATATTCTCGCATTTGCACAAGATGCAGCTGGCGAAGTCTATGCTTTGACATCAGTGACAACAGGCCCGAACGGTACGCTTGATACGATCTACAAGATCGTTCCAGCTAACTAATCGACGCATCAATTGGGCGCTGTCTATGTAACAATTGACAGCGCCCTTTTTCTTTCAAAAAAATGTGCAGTACGCCAATCTCACGCCATTGGTTTGTGAAACCAAAATGGGAATTGGTGCTCGAGCAGTAAAGATAGTGGAGTTAAGCTTCGTGAAAATTGTTAGTATCCTTGGGGTTGGTGCCCTTTTGTTTTCTGTTGGATTTGGAGCTCAAAGCGTCCTTGCAGATGATGCACCGGTGGTGTTCACCGAAGCATTCTTAAAAGACAAGGCAATCTTCAAACAGGGGAAAGAAATTTGGTTTGAGCAATGCACCCATTGCCACGGGTATAAAGCCTATCCAGGCAAAGCACCCAAACTAAAGCCCAAACGTTATACGCCAGAATTTGTCTATAAGCGCGTTTCCAAAGGCTTCAAAAAGATGCCTGCATGGGAAGAAGTCTATGATAAAGACGAGCTGATGGCAGTGGTTGCATACGTTAAGCACCGGAAATTTTCGCCCTGATCATAAGAGAAAACGAGTGTTTCTTTTTACATAAAAGGAACACTGTTTTCGTAAATGGGGGCACTATTTGTTTCTGCTAAACCAGATCGTGGCAGACGCAAAAAGCAACACAAAGCTGGCAATCATCATGCCCATACCTTCGCGGGCAGTCTCGGTTTCCCACCAAACTTCTTGAACCCAGAAGTTCGGTGTTGTGGGGAAGAAATAGGCGGTCAATATGAGGGTAACGGCAATGGAAAGGCCAAGCATAAAATAGGCCTGGCTGTTTTGAACTTGCCTAAGGCGAAACGCTGCTAAACCCGCCCAAATAGCTGGAATTGCATAGATAAATACCCAAACTACGCCGTCAGGATCGTTATATTGCACCCCGATAAAAAGGATCATCATGATGCAAAAAAGAATGTTTAGATATTTCATCGAAATGCTCGCAATCGATTGTTGACAGGGTGTGTTCTTCAAGTTGAAACTAAAATCAGACTTTCAATACGTCAAGCGCGATCAAGGCAAAACAGAATATTCAAGATCGTAAAACAAGGTGAGTGAGTGAAAAAATGACAGAGCAACATGTTCATTCAAACAACACGACAACGACGCTGATGCAGCGTTTTGCTGTGCCGTTTGAGTTTCCGGTTTCTTTTACAGAAAACCTGTTTGATCCAGAAAACACCACTGTTATTGAGACGTTGTGCCGCAAGGAAGCGGATAAAAAACATAAGGTTATTATTTTTCTGGATGATGGTTTGGCAAACAGCCGACCGGAACTTGTGGATAAAATCAAAGCCTATGCAGCGCATCACAGCGAACATATGGATTTGGTTGCGGATCCATTTCTGGTGCCTGGCGGAGAGAAAATTAAAACGGATTTGCACTTCATCGAGCAGATGCAGAAAACACTTTACGACTATCATATCGATCGCCATTCCTTTGCAATTGCAATTGGTGGTGGCGCAGTGCTTGATGCGGCTGGTCTGGTCGCGGCAACGGCCCATCGCGGCATTCGCCACATTCGCATTCCAACCACCGTGTTATCGCAAAATGATTCTGGCGTCGGTGTGAAAAATGGCACCAACCTCTATGGCACGAAAAACTATGTAGGGACGTTTACGCCGCCATTTGCCGTACTAAACGATATCGCATTCATCATGAATTTAGGTGTACGCGACAAGATTGCCGGTATGGCCGAGGCAGTAAAAGTCGCGCTGATCCGCGACGCAGATTTCTTCAAATGGCTTGAGCAGAATTCAGACGATCTGGCGACATTCAAAAAAACAGCAATGGCTTATATGATTCAGCGTTGTGCTGAATTACATATGAAACAGATAGGTCAAGGGGGCGACCCGTTTGAGATGGGCAGCGCGCGTCCTCTGGATTATGGCCATTGGTCTGCGCACAAACTGGAGAGCATGACGCACTATCATTTGCGTCATGGAGAGGCCGTGGCAATTGGCATTGCGCTTGATGCTCGCTACTCCGTTTTGAAGGGATTGTTAAAACCGGGAGAAGAAGATCGAATTTGCTTCCTTCTTGAACATCTCGGATTTAAATTGTGGCATCCGGCGCTGGAAAACCGAAATATTGAAAACCAGCTGGAAGTGATTATCGGCCTGCGGGAATTTCGCGAGCACCTTGGCGGCGAACTGACAATTACGCTTCTTGCTGATATCGGTGTTGGAGTAGAAGTTCACGAAATGGATGATGATTTGGTAGTACAGTCGATCAATTGGTTGAAATTGCGTCAGGAAAATTAATGCAGCTTAATGATAATCTCGGGCATTTGACTTATTGCACCAATATTCATGCAGGTGAAACATGGGAAGAAATTTTTGGCGGAATCCAAAAACATTTACCATCGGTCAAGGCAGAACTTTCCCCTAATGCGCCATTAGGGCTAGGCCTGCGCCTTTCAGCGGCTGCGGGCGAAGCTCTTTGTAACCCAGACAAATTTGCGGAATTTCAGAAGTTTTTAAAAGAGGGTGATTATTACATTTTCACCCTCAATGGGTTTCCATATGGAACCTTTCACGGCCAACCGATCAAAGAAGGTGCCTATCGTCCTGATTGGAGTGATCCGGCGCGGTTGAGCTATACCAACACCCTTGCCGATCATCTGGTGAAGTGGCTGCCTGATGGCATGGAGGGATCAATCAGTACTGTTCCCGGCACCTACAAAGCTTGGATCACAGGAAGTGATGGACCCCA
>JAESUH010000150.1 GCA_016763155.1 Rhizobiaceae bacterium
AGGTTCAAATTACTGGAATTACCGGTGTTATTCATGGAAACAATATTATTCTCAAGGACACGGTTTTAACATAAGCATTGGTGGGTTACATGCCAATGGGCGTCCTATTGCGGATGCTGCTATCATATCTGGCCCAAACAGGCTTGCCAATTGTTGATGTATATGGGATTAACGCGTCGCCAAGTCAATGGGGGCCCAAAGGGGGCTCAGTGGACATAAAATCGGTCAGCACATGAAAATTTCTCTGATTATTCCAGCGTATAACGAAGAGGGAAACATCCCTCTTTTGATTAAAGAATCATTTCGTGAAATTCCGGAGGAGCTTCTGGGTGAATTAATCGTCATTGATGATTGTTCAACTGACAAGACCGCCGAATATATCGAAGGTTTGATTGCTGAATATCCAAGGTTACGCTGTTTGAAACATCAAACAAATGCCGGGCAAAGCGCCTGTATGCGTACAGGCATTTTGGCTGCACGATTTGAAATAATTGCCACATTGGATGGTGATGGGCAAAATGACCCTGCTGACATTCCAAATCTGGTTGCAATGCTCGGGAAACCTGGCTCGGATGGGGTGGCGCTGGTTGGTGGTGTCAGAACCAAACGCAAGGATACCGGCTCTAAACGATGGGCGTCAAAGGCTGCTAACTGGATCAGGGACAGTGTGTTGCGCGATGATTGTCCGGATACCGGGTGCGGAACCAAGGTTTATTGGCGCGAGGCCTATCTTCGTCTACCATTTTTTACCAGCATTCATCGCTACCTTCCTGCCTTGTTTCAAACTTATGGTTATAAATGTGAATATGTTCCAGTGAATGACCGGCTCCGCATTAGTGGTGTATCGAAATATAATAATTTAAACCGGGCGCTGATTGGCTTATATGATCTTGTAGGAGTGAGTTGGCTTAGAAAACGCACAATCTCGCCTCAGGTAATTGAAATGTCGGTAAAAAAGCCGGCCAGAAGGAAAAGCAGAAAACCGACCGCTAAAAAATAGCGGCCTCAGGGCCAGTGATTTGGCGTCTGTTTTAATCAAAGGCAATTTTTAATGATTACAAGCCTCGTTAATTGGTGGGCAAATACATCGAACACTGAAATTCTCTGGCTGGCTGTCGGATTTGGTGCGCAAATGATGTTTTCCATGCGCTTCTTAATCCAGTGGATAGCCAGCGAGAAAGCGCGCGCCAGCATTGTGCCGGAGACGTTTTGGTATTTTTCTTTTGTCGGCGGAGCAATGTTGCTAGTTTATGCTATTTACCGGGTTGATCCGGTATTTATCATGGGGCAGGCAACGGGGTTGTTGATTTACTCGCGGAATATATATTTCATCCAGAAAAACAAGAGTACGAGCTAGAACGCTTTTTGCGCGTTCTGAATTGCTTCGGCTAGTTCCGGCTTTCTCGATATTCTGCGATTACCGCATGGCCGAGTTTTTCGTATAGCTCAACTTCAGACATCATGATTTTGCCGTCCGCAGTGATTATGTTTTTGCAGGCCTTTAAGAACCGTTTGATGCCTTCCTTGCCCAGGTCGTTCAATTGGGGGACAGCGGCTTCGATTTCAAATTCCTCAGGGTAAATACGTCTGATCCAGCGGTCTGCGATTTCGCTTTCTTTGTGTGAAAGCTCAATCTTGAGATCGGTCAGCCTGCTGGCCAGGTAATCCATAATCGCCCGGTTTTCATATCGATGAGCCCTGCCGTCCACTCTTGCCAATGCGCGAAGCAAGATAATTTCAGGCATTACGATATGGCGTTTGAGGTAAAACTCCTCCAGATGCGGTTCAGCCATTTCCCGGCATTGACGATCAATTTGTTTAAAGGATGTGTCCAGAATAATTGGCAACATTTCTTCCAAATTATCGAATTCCTCACCATCAAGGTCTGCAAGCGAGACCACCTGATCTTTGCGGAAAGTTCGATAAGCGCTCTGTTCGTGGCACCAGGAACGAATATGCGTGTCATCAACTCTATAAACTGTGATACGGCGCGATGAGACAATGCCAGCCAGATCGCGATATTGCATGATGATTGTTTCGCCGCCAACCAACCGCTCGCCGGGGTAACCGCCAGCGTCATTTTCCTCGTTAATGCTGGCCCGCAGGCTTTTATGGCGCGTAGGCAGGGAGGGAAGAGATTGGCTGGAAACTAATTTTTTAAAAATAGAAAGGACAGACATAGCACCTCATTACAGTGTATTCGGGTTCAAATAAAGTATATATTGAGTAGTTTACCCCCTATATTTATGGCTCAGACTGAGGTTATTCCTGTGATAATTATCGTAATTGTTGAGTAAACTCATGCGTTTACGGGTTGTTTACCAAACAGTCATAAAACAAGTTAAGTCAATAGATTTTTGAGTTAGGCCAATTGGCCAGTTACGCAATGAATGCGGCTCTTGATTATTCAGGAATTGCCATAATGTTTTCATTTCTTCGTCAATTATTGTCCAAATTACAAATCCGTCAACGGATACTCTTATCTCTTGCGATTCCCATGATCGCGTTGGTGATTTTTTCCGCCAGTTCTGTTTGGCGTGACTATAAACAATACAAAGAAATGCAACTAGTCGCAAAAATAGCAGAGACAACTGCTGAACTGGGAGAGCTGGCACATGGCCTCCAAACAGAGAGCGGCAGGACAGCAGGTTTTCTTGCTTCTGATGTGAGCGAGGTTCCCGCGGAAATTTTAGCGGCGCGTTTGGCAACAGACAAAATAGTAGTTCGATACGATCAAATTGTTGAAGAGCTAAAAAATTTCTTCGATGGAGAACTGATTGAGGGGCTCGAAGCGGTTCAACAGGATGTAGCGAAGCTGGATGTGCTGCGAAAAAGTGTTGATGATAAAAGTGTCAGCGGTGATGACAGTCTGGAATTTTATTCCGACATAGTTGTCCATATTATTGAAGTTGGCTTTCATGCTTCCGGAGTTTCTTCCAGCAGTGAGATAGCGCTTGGCATTGTGGCGCTGCTGGATTTATCCAAGACCAAAGAGTATGCGGGCCAGGAACGTGCTTTGGTGACGGGCGTGCTGACCAAGGGCAAAATGAAGGACAAACAATTCCTCAAATTCAATCAGCATCTTGTCCGTCAGGATTTAACTCTGAAATCCTTTATGGCAAACACGCCTAAAGCCCGGCGGGCAGAATATACGGCAATGGTGGAAAGTACCAAACTGGAACCCCTTGCAAAGCTGCGGAAGCGATTTATCAGCGAATTTACGGCATTTTCTTCGCTCGCGATCAAGCCCGATTTATGGTTCTCGGCGACGACTGATCGCATTGATGCTCTTCGAGAAGTCGAAAAGCGGGTTTCAAATGATGTTCATGCGGATGCTGTAAAACTGTCTTCCGTTGCATTTGTTGCGATGATGACCAGCATTGTTATCGGGCTGGTTCTGCTGTCTTCGATCGGGTTGCTGGGAATCTTGATATCTGGCTCTATTACCCGCCCATTGGCAGGGTTTCGCTCCAGTATGGAAACTATTTCCGATGGCGAATTGAATGAAGAGGTTTATGGGCGCTCAAGGAGCGATGAAGTGGGCGCTATGGCTCGGGCGTTACAGATGTTCAAAGAAAACGCCATTGAACATAATAACGCAGAAGAAGACGCAAAACGCATCCGTGAAAACTCCGAACAAGACAGAGAAATGCGCGAGACGCGTAAAGCCGAGGAAGTGACAAATACCAATGAGGCAGTTCAGGCGCTCGCCAACGGTTTGAAATTGCTTTCTGAAGGCGATTTGACGGTGAGCATCAACCAACCGTTTTCTGAGGAGCTTGATGGTCTAAGATTAAACTTCAATGCTTCTGTCGCCACGCTTTCAGATACGCTTGGTTTGGTTAGCAATAATGTGGACACCATTCTGCTCGATAGCGGCAGCATGCAATCAGCTGTTGGAGACCTTTCGGCACGTACGGAACAACAGGCAGCCTCTCTTCAGGAAGCGGCAGCTGCGCTTGAGGAAATAACGGAAACCGTTCAAAGCTCCTCTAAAAGGGCGCAGGACGCGCAAAAAATAGCCACAAGCGCTAAAGCCAGTACAGATGTTTCAGGCGAAGTGGTTGCCAAAGCGGTGGATGCAATGGGGCGCATTGAATCTGCATCCAGTGAAATTGAAAATATCATTGGCGTTATTGACGAGATTGCATTCCAGACAAATCTGCTGGCACTTAATGCGGGTGTGGAAGCCGCACGCGCAGGGGATGCAGGTGCAGGTTTTTCTGTTGTCGCTCAGGAAGTTCGTGGATTGGCGCAGCGCTCCGCAGACGCTGCCAAGGAGATCAAAGGCCTGATTAGTAAATCATCTATGGAAGTTGAAACCGGGGTTAACCTGGTTAAGGAAACAGGACTTGCTCTAGAAGGCATTGCCACTCATGTGACGGAAATAAACGAACATATCAGTTCAATTGCCACCGCCTCGGATGAACAGGCACGTGCTTTGAGTGGGATTAACGCTACGGTCTGCCAGATGGATCAGGTTACTCAGGAAAACACCAAAATGGTACGTGACACAAATACTGTTACCCAGGGTCTATCAGGGCAAGCAAGCAGCCTGTCACAATTGGTATCGCGATTTAAGCTAAAAACTGCTAATGACCAAAACAAGCAAACTCGTGCGGCGTAGCTGTGAGGTGAATTTTTATCTCGTGGCAGCCTGAGAGTTTAGTTATCAGCTAGGTTTTTACGTGCTGTTGTCAGAACACGTTTGAGAACCTCAAAATCTTCTTTCGAGATGCCTTTAAGTGCTTTTTCGTTTACGGCATTTCCAAAAGAAAAGAATTTGTCGCGTGCCACCATGCCATCTGGAGTGAGGAAAACAATTAGTTTTCGTTTATCCGAAGGATCGTTTGAACGCTTAATCCATTTTTTTTCTTCTAGTTCCCTGACCAGAGCAACAGCGGCAGATTTTAAAACTCCAGCGCGGCGGGCAAGTTTGGATTGGCTAATGCCATCTTCTTCCCACAAAGCTCTCAGCAGGAACCATTGGCCCATGGATATATCATGCGGCTCCAGCATTTGTGACAGGGATCGGTAAAAGCTGCGATAGGTGTAGCGTAAAAGCAGGCCGATACTGTTTTGGTATTTATCTGGTTCCCAGAGTATTTCTCTTTCCAAATTATCCTCGCGTTCCCAGTTCATAGGGGAAACTGGTGTGTTGGTTAGCCGAAATGGCAGCCTGCTATTCCCTAATAGATTAATCTGCTGCAAACGACAATTGGTGAAATGTCGTTTAATACTGAACGTGTTCAGTAGTGGAAATGCCTATCCTGACATTTGGGTCAAAAATAATTGGGTATTCATTATCCTTATAACGTCTGGGTTTGCGGCCTGTAAGCGCCGGGTTTTGCATCAAACTGTGAAACAGAAATTGACATTGAAGATGATGGCGTCATTGTTATCCCTATTGAGTGCAGAGTTTTTTTAGTGAGTAGGGCAAACAAAATAGCCCATATTTGAGGTCAGCGGCACGAGGAAGTTTGCCAGTTTAGTGGCGGCCGGTGACTGAATTGTCGTGTGAATTTTCGAGGGAGATATTAGAATGAGACTGACTAAACTTGTTGTTGGTGTTGTATCACTCATGGCGGCATTGGTAGCAAGCCAAGCCATGGCGGAGACCCATAAATTAAAAGTTGCAACTTTTATCACGCAAAAACACGGGATGTCCAAGTGGATCGATAATTGGGCAAAAGGGCTGGAAGAGAAATCTGGCGGGCAGCTGAAATTTGAAATTCTGCATGGCGCCCAGATGGGGCCGCCGCCCAAATATTATGATCTCGCCCGCAATGGGCAGGCCGATATTGTTTGGCATTTGCACGGGGCAACGCCGGGGCGGTTTGAACTGGTAGAAATTTCCCATTTGCCATTTTTATTCTGTTCTGCGGAGCAAGCAACGATGGTTTTGAATAATTCAGTATTGCGCGAAAAATACCTTGATGCAGAGCATAAGGGTACGAAGGTGCTGGCATTGTTCATGCATCCTCCAGGCCAAATCAATATGAATGGCGATGCCATCAAAACTGTCGCAGATTTAAAGGGTAAAGCCATTCGCCCGGCGTCGAGAGCTGTTGGTGCGTTTATTGGTGCATTGGGCGGCAAGCCAGTTGGTCTTCCTCCTACGGCCATGGCTGAAGCTCTGCAAAAAGGCACGATTGACGGTACGTTCACCGATTACGGTGGGGCAGGACTGGCTTTCCAACTTGGACCACATTTGAAAAACATCACGGAAATGTATGCCTATACGGTGAGTTTCACTCTGGCGATGAATCCTGCAACATTTGATGGCCTTCCCGCTGATCTCCAGGCAATGATTGAAGAAAGTTTTGCCGGGAAAAGTGCTGAAATTGGACAAGTTTGGGACGAACTTGGTGTCATCGGCAAGGGCGTGTTGAAAAAAGCAGGCGTTAAAATCAATATGCTAGACGATGGTGAACTGGATAAATTTCGCGCAATTGGCGAAAAAGTATCCGCTGAATATATCGCAACTGTCGATAAAAAAGGCAAACCGGCTTCTGAGGTTCTGGCAATGATGAAAGACTTAATCAAGGAAGTGGGCCCTGTTGGGCCGGGTTGCCAGCAATAGGTATCAAGCAAAATATGCAGAGTGCAAAGGTAATAAAAGCAACGACGGGTGTTATATCCGTTGTTGCTTCTGCTTGTTTGCTGTTCATGATGTTGATTGTGGTTCTGGACGTGGTTTTGCGGGCAATCAATCCGGAATGGCGCATTTACGGCATGCTGGATTATGTGGAATATTCCATGGACTGGCTGGTGTTTCTCGCTATTCCATTTTCACTATTCATGGGAAATTTGATCTGCGTTGATATTATGGACACCTTTGACCAAAGGGGTTGGTTAAAGATTTTCGGGGCGGTTATTACCTTGATTGTGCTGGTTGTTGTGGGCACCAATATTATTAATCCGGCGCTTGAAATTCTTGAATGGGAAGAGCGCACTCTCGACCTTGGTATATTGAAATTTTATTATTGGATCGCGATCTGGGTGGGCATCGCTTTGTCGATTGTTGCGGCCCTTATGCAGTTAATCAAGATTTTAGGAACCCATAAATGACTCCGCAGCTTGTCGGTATAATCGCTATTTTCGC
Source organism: Rhizobiaceae bacterium (assembly GCA_016763155.1). Classification (GTDB taxonomy): domain Bacteria; phylum Pseudomonadota; class Alphaproteobacteria; order Rhizobiales; family Rhizobiaceae. The sequence continues at coordinate 7,106 of JAESUH010000150.1, forward strand.
ACTGATTGGATTGATTTTTCTACGCGTTCCGGTTGCCGTGGCACTGTTAAGCGTCGGCACGCTTGGCTATGCGGCTATCGATGGCATGCGGCTGGCGTTGATTAGCGTTGGTACGACGCCATTTGATCTTGCCCAGTCTTATTCACTCTCTGTGGTTCCTCTGTTCCTGCTAATGGGGGTGGTTGCCTCTCGCACTTCAATGGCCTCGGAACTCTATGCCGCCGCCAATGCTATTTTCAGTGGTCGCAAGGGTGGGCTGGCAATGGCAACAATTGGCGCATGTGCAGGTTTTGGCGCTATTTGTGGTTCCTCACTTGCAACTGCTTCCACCATGACGCGGGTGGCGGTGCCCCAGATGCGGAAGTTTGGATATTCTGACTCAATTGCCGCAGGGGTTGTTGCCTCAGGTGGGACGTTGGGAATTTTGATTCCGCCTTCCATTATTTTGGTGATCTATTCAATCATTGCGCAGGAAAGTGTTCCGGCATTATTTGCAGCCGCCCTCTTTCCCGGGCTTATTCTGGCTGGATTGCATATTGGAGTGATTGTTATTTTGGCGCGAAAATGGCCGAAAGAACTTCCCGCTTCTCCCAGTTTGACTATCGGAGAGCGTGTGCGGGCTATTGGTATGATGTGGAAAATGGCATTGATATTTTCCATAGCCGTTGGTGGTATTTATCGGGGCTGGTTCTCGCCGACAGAGGCTGCTGCGGTGGGCGCGTTTTTGACAATTCTGATTGGATTCCTGTCGGGGCAGCTATCCATAAAAGCGCTCTACTCGGCATTGGTTGAGACCATCTCAACTACCGGTGCATTGTTTTTTATCATTTTCGGCGCATTTGTCTTTGCTTATTTTATGGTGCAAACGCAAATTCCTGCAACGCTGGGGGTTTGGATAACCGGCCTTGGGGTTTCACCTTTGTTCGTTATCTTGTTTTTTGTTCTAGTCTATCTGGTGCTTGGGTGCTTTCTTGATACGATATCCATGATGCTGATTACCCTGCCTGTGTTTTTGCCGATTGCTGAAGGTCTGGGCTATTCGGCGGTCTGGTTCGGGATATTGCTGGTGATCGTTGCGGAAATTGGCCTGATTACCCCGCCAGTGGGCTTGAACATATTTGTCATTCGCGCCCAGCAGCCGGATATTTCATTGGGTACAATTTATCGTGGTATCATCCCGTTTTTGTTTGCCCATCTGGTGGGTATCAGTCTGTTGATAGCCTTTCCGGCAATGGCAACTTGGTTGCCAAATTATCTGTACTAATTGGTTTTATGCAATGGTGACGGATAACATTCCAAGCTCTGGACAATTCACCTCGATCACATCTCCGCTTACCACTTGAGAAACGCCGGCGGGAGTGCCCGTCATGATAATATCTCCAGGCATTAACGTGTAAAACGCGCTGGTCATTTCGATTAGCTCGGGGATGGAGCGGATTAGCATTGAGGTATTGGCGCTTTGTTTTTCCACTCCGTTGACCGTGAGATTGAAGGCCAGATCTGACGGGTTTTCGATCTCATCTGCGGTTGCTATGAAGGGGCCAAGTACGGAAAATTTATCACAGGATTTTCTCAAGGAACGATCCTGTTTGCCGCGCACTGTCATGTCGAGGGCCAACGAATAACCCGCCACATAATCAAACGCATCGGCAGCCAGCACTTTGTGTGCTGCTTTACCGATGATGACAGCAATTTCTGCTTCGTGATCAATGCGGCTATCTGTGAAAGGAAGAGATATTTTAGAGCCGTGCCCGGTCAGGCTGGAATTGGCTTTCAGGAAGCATCCGATTTCATCAATCGGGTGCACAACCCGGTCCTGATGCATTGCAACGTCAACCAGTGCTTCGTCGAAATGAGCATGATAATTTACAGGAGCGCCGATGATTTTCGTTGGCATGGCAATGGGTGCATCAAGGGTAACTTCATTTGCCGCCTGCCGTTCTGCATTGGCGGAGAGCTGGCCAATCTTTGCCATGATCTCTGCAAGGTTTGCAATGACAGGATCTTGCCTCACCTGCTCCCAGCGGAAGGACTGCAATCCATCCAGCGCGGCAGTGACATTGATAATTTCATCTCCATCTACAAGGCCCAGTTGGTCATTATTAAATCGGCAGAGTTTCATTGCTTGGGCCTTCTAAAGGGTTGTGAAAATATGAGCTTAGCGCAACCCGAATAGAAAATACAGATAGTTGACTTGTTAAATAATTGCCATTGCAACATTATTGTTCCGTTCTATAAATGGATATCAAAATCCCCTGAAAGAGGCATCCAATGAGTACATATAAAATCGCGGCTATTCCTGGAGATGGCATTGGCAAGGAAGTTATTGCGGCAGGGCTTGAGGTGCTTCAGGCGGTGGCAGAAAAAGATGGGGGATTTGATCTTGATGTCACCCATTTTGACTGGGGAACAGACCGATATAAAGCCGTTGGCGCATTAATGCCGGAAGATGGTGCAGAGCAGCTCAAGGCGTTTGATTCAATCTTTTTTGGTGCGGTTGGTGCCCCGGATGTGCCGGACCACATAACCCTTTGGGGGTTGAGGTTGGCTATATGTCAGCCGTTGGATCAATATGCCAATGTGCGCCCGACGCGCATCCTGCCAGGAATTACCAGCCCGCTTTCCGGTGTTGGCGCGGATGATCTGGACTGGGTGATTGTACGCGAAAACTCTGAAGGAGAATATGCCGGGCAGGGTGGTCGCTCGCATAAAGGCCTGCCGGAAGAAGTGGCAACGGAAGTTTCCATTTTTACCCGGGCCGGTGTGACGCGTATCATGCGGTTTGCATTTGAGTTGGCTCAGTCTCGCCCGCGAAAATTTCTTACCGTTGTTACCAAATCCAATGCTCAACGTTTTGGCATGGTGTTGTGGGATGAGATTGCTGCCGAGGTAGCTAAGGAATTTCCTGATGTTACCTGGGATAAAATGCTGGTTGATGCGATGACCGTTCGTATGTCGCTTAATCCATCATCGCTCGATACGATTGTTGCTACCAATCTGCATGCGGATATTTTGTCTGATCTGGCGGCGGCTCTTGCGGGTTCAATTGGCATTGCACCCACCGCAAATCTAAATCCCGAGCGAACATTTCCATCTATGTTTGAACCCATCCATGGTTCAGCATTTGATATCACCGGCAAAGGTATTGCCAATCCGAATGGAACCTTTTGGAGTGCATCCATGATGTTGGAGCATCTGGGTGAAAAACGTGCTGCTGATCGTTTGATGGCGGCAATTGAACAGGTTACCGCCGATAGCGCCCTACATACGCCTGACCTTGGCGGCAAGGCCACAACCCGCATGGTAACGGATGCAGTGCTTGACGCCGTTCGGGGCAAAAATGATTAGGCCCTATCTCTAAGGCCTAAGCAGAATTCACTCAGAGCTATCTGGCCGGGATCTAGGTGCTTCTCCACCCTGACCGCGATGAGGTTTCTTTGGTTTTTTGCGTTTGGATGGGGCGTCCGCTCCAGCACTTTTTGTCTTACTGCGGCTTCCATCTGCTTTGGCAAATTTTGAGCGGTTGGCCTTTTTATGTCTTGGCTTTTTGGCCTTTTTCTCCGCTAGGAATTCTTCACTCGGTGGTGTGTCAGTAATTTCGTCATAGCTATGAGAAGGTTTGCGCTTACCCTCAAATTTGCCTTCAAATTTTTTCCCGGGTTTTGACCAAGGCTCTTTTCTTTCGGAGCGGCCGCCGTGTTTACGTTCACCACCACGGCTTTTTTCGCCACCGCGATTTTTATTGAAGAGGCCGCGCTTGTTCTGTCGTACTTCAGATTCAGACTGATTTCCGCCGCCAGCTGGTATGCCCGGGTTGGTTCCCAATTGTTTCAGTACGATTGATTTTTCCATTTTCATTGATGGGCCGACGGATTCCAAAAATCCTTCGACGCATTTAGGATCCAACTCAAAATAAGTTTCCTCGGGATGAATTTTAATGGAACCAATATCGCGTTTGGTGAGGTGACCTGCCCGACATATCAGGGGCAATAACCAACGAGGTTCTGCTGAATGTTTGCGTCCCACCGAGATGGAAAACCATTCGCCATTGGTAATCAGGTGCTGTTCTTTTCTGCCTTTGTCCATTGGAGCGTTGTCGAGCAATTCTTCCGGGGCAGTTTGTGCCGAGCGGAATTTTCGGATGAAAGCAGCGGCAATTTGTTCCGGGGAATGTTCAGCCAGAATTTTTGCGGCGAACTCTTTTTCTTCATCTTTAATTGGTTCGCTCAATATTGGATCAGCAATAATGCGTTCATCGTCACGCTTATTGACCTCTTCGACAGATGGTGGTTTTGCCCATGTAGCCTTAATACTTGCATGTTGTAACAGCCGCTCAGCTTTTCTTCGTGCATTATGAGGCACGATCAAAACGCTGGTGCCTTTACGTCCAGCACGGCCGGTTCGCCCACTTCTATGCAGCAAGCCTTCACTGTTTTTTGGAAGGTCCGCATGAATGACCAATTCAAGATTTGGCAAATCGATACCGCGTGCGGCCACATCGGTGGCGATACAAACCCTTGCACGTCCATCGCGCATGGCCTGAAGTGCGTGGGTGCGCTCGCTCTGGCTCAATTCTCCTGAAAGAGCCACCACTGAAAAGCCGCGATTTGAAAACCGGCTGGTCATATGGTTGACTGTGGCTCTGGTCGCACAAAAAACGATTGCTCCAGGGGATTCGTAATAACGCAACACATTGATAATTGCGTTTTCCTTGTCATTGGGAGCGCTGACAAGGGCACGATATTCAATATCCAGATGTTGTTTATCTTCAGCCTTGGTTACTACGCGGACAGCGTCGTGTTGAAACCGTTTGGCAAGATTGGAAATTGTGCGGGGCACGGTGGCTGAGAACATCAAAGTACGGCGACCTTTAGGGGATGAGCCGAGGATATATTCCAGATCGTCGCGAAAGCCGAGATCCAGCATTTCGTCAGCTTCATCCAGCACAACGGCTTTGATCTTGCTTAGATCAAGAGAGCCACGCTCAATGTGGTCGCGCAAACGGCCGGGGGTTCCAACCACGATATGCGCGCCGCGATTAAGGGCGCTGCGCTCGGTTCGGATATCCATGCCACCAACGCAGGAAGCAACAGAGGCGCGGGTGAACTCATAAAGCCATTCCAGTTCGCGCTTTACCTGCAGCGCAAGTTCTCTGGTTGGGGCGATTGCCAGCATTAAAGGTGCGGAGGCGCGCGAAAATGTTTCTTCTTCGCCCAGTAGGGTCGGGGCAACAGCCATGCCAAACGCAACGGTTTTGCCTGAGCCAGTTTGGGCGGATACGAGCATATCAACGCCTTGGACTTCAGGGGCTAAAACCTCCTGTTGTACCGGGGTCAGCTCTGTATAGCCGCGTTTTTCCAACGCTTTAGCGAGCGCTGGGAATGCGCTTTGAATATCTGCCATGTGTGATCTTTCGAAAATGGGTTCATGTGCCGATACGGCGGCACATTATTGAATTTGGCGAAAACACTTGTGCACTTGCACGCCTTGATACATTGCCAAAAACGTAATTTGGCTACCTATAGACTGATTATTGCCAAAGGGGTAGCTCAAAAAAAGAAAGTTTGGTTCTTGGTTTACGTCGCTGATCTACGCTTTTGCGAGAAATTCCTTCAAGCTGTCGATAACGCCGCGATTGGCTTCTTCACTGCCAATGGTCATGCGCAGTGAATTTGGAAAGCCATAGCCACCAACGCCTCTCAATAAATACCCACGTTCCGTCAAATAAGCATCGGCCCCAGATGCGCTGGCATCGCCGAAATGCATCAGGACAAAGTTTCCAACTGATGGGGTAACTTCAAGGCCGAGTTTGGTAAGTTCGACAGCAACCCATTCGCGCCATTTTTCATTGTGTTCTACTGAGCGATCAACATGGTTGCGGTCGCCAATGGCTGCAACGGCTGCGTGTTGGGCGCCAAGATTTACATTAAACGGGCCGCGTACACGGTTTAAAATATCAATGATGTCGGCAGGTGCATAACACCAGCCAACCCGCAGGGCAGCCAGGCCGTAAATCTTTGAAAAAGTGCGGGTCATTACCACATTTTGCGAGTTTGAAACCAGCTCGATGCCGGATTCATAATCGTTTTTACGCACATATTCGGCATAGGCAGCGTCGAGCACCAATATTACGTTGGCTGGTAATTCCTGGTGCAGGCGACGGACCTCTTCAATGGGGACATAGGTGCCTGTCGGGTTGTTGGGGTTAGCCAGAAAAACCATTTTGGTTTTTGGTGTGACGCAGGCCAAAATGGCATCCACATCAGCACAAAGATCGGTCTCTTTTGCCACGATCGGGATAGCACCAGCAGCTTTAATGACGATGCTGTAAACCAGAAAACCGTGCTCGGAATAGATTGCTTCATCACCGGGAGCCAAATAGCAGGTGGCGAGCAAAGCCAGCAATTCGTCGGAACCGTTGCCGCAAATCAGGTTGTTTTCGTTCAGGCCGTGGGCATTGGCAATGGCCGCCCTTAAATCGCTAGAAGCGGCATCAGGATAAAATTCAAGATTGGCGGCAGCGTCAATATAGGCGGTCTTTGCCTTATCGCTTGGGCCCATGGGTGTTTCATTGGAAGAAAGCTTGTGCAGTTTTATGCCGCTGGGGGCTTCAGATTTTCCGGGAACATAGGCCTGAATATCCAATATTCCGGCTTTAGGTTGCGGTTTATCCTGATTTTCTCTCGTACCCATCAACTTGCTCCTGAGGCGGGATGTATTTTCAAATTTTGTTCTAGAGGTTTGGAGAGCGAATTGGAAGGTCTTCTTAGCAACGATCTTTAGAGTTGCGACTGTTTGTCTGAGGTATCAGAACAGGCACAAATGCCTTGCGCAGGGAGCGGGCTGTTGCGGGCAGGCCCTGATACATTTTTTTTGTAGCTTCAACTATAATGACACCTGAAAAGACCGGCCAAATTTTGCGCCCTATACGTTCCAAGCCCGGCTGCATAGATAAGAAATTGTCGCGTTTGGTTGGCGGAAAATGCAGGGCATCGGACCATGCATCTGGCGAGAACATGGCATTACGCAATAGGGCGGATATCTGTCCGCGGGAGAATGGGCGACCGGTGCCAAAAGGTGTGTGTTCAAACCGTGCCCAAAGGCCACGCCTATTTGGCAAAACCAGCAAGATTGTGCCATTGGGTGCAAGCACTCGCCATGCTTCACGCAAAGTATCTTCCGGGCTTTCGGAGTGTTCCAGCAAATGCACCATCAAAATTTTGTCGACTGAAGAATCCGCCAAAGGCAATTCCTCGTCATAGACGAGGGCGGTGGCGGATGTTTCTCCCATGGGCCATTGGACGGCACCTTGTGCGGCCGGCATGAAAGCCATGCATTGTTTAATGTCGGACGCAAAACGATCCAGAAAAGGCGGCGGATAGCCCATCGCCAAAATTCGTTCATTGCGGGTTTTGGTTGTATTCCACATGGCCGATAAAGCCATTGATATCGAGCGTTCCGCTGCGATGCCAAGCTTGCTGGAATAAAACTCCCGAAGATTTACCACATCCATAATCATGATTTTGAACATAGCGAGAATGAACACTAGAAGCCAGATGAAACACGCTCTATGGTCAATACAAATTTTAATAGGTGAGGATTAAATATGTCGAAATTGCAGATTCATCAATTTCCCTGTCTTGGTGATAATTACGGGGTTCTGGTTCACGATGATGCAAGTGGCATGACAGCTTCAATTGATGCTCCTGACGGACAGGCCGTGCTGGATGCTTTGAAGGAAACCAGCTGGAAACTGACCCATATTCTGGTTACCCACCATCATGCAGATCACACACAGGGGATTGGTGAGCTGATTTCTGCTTATGGCGACTGCAAAGTTATTGGCCCCACAGAAACCATGAGCAAAGTGCCAAGCATTCAGCTGGGAGTGGGGGATGGTGATGAAATTATGTTTGCTGGTCAATCGGTGCAGGTGATCGCGACACCTGGCCACACGCTCGACATGATCAATTTCTATTTTCCTGAGCAAGGTGTGGTCTTTACCGGAGATACGCTATTTGCCATGGGCTGCGGCAGGGTGTTTGAAGGTGATCCGGCAATGATGTGGGCGTCACTTGAAAAACTGATGAAACTGCCTGCGGACACTGCCATTTATTGCGGTCATGAATATACGTTGGCAAATGCAAATTTTGCCATGAGCGTTGATGGCGACAATCCGGCTTTGCAGGCGCGTGTTGAAGAGGTGAAGGCGCTTCGTGAAAAGGGTGAACCTACTTTGCCAACGAACATGCAGCTGGAGCTGGATACCAATCCGTTCTTAAGGGCTGCAGATGCAGGTATCCGTAAAAACCTCGGTATGGAAAATGCCAGCGACGGAGAAGTATTTGCGGAAATTCGTGGCCGTAAGGATAACTTCTAAGGCGTCGGAGTTATCCAAAAACGAAAGTTGCGAGGATTAAAGCTTGCCCGAAAAAGTAGCAGTACCAGATTATTCTGCCTGTGATTTTTCGGCTGCTGCTTGCTTCATCAAGGACAAATGTCTCGTGGGAAAGTACGATATCTGAAATCAGAAACAGGCCCACTCCGATCATCAAAGGATAAATGATGCCGGTTGAAAATGCTGTTATCGCCATGATGGCAATTGCCACGGTATAGGCGACAACGGGCATTTTGAGATCTTTCAAATGCGGCCATAAATGCTTTAAGACTGTAGCTACAAGTGCGCCGACCAAACCGCCCGTCAGGATGATTTTCCACGGAGCAATTGATAAATCGGGCATCCCCCAGAATTGCCAGCTATAGGCAAGATGGGCGATTAAAAAGCTTGCCAGACCAAGGATGAAACGGGTTTGGTTTTTGCGAGCGAGAAATGCATCGCCTACTGCACTCATTCCCAATGCGACGACCAGAAACCAGGATAGCCCGGCGGTAAAGGCTGACAACGCCAAAAGGGTAACTGGTAGAGTTTTTGCGATGGTTCGCAAAGAGGAATGTGGTTTTCCAAGAAGAACCAAGCCATATAAAACAGCGGCGATTATGGCCATTACGAATAGATAAATTGGTAGATCAGCCATTGTTTTTTCGCCCTTGCAGTTTTCCCGATGCCACCAAAGCTCCAATTGTTACTAGCACTACTGCGAGTGCCAGACGCCAATCCGGTTCTGCGTAACCCACCAGCACAAGGATGATGGTAGAAAACACTGGGGCGAAATAGGCGATGCTTCCCAATAGTTGAATATTGCCCTTTTTAACCCCGTAATCCCAGGCATAAAAGGCAAGGCCGACAGGCCCGATACCCAGACCAAATATTGCCAGCCATTGGGAGGTGTTCTTGGGCCAAACCGTTGTTTCCAAAAAGAGGTGGCAAATCAGGGCAAGAATTGCTGTGGCCAGACAATAGATCGTCACCGCATCAGTTGGGGTTTCGCGAAAATGGCGAGAGATGATTGAATAGGCTGACCAAATGAAGGCGCAAATCAAAGCCGATAAATAGCCAAAACCATATTGCCCAAAACCCGCCCCATCAAATTTTCCGGCAATAAGCAGTGCGGTTCCAGACAGGCCCAAAATGGCACCAATGATGTGATAGGCGCGAAGGCGCTCATTTGGCAGCATGGCTGAACCGACAACAATGAGCAAAGGCCAAAGATACGCGATCAATCCTGCCTCGGCTACGGGCGCGTTGCGAAGGGCTGTGTAATAGAAGAAATGATAGCCAAACAGACCGGCAATGCCAAAGATCCAGACCTTTGCCGGAAGCTTTAATCCGGCAAGAACATTGCGGCGAAAGGGCCAACTGGCCAGTCCACAAAACCCGCCAATTGCAAAGGTCATGGCCAGCAATTGAAATGGGGGAATCGTGCCTGTGGCCGCTGTCAGCAATGCCAATAGCGACCACAATAAAATAGCGGAAAATCCGGTCAGGGTTGGGTTCAAAATATTTCCGGAACGGTGAGTGAGTTCAGTTGGATTTGAACTTAACCGTTGGCGATATATTGTCCACCATTAATGGTCATGACAGCGCCGGTCATAAAGGCTGCTGGCTCTGATGCAAGATAGTTTACGCAACCAGCAATTTCTTCGGCTTTGCCAAGGCGACCAACCGGGATGCCTTTAATGATTGATTCCAATACTTTTTCAGGCACTGCTGCAACCATATCCGTATCGATGTAACCGGGACAAATAGCGTTGACAGTGATGCCTTTGAAAGCATTTTCCTGAGCAAGCGCTTTGGTGAATCCGATAACGCCTGCTTTGGCGGCGGAATAGTTTACCTGGCCCATCTGGCCTTTTTGGCCATTGATGGATGAAATGTTGATGACGCGGCCAAAGCCACGTTCACGCATTCCGCCGATGATTGGCTGGGTCATATAGAACATTGAACTTAAATCTGTTCCGATGACTGCGTCCCACATTTCGACGGTCATTTTGTGCATCATGGAATCGCGGGTGATCCCTGCATTATTAACCAGAACTTCCACAGGGCCGAGATCAGCTTCGACGCTTGCAATGCCTGCGGCACAGGCGGCGGCATCTGAAACGTCCCATTTGAAGGTTTTGATGCCGGTCTTATCGAAGAAGGCTTTGGCCTTTTCGTCATTACCGGCATAGATTGCCGCAACGGTATATCCTGCGTCTTTCAGGCCGATGGAGACTGCGGCACCAATACCTCTGGTGCCTCCGGTTACGAGTGCAACTTTTGTCATATTCTTTTCCTCTAAAGAGCTTCTACGGTGAGGGCGATGCCCATGCCGCCGCCGATGCAAAGAGTAGCAAGACCCTTTTTGGCTTTGCGGCGTTTTAATTCATGCAACAGGGTAACCAGAACGCGGCAACCTGATGCGCCGATTGGATGGCCGATGGCGATGGCGCCACCATTCACATTCACAATCGAAGGATCCCAATCCATTGCCTTATTAACGGCGCAGGCTTGTGCTGCGAAAGCCTCGTTTGCTTCAATCAGATCAAGGTCACTTACTGTCCAGCCGGCTTTTTCGAGCGCTTTTTGCGAGGCGGGAATTGGGCCTGTGCCCATGATTTCTGGCGCAACACCAGCAGTTGCCCATGAAGCGATGCGGGCAAGCGGGGTAAGACCGCGTTTCTCGGCTTCTGCTTCGCTCATCAAAACGACGGCAGCTGCGCCATCATTGAGGCCGGATGCATTGGCTGCGGTAACGGTGCCTTCACGATCAAAGGCCGGGCGCATTTTTGCCATGCCTTCGATATTGGCTCCAGCGCGGATATATTCGTCTTCTTCAAATACAATATCGCCCTTGCGTGACTTGATGGTGACAGGAACGATCTCGTCCTTGAACTTACCAGCTGCTCTTGCTGCTTCTGCTTTGTTTTGAGAAGCAACAGCGAACTCATCTTGAGCATCGCGAGAGATTTCGAATTTTTTAGCCACGTTTTCGGCGGTGATACCCATGTGGTAGCCGTGGAAAGCGTCCCACAATCCATCGCGGATCATGGTGTCGATCATTTGCATGTCGCCCATTTTGGTACCGTTGCGCAAATGGGCGCAATGGGTGGAGATTGACATGTTTTCCTGGCCACCGGCCAAAATGACATTTGCGTCTCCGCTAGCGATTTGTTGCATTCCAATAGCAACGGCTCTCAACCCAGAGCCACAAACCTGATTGATGCCCCATGCTGTAGCGCTTTCGGGGATGCCTGCTTTGATGGCAGCCTGACGTGCCGGGTTTTGACCCTGACCAGCTGTAAGTACCTGTCCCAGAATAACTTCGTCGAAATCTTCCAGTGAAACTTTTGCCCGACTGGCAACTTCTTTGATGACGGTCGCGCCCAGATCATGGGCGGCAACGCCGCTTATAGTTCCTCCAAAGGAACCAACGCCTGTGCGTGCTGCATCTACAATTACGATATGTTCTTTACTCATGAAATTCTCCTCAAAAATAGACATGTCCCAAGGCGCCCTCCTCAGGGAATGTCTTAATGCTCGGTTATGCTGCAGTGCAACATAGCGGTTTTTCGTAAAATTACCAGTGGCATAGTTAATAAATCTTTGCATAGCAGACATGCATTGGCAAAACTGCCGTAAGATGCCCATCGGTAATGAAATTGTTGACAAGGCGGATGGCATTGTTACCTGTAAGACTGAAACCAAAAGAGATGTAAATGCAAACACCGTCCTATTTATCAGATCCCTATCCCCGCAAAGCTACGGTGGGTGTAGATGTGGGCGGGGTTATGGTTGGCGGCCTGGCACCGATCGTGGTGCAATCGATGACCAATACGGATACTGCCGATATTGAGGGAACCGTGGCGCAGGTGGCGGCACTTCACCGTGCGGGCTCCGAGCTGGTTCGTATTACAGTTGATAAGAATGAGGCTGCTGCAGCTGTTCCTCATATCAAGGAAAAATTATTGGCCATGGGGCTCGACGTGCCGTTGGTTGGTGATTTTCATTATATCGGCCACACCCTTTTGGCAGATCATCCAGCATGTGCTGAAGCGCTGGCTAAATATCGAATTAATCCGGGTAATGTTGGTTTCGGCAAAAAGAAAGATAAACAGTTTTCGGCAATTGTCGAAATGGCTATCAAGCATGACAAGCCGGTGCGTATCGGCGTGAACTGGGGGTCGCTAGATCAGGCATTGCTGACAAAATTAATGAATGAAAATAGCGATGCCGGTTCTCCTTTGCCTGCGCAAAAAATAATGCATGAAGCTGTGGTGCAATCTGCTTTGTTATCAGGAGAAATGGCAGAGAAAATTGGTCTGCCGCGCGACCATATTATTCTTTCAGCCAAGGTTTCGCAGGTTCAAGATTTAATTGCTGTCTATACGGATTTGGCATCAAGGTCAGATTACGCGCTGCATCTTGGTCTTACCGAGGCTGGCATGGGGTCCAAGGGGATAGTGGCATCATCAGCTGCCATGGGCATGGTGCTGCAACAAGGCATTGGTGACACCATCCGCATTTCATTGACGCCTGAACCTGGTGGAGATCGAACCAGAGAAGTTATTGTGGCGCAGGAATTGTTGCAAACCATGGGGTTTCGCTCGTTCATTCCAATTGTTGCTGCGTGTCCCGGTTGCGGGCGTACTACATCCACGGTGTTTCAGGAATTGGCGCAAAAAATTCAGGAACAATTGCGCGAAAACATGCCTGTATGGAAAGAACGCTATCCTGGCGTTGAAGAACTGACTGTCGCTGTGATGGGTTGCATCGTGAATGGACCGGGAGAATCCAAACAGGCAGATATTGGTATTTCCCTGCCCGGTACAGGTGAAACGCCCGCAGCGCCGGTCTTCATTGATGGCAAGAAATCAGCCACTTTACGGGGCGATAATATCGCAGAGGATTTTGAAAAGCTGGTTCAGGAATATATCGAAACCCGCTACGGCTAGAATTTTTCCTGATTTAGGGTATCCTTGGAAGACTCGGGCCCCTGATAAGGCTGTTTAATTTATGTGGATTCTCCTTGTTGCGTGATCTAAGGTGGACGAACCCAAAATCTGAGTAACCGATATCAATCATCGAGAGAAGTGCGTATGTCTGGAAAAGAAACCCCGATTGTCATTAAGAAATATGCTAATCGCCGACTATATAACACCGGATCCAGCGCCTACGTGACGCTTGAAGACTTGGCTGGCATGGTAAAGGCCGGAGAAGATTTCGTGGTTCAGGATGCAAAAAGTCAGGAAGATCTGACGCGCTCCGTGCTGACCCAGATTATTTTTGAACAGGAAGGCAAGGATGGACAAAACCTTTTGCCAATTTCTTTTCTGCGTCAATTGATCGGTTATTATGGGGGCTCCATGCAAACCATGGTTCCCAGTTATCTGGAATTTTCGATGGATTCTTTTGCCAAAGAACAGAACAAAATGCAGGAACAGATGACTAAAATGATGGGAGGAACAGCGCTTCCCAATATGCCGGGTATGGATTTGTCAGTGATTGAAGCGCAGGTGCAGAAAAACACCGAGATGTTTCAAAATGCCCTTGGCATGTTCAATCCATTTAATGGTGGAAAGCAAAACACCGAAAATGAAGCGGATAATGCGGGCGGTGCAAAAGCCTCTTCAGATGAGCTGCAAATCCTGAAACAGCAATTGGCCGCAATGCAGGCGCAGGTTGATAAACTCAGCTAAATTGTTGCGAGTTCTGTTCGTTTAATTGCACGAGGCCAAAAGCGTATTAACCGGTATGGGCCTGATATGGTTCACTAGTGCTGGCAATGTCTGTCACTTCCGCTTTTTCCCACGGAGCCACGGTCAGTGGCATTCCAAATACAGATCCTTGCAGATAATCGACACCCCAACCGGCCAATAGAGTGGCCGTTTCAACATCCTCAACCCATTCGACCACCGTTTTAACATCAAACACCTGAGCCAGGTCGAGGAGTGACCGGATGAAGGTTTGATTTTGCTGATTGCTCTCAAGATCAGTACAGAAACTGCCATCCACTTTGATAATGTCGACATTCAGATCTTTAAGGTTGGAAAAGGATGTGTATCCGGCACCAAAATCATCAATGGCTACTTTGCAGCCGAGGTCATGAATGGTGTTGACGAATTTTTGTGCCTCGCGAATATCGCTGGCGGCATGGGATTCTGTGATTTCAACGATTACACGTTCACAAGCGCCGGGGTTCAGGCGGAGGC
>JAESUH010000151.1 GCA_016763155.1 Rhizobiaceae bacterium
GGGGCTTGCCAAAATGCGCACTCAAATCATTATATTGGGCGCGCTGTTGTTTGGCTGTCATGTGGATTGTATTGGGCGGGTTTAATGCATCCGATTCAATCAACATACGGCGGATGCCTTCATCCTCCAGCATCGGATATTTGCGTTCGTTCTCGCTCATACTATCTCTCTGCCTGAATGACGCGGGGGTCATCATCGCTATATATTGCCTCTACCAGATCAGCGCGTAGACGAAGGATAGCCCTTTGGTTGACCGATCCTTTATCCGTCACTTCGCCCTTATCCAATGACAATGGCTCGCTAAGTATCATTGCCCGCATCACCCTGCTGGCTGAGCCGGTTGCCTGTTTCGCATGTTCGCTCAAACGTTGGCGTATGGCATCGCTGACTATGGGGTGAGAAATAATTGCTTTGTCGTCCAGCTCCTCTTCGCCGGGAACGATTGCGCGCAATGCCGGCATGAAGGGAACGAGAAGGGCGCCCAATACCATCTGGTTCTCGCCTGTCAGGACGCAATCACGCGCCAACCCGCCGAGTTGATCCACCAGTTTACCCCGTAACGTACCAACGGCCACCCATGTGCCTGTATTTAGTTTGAAGTTTTCGGCAATTCTCCCGTCAAAAAGAAATCCTTTCGATGGGTCTCCAGGCACCGCATAACGAAGTGCATCGCCCATTTTCTAAAACCCTTCATCGTCGAAGGCTTCTCGGCTCAGCTTTTCGTTACGCCAATAGCCGGGCGTAATGTTTGGTCCTTTTAGTCGGACCTCCAACTTGCCGCCAGTCGGGATCAGTTTCAAAGTTATCCCGGGGGAGGGAACGCCAATATTGCCTGACTCAGATTGTTCTTCGGCACAAAACAGCGCGAATGGAGCGGTTTCGGTTGACCCAAGTCCCGTAGCCAGCAAAACCCGTACGCCGAGAGTTTCCACGGCTAATTCCAGCAATCGATCCCAGGTATGTTGGGCCATCCCCGCACCGGCATACATGACCAGTTTAATGCGACTGTAGAAATTCTCGCGAAGAACCTCGTCTTTTTCCATCGCTTGAATCAGCAATTCATATCCAGCTGGCACGTTGAAATACCATGTGGGTGCAATTTCACGTAAATTGCGTACTGTTTCTATCATGCCTTTCGGGCTTGGATTGCCCTCATCGATATAAAAGGTACCACCATTATAAAGCACCATATAAAATACCTTATTGCCGCTGGCGGTGTGGTTCCATGGCGCCCAATCCACAACCACTGGCGGTTCATCACGCATAAATTCATAACAATTGGCCACCATCTCCTGATTGGAGCAAATCATCCGGTGATTTTGAATGACAGCCTTTGGTGACCCGGTAGTGCCTGAGGTGAACAGAAATTTCAAAACTGTATCGGGACCAACCGCGTCATAAGCTTCATCCACCGCTTCTGTGGGTTTCGTTGCCGCAAGTTCTGCATAGGTGGCGTTGTTGGGGCCTTCCACTGAATTTCGTGTGGATATAACGCCGATATCCTTTTCAAAGGCAGCGCTGATTGCCTTTTCGAATAATGCGCCATCGGCAGCAAACACCAGACCGGGTGTAATTTGCCCGGCAATATCCTTCAATTTTTCATGATCTTTAGAGATTAGAGAATACGCAGGAGAGATAGCAGCCGAAGGGACACCAACAAATTGTGCAGCAAGGCACATCAATGCATGTTCGATATCATTGCTTGAAAGAATGACCAGCGGGCGTTCAAGCGAAAGATTGCGATCCAAAATGGCTTGCCCGATGCGTCGAACAATGCCCAAGGCCTCGCCATAAGTCACTTTGCGCCAGTCGCCTTGCTCAGTGCGCTGCGCCATCCAAACCTGATCAGGCGTCTTTTTAGCCCAATACACCAGACGCTCTGTGATTTTGTCCGGATAGGGCCCCAGCTCATCTTCTCGCCAGATTAGCGTGGTGCCGTCCGGGCGCGTTTCCATCGCAATTTCTGGTGTCCACATTTTAACATCACGCAAAGCGGTGCCTGCCATATTTCGCCTCCATACAAAATTTGTTTTTAGCATTACCAGCATAATTGATTCTGGTAAATGCGACTTGACCTCAGTTTGTATATTTGTTTACATGGAAACATTACAAATTAAAACAATTCAAATGGACGCATATTAGTGGAATCCGAATTCGTCACATACGAAGTAGAGGGTGATGTCGCCCTTATCGGCCTGAACAGGCCTAAAAAGCGCAACGCGATTTCTGATCGGTTTATTGAGGCACTGGCCCAAACCATTCAAAAAGCGGAGCAAGAAGCCAAGGCTGGCGTTATATTCGGTCATGGCGATCATTTTTGTGCAGGTCTCGATCTGGCCGAGCACGTGAAAAAACCCCCAATCGAGGGCATTCGCGGCTCCAGACGGTGGCATGCGATTTTTGCTACAATAGAATATGGAACCATTCCATGGGTATCCGCTCTGCACGGAGCAGTCGTTGGCGGAGGTCTGGAACTGGCCGTATCAACTCATATTCGCGTTGCTGAAAAAAGAGCGTTCTTTGCATTGCCTGAGGGCCAACGCGGTATCTTCGTGGGAGGCGGCGGCTCTGTACGCGCTGCCCGTTTGATGGGGGTTGCCAGAATGACCGACATGATGATGACCGGTCGTGTTGCATCAGCTGCTGAAGCTGAGCGCTGGAATCTGGTGCAATATGTTGTGGATGACGGGCAATCGCTCGCAAAAGCAAAAGAACTTGCAGCAATTGCGGCTTCCAATGCTGAGTTATCCAATTACGCCATCATCAACGCATTGCCCCGCATTCAGGATATGGCAGCCGAGGATGGGCTATTTCTTGAATCCATCATGGCATCATTTACCTCCACCAGCCCCGAGGCTGAAGAGCGCCTGACTGCATTTTTGGAAAAACGCGCGGCTCGACTAAAAATTCCCAAGGTGGACGATTAATGGACCAGATAATTGCGCCAGTAATTACTGTCGATCAAGTTGATGTGGGTCCGCTCCATGGCAATCTCGGTTTTTTATTGCGTATGGCCCAATTGCAGGTTTACGAAGATTTCTACGCAGATCTTGGAGAATATGGCCTCAAGCCCGGTGAATTTTCCGTCCTGACGCTGATCTACAAAAACCCACACATCCGTCAGGGAGTGCTGGCGCGTCGTTTGATGATCAAGCGGGCTCATATGACCAAACTGATTCGCGTATTTGAAGACCGTGGGCATGTTTCAAGAACCATTCCTGATGAGGACCGCCGTGCGGTTGAACTGGAATTAACAGCCGATGGACTCAAGTTTGTCGAAACCAATTGGGACCGTTTTTATGGCCATGAAAAGGCCCAGACGCCTCGGCTAACACCAGCCGAAGAAAAGCAAATGCTTGGTCTTTTGCGTAAATTTGTTGATCTCGAACAAGGAGATGCTCAGTGAACCTCGATGAGCTGGTAGCACTTGATTTTCATACCCATGCAGAAGAGCCATGCTGTGGCCCGCGCGATGACGGCTATGATGAGTTTCAGGCCGGAATGGCCAAATATTTCAAAGGCAATGGTTTCGATCATTTGCCGACAGTGGTTGAAACGGCCCAATATTACCGCGAACGCAAAATCGGCTGTGTAATTTTTCCAGTCGATGCGGAACGTGAAACCGGCTTCCGTCGTTATAAAAACGAGGAAGTGGCTGAAATTGCCGCCGATAATTCAGACATCATGATCCCGTTTGCTTCAATCGATCCGGCAAAAGGCAAGATGGGTGCACGTGAAGCGAGACGGCTGGTGCGTGAATTTGGCGTTCGAGGCTTTAAATTCCATCCCACCATGCAGGGTTTTTACCCCAATGACCGCAGCGCCTATACGCTTTACGAGGCGATTGCAGAGGAGGGGGCAATTACACTCTTCCATACCGGCCAAACCGGTGTTGGTTCTGGCATGCCCGGCGGCATGGGGATGCGTACAAAATATTCAAACCCCATGTATCTGGATGATGTGGCTGTGGATTTTCCCGATATGCCAATCATTTTGGCTCACCCGTCATTCCCGTGGCAGGAGGAGGCGCTCTCGGTCGCCATGCACAAGCCCAATGTTTACATTGATATGTCGGGTTGGATGCCAAAATATTTCCCGGCCATTCTAATTCAATACGCAAACACTCTGTTGAAGAAAAAAATGTTGTTTGGCTCGGACTGGCCTGCAATCACACCTGATATGTGGCTGAAAGGTTTTGCAGAAATTGGAATCAAGGATGAGGTCCGCCCGCTCATCCTCAAAGAAAATGCCCGGAGGCTGTTGAACCTGTAGGCACTAAAACCCAAAACTTGGGCAAATTGGAGAGGAGAATATAATGAAAAAACTACTGAGGACTTCCGCACTGGCAATGATGCTTGCGATGACAGCCAATATGGCTGACGCCCGTGACTTGCGCGTTGCACCTGGTGCACCACCTGCTCACCCTGCAAATAGCCATCTATATTCCAAGCTGGTTGACTATTTGAAAGAAGAATCTGGTGGCAGCCTGACTGCAACAATGATTGGCCCGGAAGTGGTTTCAATTGGCCAGATGAAAGATGCGCTGCAAAGTAATCTTGCAGAAGTAGGCAATTTGCTGCCGCTATATTTCCCTGCTGATTTGCCAAATATGGCTCTTGTTGGTGAAATGGCTCTTGCTGGCAGAAATGCCCAGGCAATGGGTGCTGCAATGACCGAATACATGGTGAATTGTGCACCTTGTCAGGCAGAAATGTCCAAATTTGGTGTTGTCTACGTTGGTTCCGGTTCGTCAGATGTATACGCAATTCTTTCAAAGAAACCTGTTCGTACAGCTGCTGATCTTAAAGGCTTGAAATTACGAAGCGGTGGCGCACCATTCTCGCGTTGGGCTGAAAAGTTTGGCGCAGTGCCAGCAAGCATGTCTGTGTTTGCGACCTTTGAATCCATGTCTGGTGGCGTGATCGATGGCACCATGGCATCAGTCGCTGATTTGCTGTCTTTCCGTATTGTTGAACTGGCTAAATACGTCACTCTGCTCGACCTTGGCACTTACCACGCGACTTCTAACTTCACCGTTAACAAAGGCGTATGGGATTCACTGAACAAAGCTGATCGTGAAGCTTTTGCTCGTGCTGCTAACCGTGCAAATGCTGATTTCACCGATCGTTGGGGCAGAGAAATGCCAATCGCTGCAGTTGCTGCTGCGAAAAAAGCTGGCATTGAATTCATCGAACCTGATGCAGACTTAGTTGCTGCAACTGAAGCCTTTGCTGCTGCAGATCAAAAAACTGCTGCTGAAATCGCTAA
>JAESUH010000152.1 GCA_016763155.1 Rhizobiaceae bacterium
CATCTCGCTGGGCAACAAATTCAGAACTTGCTCAATCCGGTCTGTTTGATCCTAAAGGCATTTTTCTTGGCAGATTGAAAGGTCGTTATATTCGCCACGATGGGCCTGAGCATATCATGTGTTTTGCGCCAACGCGTTCCGGTAAAGGCGTTGGCCTTGTTATTCCAACATTGTTGTCATGGCCTCATTCAGCGGTAATCCACGATATCAAGGGAGAGAACTGGCAATTGACGGCCGGATGGCGATCAACGTTCTCCCATTGCCTTTTGTTCAACCCTACCGATCCGGCAAGCGTCAAATACAATCCATTGCTGGAAGTTCGCAAAGGGCGGTTTGAGGTTCGCGATGTCCAGAATATTGCTGACATTTTGGTTGACCCGGAAGGAGCATTGGAACGCCGGAACCATTGGGAAAAAACCAGCCATTCGTTGTTGGTAGGTGTGATCCTTCATGTGCTCTATGCGGAAGAACAGAAAACCCTTTCCCACGTAGCAGCATTTTTATCCGATCCGTCACGTTCGTTCGAACGGACGTTGCGGGTGATGATGAGCACAAACCATCTCGGCACAGATGCAGAACCAGCTGTTCATCCGGTTATTGCGCAAGCGGCACGGGAACTTCTCAATAAATCCGAGAATGAGCGTTCGGGTGTTCTTTCTACGGCAATGTCATTTCTCGGGCTTTACCGCGACCCCACGGTTGCCGAAACAACAAGTGCCTGCGACTGGCGGATTGCCGACCTTATGGATGCCGAGCGTCCGGTCTCACTCTACCTCGTCATCCCGCCTTCTGATATTTCCCGAACCAAGCCGCTTGTTCGTCTGATCCTAAATCAGATAGGTCGTCGTTTGACCGAAAAGCTGGAAGGACAGGAGGGGAAGAACCATCGGCATCAACTTCTGATGATGCTTGATGAGTTCCCGGCACTGGGGCGCTTGGATTTCTTCGAAAGCGCACTTGCCTTCATGGCTGGCTATGGCATCCGGGCATTTCTGATTGCGCAGTCACTCAATCAAATCACCAAAGCCTATGGCGACAACAATGCCATTCTCGACAACTGCCATGTGCGGGTTGCTTTTGCCACCAATGACGAACGCACTGCCAAGCGTATTTCAGACTCACTTGGGACCGCGACTGAGCTTAGATCGCAGCGCAATTATGCTGGACATCGGCTGGCTCCCTGGCTCGCCCACGTCATGGTCTCACGCCAAGAAACCGCGCGGCCTTTGCTCACTCCTGGCGAGATCATGCAGCTTCCTATGGATGAAGAGATCATCATGGTCTCCGGTCAACCTCCCATTCGCGCATCCAAACTTCGCTATTTCGAAGATGCCAATTTCTCAGACCGGGTCTTCTCCCCACCTGTTTTGACGCAGACTCAGTCTGAGGACGGTCATTATCCGGGCCGTCCGCCACCTCGTACGGATGACTGGGGCGATCAGGTGCGTAAATCTCATGCCGGTCTTTCCGAACATCAATCCGGTTTTGCCTCATACGGCGAAGAAGACGAGGGCGGTTTGAAACGACATCCGACACTTCCAGATGAAGCGCCAGTGATCCCCGAACATGAGCAATCGCCTGATGCCGGTCTGCTTGACGATGAATTTGATGTGGCTGAACCCAAACGCATAGACCAGCTCTCCCGAAACACCACCGTTATCCAGCGCGCTCACGCCATTGACCAGTCCGACGACGATTTAATGCCAAGCTTTTGAAAGAACAGACAATGAAACCTCGCCTTAATATCCATATCACCCACCAGCTTTCCGAGAAAGTTGAACTGTTTGCCAAGCGTCCCGGTGTCACCAAGGCATCCATCGTGGAAGCTGCACTTCTGGGATTCTTTTCAAAAGAATACGACGATCAGCGTGATGGTGCATTGATCCGCCGTCTCGACAGGTTGACCCGTCAAATTGAACGGCTTGAGCGCAATCTCGGTATTTCTACCGAGACGCTCGCCTTGTTCATCCGCTTTTTCCTGACCGTAACTCCCCCTTTGCCAAATACGGATCAGGATGCCGCCCGCGCGCTCGGTAAGGAGCGCTTCGATTATTTTATAACGCAGCTCGGACGCCGACTTGCGGGCGGTAAAAATATGATCAGCGACGTGCTCGATGAGATCACGGCGAAGGAAAGTGACTTCTTTACTCAAGAAGAAATCGACGCCCTGAAAGCAGTGCGAGCAGAAACAACCAAAGACATTCAAACCAAAAACAACGGAGGAGAAGCTGATGCATGACCGGCTGAATGCGACAACGATTGATCGTTAACACACCATGTTGCGAACTGCAATGGGTCCGGCAATTGCCGAAGCGCTTGCCGATCCAAAGGTAATTGAGGTGATGGTCAATCCCGACGGAAAACTCTGGATTGATCGTCACGGCGATGGCCGCATCAATACCGGGGAACATATTGGCTCAATACAGGCAGAACGGATTATTAGGCTGGTAGCAAGCCATATCGGGCAGGAATGCCATGCTGATCGTCCAGTGATTTCTGCTGAGTTGCCAGAGAATGGCGAACGCTTTGAGGGATTGCTACCACCAATAACCGTGGCTCCATGTTTCTCAATCCGCAAACCAGCACAGGTGATTTATGAGCTGATTGATTACGTCGAAGCTCAGATCATGTCTCCTGTTCAGGCAAGTGCGTTATCGCAAGCCGTGGCAGATCGTAAAAACATCGTTGTTGTCGGTGGCACCAGCTCCGGCAAGACAACATTGGTCAATGCGTTGCTGTCGGAAGTGGCAACGTCCGGTGATCGCGTTGTCATGATCGAAGATACGCGGGAGCTGCATTGCGCTGCTGTAGACTGCGTTGGTCTTCGCACCAAGCCTGGCATTGCTTCACTTGGGGATCTCGTGCGTTCGACGCTGCGATTGCGTCCAGACAGGATCATCGTTGGCGAAGTACGCGGCCCCGAGGCGCTCGATATGTTGAAGGCGTGGAACACAGGCCATCCCGGCGGGATCACCACGCTTCATGCCAATTCAGCCCAAGCCGGACTTTATCGTCTCGAACAGCTCATTCAGGAAGCCGTCGTCACAGTGCCCCGGCGTTTCATTGCCGAGGCCATTGATGTGGTCGTGTTCCTCAAAGGACGCAATACAGGCCGTCGTGTCGAAACCGTCGCCACCCTTGAGGGGCTGAAAGCTGATGGCGATTACGTCCTGAAATCCCTCACTCCCATCCACCTTGTTCCCTCTGTCTGATCCAAGGAGATCTCCATGAATCCCACTACGAATACAGCCAAGTTTATTGGCGCAGCGCTTATTCTTTCCGCAGCCATCATCGAACCCGCCAATGCGGCAGGTTCAGGCATGCCCTGGGAAGCGCCATTGACCTCAATTCTGGAATCTATTGAAGGCCCGGTCGCGCGGATTATTGCCGTTATCATCATTGTCATCACCGGCCTGTCTCTTGCCTTTGGTGAATCGTCAGGCGGTTTCAGACGATTGATCCAGATTGTCTTTGGCCTCGCTATTGCATTCTCGGCCACCAGTTTTTTTCTGTCCTTCTTCTCATTTGGTGGTGGGGCATTGATCGTATGAATTCGATAAATGGTTTTGAAATTCCCCTACATCGCTCACTGACGGAGCCGATCCTGATGGGTGGTGCACCACGAACAGTCGCCATCATCAATGGAACACTGGCAGCAGCACTTGGGCTAGGGCTTCAGCTTTGGATTGCCGGAGCAATCGTCTGGATCTTTGGTCATGGGGCCGCCGTTTATGCGGCTCGCAAAGATCCAGCCTTCATGGAAGTGCTGGTTCGCCATGTGAGACACAAGGGGGCGCTTACATGTTGAATTTGAGAGAGTATCAAAAGCGCCCGGCATTGCTGGCGGATTATCTACCATGGGCGTGTCTGGTTGCCCCCGGTGTTGTTCTCAACAAGGACGGTAGTTTCCAGCGTTCGGCAAAGTTTCGCGGGCCCGATCTTGAAAGTGCCACCGATCCAGAATTAGTAGCCACATGCGCACGGATCAATAATGTGCTGCGCCGGTTTGGTTCTGGTTGGGCATTGTTCTTTGAGGCCGAGAGGTTTCCTGCACGAGATTATCCGCAGTCAGATTTCCCTGATCCAATGTCAGCACTGATAGACGAGGAGCGCAGGGCAGCGTTTGAGAATGCCGGGGATTTGTTCGAAACAGGATATCGGCTGACCTTCGTATATTTGCCACCGGTTGAAACCGTCAATCGGATGGAGCAGGTTCTGATTGAAAGTGCCGACGACAAACCCGGTCGGAGCTATCACGACCATCTGGGTAGCTTCGTTCAGCAGACGGACCGAGCATTCGATCTTCTGGGTCAGCTAATGCCGGAAGTTGTGCCGCTGAATGATAGCGAGACACTTACTTATCTGCATGATTGCATCTCGACGCGACGACATCTCATCAAAGTACCGGAAGTGCCTGCCTATCTGGATGCTGTTCTTGTAGACACTCCACTGACAGGCGGTTTGGCACCGATGCTGGGCAATGCCCATTTGCGGGTACTGAGCATTCTCGGGTTTCCCGGCTCAACAACACCGGGTCTTCTCAACCAGCTTGATAATCTTGGTTTTGAATATCGCTGGATGACGCGGTTTATCTCTATGGATAAGGCAGAGGCTGAAAAGGTACTGCGTAAATATCGCCGCCAATGGTTCGCTAAACGCAAATCAATTGGTGCGATCATCAAGGAAGTAATGACCAATGAGCAATCTGCATTGGTCGACAGTGATGCAAGTAACAAAGCCGCAGATGCCGATGCTGCATTACAGGAATTGGGTGCTGATCTTGTATCCTACGGTTATGTCACCACGACATTTGTGGTCTGGGATGAAGACGAAAACCGGGTTCGGGAAAAGATACGAGCCGCCCAGCGCATCATTGATGAGAGTGGTTTTGCTACCATAGATGAGAACACCAACTCCGTAGAAGCATGGCTTTCGTCATTGCCGGGTCATGTTTACGCGAATGTTCGCCAGTCACCGATCAACACCCTCAATCTATCACATATCATGCCATTGTCCGCCACTTGGGCAGGGCCAGCACGTAATGAACATCTGGATGGTCCTCCGCTAATAACAGTGCGAACCAATGGCACTACACCATTCCGACTGGTTACGCATGTTGGAGATGTGGGGCACACGCTAATTGTTGGCCCAACCGTGGCAGGGAAATCCGTGCTGTTGTCGCTATTGGCACTTCAGTTTCGCCGTTATCCAAATGCCCAAATTACAATGTTCGACAAAGGCGGTTCAGCCCGCGCCGCTGTTCTTGGTATGGGCGGCAATTATTTCGATCTTGGTTCGGAAGGTGCAATCGCATTCCAGCCGCTGGCAAACATTGATCACGTAGCTGAACGCTCTTTTGCTCAAGGTTGGCTGCTTGATATTTTTGCCCAGGAAGGTGTTGAGATCACACCTGATACCAAAGATGCGGTCTGGTCTGCGCTTTCAAATCTTGCAGGAGCGCCAACCACTGAGCGCACGCTCACCGGACTGGCAACTTTGCTGCAGGTCAATGAGCTCCGTCAGGCGCTGCAACCTTTTACATTAGAAGGTCCATACGGGCGATTGCTGGATTCCGATAGTGACCGTCTCACTCTTGGAGATGTTCAATGCTTTGAGATGGAAGAACTGATGCACGAAACCGGTGCAGTGCTTCCGGTTCTCACCTATCTGTTCCATCGCCTTGAAGTAGGATTTGATGGCAGACCAGCACTTCTTATTCTGGATGAAGCATGGCTGTTTCTGGATCATCCGGCTTTCGCCGCCCGCATTCGCGAATGGCTAAAAACCCTTCGAAAGCAGAACGTATCCGTCATTTTCGCCACACAAGGCTTGTCGGATATTGCCGACAGTTCAATCGCTTCTGCGATCATCGAAAGCTGTCCAAGCCGTATCTTCTTGCCCAATGACAGGGCTATCGAACCACAGGCAAAGGCTGTCTATGAAGCCTTTGGATTGAACGACCGACAGATTGAAATCATCTCTCGTGCCGTTCCGAAGCGCGATTACTACATTCAGTCGCGGCAAGGCAATCGCCTGTTTGAATTGAATCTTGGCGAAGTAGCACTCGCCTTCACTGGTGCCAGCACCAAACAGGATCACGCCCTGATGAATGAGCTGATTGCGGCTCATGGCGAAGACGAGTTTGCTGAATTCTGGCTACGCGCCAAAGGCCTCGATTGGGTCGCCGAAATCATTCACCCCCAAACAACAGGAGAAAACACATGAAGAAACTTGCCCAAATAGCAATTGCCGCCTCACTGGTTGCAATGCCATTGCAAAGTGCCCATGCCATTGGTTTTTACAATCAAGGCTGGCCCCAGTGCTGGCACGACGATGAATGCCCCAGCTTCTTTTTGAATGTCGTAACCAGAAATGGCAATGCTGTCGTTTCGATAGGCTCTGCCTGTGTCAGTGACTGGCGGCATATCTGGGGAGTGTCAGATGCTCGCGGAAACATCCGGCAATGGCTGGATGGCAATGCGGCAACCGCCAGCGGATCACTCTGCATTCCGTTGCATCCTTATGTAGATGAAGTTCACATTACTTCCACCGGTGGTGATTGTGGTTTCGAGGGTGACGAAGAGTTCACCACAGCCAGTCAACCCGGCAATGATGTGGTGTTACGTCGTCACACGGCGGGTGCAGCAAGAACTTCCGCCACACTGCCTGGATGTCATGCGCGCATCGGCAATAAGACCATCGGCGAAATCACTTATGGCGGTGTTGCACTTGATTTTGCTGACGGGTTCGGGTTCGGCGACGCCTACGCCACCGGATATTTCTACGCCGTGTATGACGGGTTTGGTGCAGATCGTGTGAGGCCCTTTGGTGCCAATGTTTACGCCATCAGCGAATTCAGCACCTACCACTATCGCATTGAAATTTTAGCTCATGGCCAGAGCGGTTGGCAATGGGGCAATACAGGGAGGGACGAACGATGACCTCTTTCAAGCACAAATTTTCATCCACAATTATTGCGCTTTCTATTGGGTGTTCCAGCTTGGTTATGAATTTGCCAACAGCCAATGCCATCACCGTTTTTGATCCAGCGAATTACAGTCAAAACCTACTCACGGCAGTTCGCAACCTTCAGCAGATCAACAACCAAATCAACCAGCTTACCAATCAGGCGCAAATGCTGGTCAATCAGGCAAAGAATCTAACACAATTACCCATGAGCATTGCAAGTGATCTCAGGTCCTCATTGCAGCGAGTGGATCAACTGATCCAAAATGCTCGTAACCTTTCATATAGCGTTTCCGCAATCACCGCTGAATACCAGCGTATCTTCCCTGAAAGTTATAATGCCAACACTACGGTGTCGCGCATCATTCAGGATGCAGAAGATGCGTGGAAACTTGCACGAGAAGGCTTCAAGCACAGTCTCGAAGTTCAGGCTGTAGTGGTTGGTCAGTTGCGGACAGATGCCACCACGCTCAACCGGATTGTCGCTGAAAGCCAAAGTGCTGTTGGCAATCTTCAAGCCGTGCAGGCTGGCAATCAGCTGACGGCACTTGCTGCCAAACAATCAATGCAGCTCCAAAGCCTGTTGGCAGCGTCGGCTCGTGCCGCAGCTCTTGATGGTGCGCGAG
>JAESUH010000153.1 GCA_016763155.1 Rhizobiaceae bacterium
CGATGCATTGAGTAAATTTGCCGACCTGTCGATAGAAATTGCTTTGAGTTATCTGCTTAAACAAGCGGTGAAAGCTGGGGGGCCAAATCCTTGGCGCAAATGATGAGAAGTTCAGCAGAGGGTGCGTTTGATACCATAACGCCCGAACTATAAGCCCGGGCGCATTATTAAACTGTTAAACCGCTAATTTGATCTTACCGGCAAAGGTGGCGAAAAGCCGCCCGACGCTAATGCGTCGCCCAAACGGCAAGCCCAAGCAAAGCTTGGATACGCCGTGAGATCGAGAAAAACGATTTAGTAAAACTAAATCGTCTGCCCTGTTTTGGCCCAATCAGCGAGGAAGCCTTCAATGCCTTTATCGGTCAGCGGATGCTTAACCAGTGCCATGATGGTTGAAGGTGGAATAGTCGCCACGTCAGCACCGGCAAGTGCCACTTCTTTAACGTGATTGACCGTGCGGATTGAAGCCGCAAGGATTTGAGTTTCGAAATTATAATTATCAAAAATGATACGCATGTCTTCGATCAATTCCATGCCGTCAATGGCCATATCGTCAAGGCGACCAATGAACGGTGAAACATAGGTAGCACCCGCTTTGGCTGCAAGCAGCGCCTGATTGGCTGAGAAACAAAGGGTCACGTTGGTTTTATGACCATCGGAGGTTAATGCCTTACAAGCTTTCAGGCCGTCCATGGTGAGGGGCAGTTTGATGCAGATATTATCGGCGATTTTGCCAAGGGTCGCTGCTTCTTTCATCATGCCGTCATAATCAAGGGCAGTAACTTCAGCGGAAACGGGGCCCTCTACGATGGAACAAATTTCCTTGGTTACTTCAATGATATCGCGGCCAGATTTCATAATCAGTGAAGGGTTTGTGGTTACCCCATCCAGCAATCCGATGGCATTGATTTCGCGGATTTCATCCACATCTGCAGTGTCGACAAAAAATTTCATTTCATAATCCTCATATTAAGACGCTAATGATTGTTGCATCCCTTATAGCAAATTTTGCTCAAGGTCATTACGCTATTTGATTAGATTCGTACCTTGCAGGCCTGATTTGACTGAAACAGTTTCCATATTACTGCCGATCCCGGCGGAGCGGCCATATACTTATAGCGTGCCTGAAGGTTTACACCTTGCTCCGGGCGATTTTGTGACGGTGCCACTTGGCCCGCGCGAAGTTGCAGCCGTGGTTTGGGAAACTCCTGAGGGTGGCGGCGATAAAGTTGATGTGGCAAAGCTGCGTGAGGTTGTGGCGCGGTTTGATTGCCCGCCACTGTCTGTAGAAATGCGGCGTTTTGTGGAATGGGTGTCCAATTATACCCTAAGCGCGCCTGGAATGGTTTTGCGCATGGTTTTGCGGGTTAAGGGTGGGCTTGATCCACTCACCCCGATTGAGGGCTGGGTTTATTCAGGTCATGATCCCGAACGTATCACTCCAGCACGCGGACAGGTATTGGAACTTGCCCGCGAGGGGATGGCCTGGAGCAAATCGGGCCTTGCCCATGCCGCTGGTGTGAGCAGTGCTGTAATTTCCGGCCTGATCAAACAAGGCGTATTGAATCGGGTTGAAATTCCGCAACCACCAGTGGTGGCTGCACCCCAGGTCGACTTTATGCTTCCAAAGCTTAACAAGGATCAGGCCGAGGCGGCGAGTGCTTTGCGGCAATCCGTGGAGGCTGCAAAGTTTTCAGTATCCCTGCTTGACGGGGTGACAGGTTCTGGAAAAACAGAAATTTATTTCGAAGCCATTGCCGCCTGTCTTGAACAGGGCAAGCAGGTTTTGATCCTGTTGCCAGAAATTTCCCTGACTTCGACATTTCTCAAAAGGTTTGAAAAACGTTTTGGGTCGCCTCCTGCTGAATGGCATTCAGATATTTCTCCCAAATTGCGGGAAAGAACCTGGCGGCAGGTGGCTCTGGGTGAAGTTCAGGTAGTGGCAGGTGCACGCTCATCGCTTTTTTTGCCGTTTAAGGATCTGGGTCTTATCATTGTCGATGAAGAACATGAGCAAGCCTATAAGCAGCAAGATCGGGTGTTTTATAATGCGCGCGATATGGCGGTGGTGCGTGGGCATTTGGGTAATGCGCCGGTGGTGCTTGCCTCTGCTACGCCATCGATTGAAAGCCGCGTAAACGGTGATTTGGGGCGCTATGAATATTTGCGGCTGGAGGCGCGTTTTGGTGAAGCGCAATTACCCGATATTGAAATTATTGATATGCGCCGTGATGCACCGCCGCGCGGCCGCTTTTTATCTCCAGTTTTAATTACGAAAATCAGGGAAACTCTGGAGCGCAAAGAACAAGCACTGCTGTTTTTGAACCGGCGAGGCTATGCGCCGCTAACGCTATGCCGGGTTTGTGGGCATCGCTTCCAATGTAATAATTGTTCTACCTGGCTGGTGGAACACCGTTTTCGCAAGCAATTGCAGTGTCACCATTGCGGCCATTCGGAAGCTGTTCCTGAAGCCTGTCCTGAATGTGGCACGCTGGATCATCTGGTTGCCTGTGGGCCTGGTGTGGAGCGGATCGGGGAGGAAATTCTTGAACTGTTTCCAGAGGCTCGCACGATTGTGCTTTCGTCAGATATGGCCGGTGGGGTCAAGCGTATGCGAATGGAAATGGAGGCGATTGAGCAGGGCGAGGTGGATATTGTGATTGGCACGCAATTGGTGGCCAAGGGGCACAATTTTCCGCTCATGACGCTGGTTGGGGTGGTGGATGCAGATCTTGGTCTGGCTCACGGTGATTTGCGTGCTTCAGAACGCACTTTTCAATTACTATCTCAGGTAACAGGTCGGGCCGGAAGAACCGGTCGGAAAAGTTTAGGCCTGTTACAAAGTTATCAACCTGAACACCCGGTTTTAAAGGCCATTTGTTCCGGTGACCGGGAATCGTTTTATGAGCGTGAAATTGCAGCACGTAAATCAGCCAATTTGCCACCTTTTGGCCGGTTGGCCGGAATCATTATATCGGCGGATAGCAAACCGCAGGCCGAAATACACGCCAAAGCATTGCGTCGCACGGCACCTTTTTTGGATGGAGTAAATGTACTTGGTCCGGCAGAGGCACCTCTTTCCATGATCCGGGGCCGTTTTCGCTATCGCATCCTAATTCAGGCACAACGCAATATCGATCTGCAAAACTGGATAAGAAACTGGTTTTCGGTTGCGCCCAAGGAGCGCGGCGGGGTTCGGGTGCAGGTGGATATTGATCCGCAAAGTTTCATGTGATGGATCATCTAAGGTTTTCTGGAAAATCCGAGAAGGAACAGCGTGAAGCCTTAGAAAATATCTTGCGAGATACTCCCTTGGTGATGGAAGCTCTAAATGTCATGCGCGAGGTAAATCTGGCCGATTGGTGGGTGGTTTCTGGCGCTATCTATAATAGCGTGTGGAACTATCTGACCGAAAGGCCACTTGAAACCGGTATTAAAGACATTGATGTGATTTATTTTGATGATCACGATCTGAGTTATGAAGCAGAGGATAAGGAAATTTCCAGGGTGGATGAGATGTTTCGCGGTCTCACTATCCCTATTGAATTGCGTAATCAGGCGCGTGTTCATTTGTGGTATCAAGAAAAATATGGGCGGTCTTTTTCTGCATTAAAATCGGCTGACGAAAGCCTTGAGCGTTATGCATCAAAAACCCATGCGGTGGCGGTGCGGCTAGAGGCTGATGACACTATGAGTATTTTTGCACCATTTGGGTTGGACCACATGTTTTCGTTTCGAATGGAGCCAAACCGTGCACTGCAAAACAAGGTGACCCATGAAGAAAAGGGAAAGCGGGCAAAGTCTATCTGGCCTGAGCTTGAAATAGTGCCCTGGTAACAGCAATAAAAAGGGCTGGTAAAAGAATATTGATAATAATGGTATTCGGCTGGTACAGTTCAACCCATTAGAATCAAACAAATTTGAAATTTGGCTTATGCAATTTCTTGAACTCCCCCAGACACTTGATGAATGGCTCCCTTTTGTGGTGCCGCTGGTTACTCTGCTAATCGGGCTTGGCTATTTTTTAATGCCAAAAACCGTACTGGGTTCATTGGGGCTGGAAGGCACCATGAAACACCCTGAAGGAATTGGGGCGGGCCGCTCTAATTTTGGCGGGTTTATGGTGGGGCTGGCTATCACCTGCATTTTGTTTCAGCAACCAATTCTCAATCAGGCTCTGACCATTAGCTGGGCCATCGCCGCCTTTGGCAAATTGGTGCAATTGCTGTTTGATGGCGGGTTGGCGCAAAAGCCGATTATCAATGTGGGAAGATTTGTGCTGGCCTGCGTGCTGGCAGGATATTCTTATGCGCAATCGGGATTGCCGGAATACCAGATGGTTACGCCGGAAAACCAGACAACATTATTGCCGTGGATTGCTGCAGCCATTACTTTCTTGTTTGGCGCTTTATCGCTCCTCTTGCCCAAGGGCATGTTGGCCATTATGCGAATAACCCATAAGGGTGGCGTCGAATCTGCAAATGGGGAGCCGCGCGGAATATTAGCCGGATTTTATCTTGGCGTATCGGCGCTATTGTTGATGAACCCGGATGTGTTGGCTGTGCCGGGCATGTTTGTCGGATTTGCATTAGGGTTGGGCTGGGTCATGACGGCATTTGGCCGAATGATTTCCATGCTGTCAGACCGCGGCAATACATTATTCAACTGGTCAGCGATGATTGTTGAATTGGTATTAGCCGGATTGCCGCTGGCGGTCATCTTTAACCTAGTAAAATAGTCTGGGTTCTTACCCTAGATTATGATCTAGAGCGCCAGCGCCAAAAAATACGGGCATCAAAGACGAGGCTTAATCCTACTATTTTGGAGGGAATAATACGCCGGTTTTTTCCGCATATTTATCCCATGCAACTTGCAGCTCTTTCAACATTTCCGGATTTTCTGTGGCGAGGTCTTTGGTTTCGCCGGGGTCAGTCACAACATTGAACAGGCCCCATTGGTCATTGCCATAGGGTTTTGGCACAAGAACTGCTTTATAATTACCCTTTCGCAACCAGCGACCATTAAACATTTCACCGCCGATATATTCATTGATGCCGTAGATCGGCTTATTTGAAGCGTGCAGCGATTGTACGATTGAATGCCCCAGCATCGGCAATATGTCCCTTCCTTTAAATTGAGAAGGATGCTCAATATTTGCCATTTCAAGCACAGTTGGCATGATGTCTGTCACGTAGGAAAAATTACGGTTGAACTTGCCGTGGTTTTCAATGCCTGGACCGGAGATAATCATAGGGCTACGAATGCCGCCTTCGCCAACGGCCATTTTAAACAAATCAAGCGGGCCTGATCCGGCTTGCGCCCAGCCCATGCCGTAGGCGATATGAGACGTTAAATTTCCAATGTTATTCAAAGAGTTGTCAAATCGCTTCAGATAGTCAGTCTCACGGTTGCCGGGATAATCCTCGGATACAAACGGGTTTGATCCATTGTCGGAGAAAAATATAACGATAGTGTTTTCGTATTCGCCAATGTCTTTAAGAAATTGCATAACGCGGCCGAAATGATAGTCCATATTATCTAGCATGCCCGCGTAAACTTCCATCTGAACTTCTTGGGAAGCACGTTCCTCATCGCTGAGAGATAACCACGGTTTTACCAGTTCATGGCGTCCGATGACGGCGACATCTTTAGCAAATACACCTGCTTTTTTTGAGCCCTCGATCCTTTTTGTCCTAAGGGCTTCATAACCATCTTTATACTGACCTTTGTATTTGGTCTTCCAAGGTTCCGGAGCCTGAACGGGATCGTGGGGAGCGGTGAATGCCAGATAGGCCAGGAAAGGTTTTCCGTCACCTTTGTTTTCACGAATGGAATCCATAAGGAAATCTGTATAGCTTCGGCTGGAGAAGAA
>JAESUH010000154.1 GCA_016763155.1 Rhizobiaceae bacterium
CTTCTGAATAGCCGTGCTCAGTCGTATGAGTATCCAGCATGAATTGACCAAGAGCGCGCTCCAGGCGAGCAATTGCGTTGTTCAATACAACAAACCGGCTGCCTGAAATCTTCGCAGCAACGTCAAAATCCATCTGGTTCAGGTTTTCACCTAATTCATAATGTTCTTTAGGCTGAAAGGTAAATTGCGGTTTTTGTCCAGATGCATGTTTGAAGACATTATCGTCTTCATCAACCCCGACAGGAACATCATCAAGAGGCATATTAGGAATGGCTGCAAGCTTTCCCTTAAGCTCGGCACCCAGGGTTTTACCTGCTTCTTCGCTGGCCTGCATTGCCTGCTTGAGATCAGAAACTTTCTTTTTCAGCCGTTCCGCCAGATCAATATCCTTGGCGCCCATGGCTTTGCCGATTTCCTTTGAGGCGGCATTTCGGCGGGTTTGTGCTTCTTGTATTTCACTCACGCAAGCGCGGTGCTTTTCATCAAGCGCAAGCAGATCAGCTGCCAGAGGCTCAAGATTACGCATGGTCAAACCGGCGTCAAACGCCTCAGGATTTTCCCTAATCCATTTAATATCAAACATTGTATTTTTCCGAAATTTGAGGTGAAGAACTCTGCTACCGGTTAACCGGTAAAACCTTAATGATGATCAGTGAGCATCACGAATTGGCTTCATCTTCCCGGTCTCTTTCTGCTTCTTGCTCGGCGCGTTTCTTTTCTATGAGTCGCGCAGCAATAATAGAGATTTCGTAGAGGAGCAGCGTTGGAATCGCAAGACCTAACTGACTGATAGGATCAGGCGGAGTTAAAACAGCAGCAGCAATAAATGCCATCACGACGGCATATTTACGCTTGCTCTTCAGCCCTTTTTCGGTAACGAGCCCGGCTTTCACAAGCAGAGAAATCGCAACAGGCAATTGAAACACAAACCCAAAAGCAAATATCAAGGTCATGATCAGTCCAAGATATTCAGAGACCTTCGGCAGGAGTTCAATTGTCGCTCGGGTATTTTCACCGCTGGACTGCATGGAAAGGAAGAACCCCATTGCAAGCGGCATAACCACGAAAAACACCAAACAAGCGCCCATGATAAACAGAACCGGAGTGGCCACCAAAAATGGCAAAAAGGCAGATTTTTCGTTCTTATAAAGGCCCGGCGCAACAAATTTATAGATCTGCGTTGCAATGACCGGGAACGCGATGAAAAACGCGCCAAACAGGGCAATTTTCAATTGAACAAAGAAATATTCTTGCGGAGCCGTATAAATCAGCTTCAGTTCAGCGCCTTCAGCTGAGGCACGCTCATAGGGGATCACCAATATATCAAATATCTGATCGGCAAAAATGAAACAAATCACAAAGAATATGGCAACAGCAATCAGTGCACGCACCAGCCGTTGTCGCAATTCAATCAAATGCTCCACTAATGGTGCACTGCTGTCTTCCAGAACATCTTCGCTCATGCGGTTGCATCCCTGGATTTAGTTCTGCTTGCGCCAGGTTTGCGCACAGAGCTGCTTTTTGTACGCTGGCCCACGCTATCTTTGGCAGCAGCTGTTTTTGCTGGTGTAGCCGGTTTCTTCGCAACAGGTTTTTTTGCAGCCGGTTTGGCCGCAGCAGCTTTAGCAACTGGCTTTCTTGTTGCAGGTTTTCTAGCTACGGACTTTTTAGCAGCAGGCTTGGCAGCAGCTGTTTTCTTTGCAACAGTCTTGGCTTTTGCAGTAGACTTAGCCGCCGGTTTTCTAACCGGTTTCTTAGCACCACTTTTTGCTGAAACATCGGCTTTGGCGATTACCGTATCGTCGGAGATATCCTTCTCCACATCAAAAACGGAATCGTCGACGTTCTTCTTGAAATCTTCCATGGCCTTTTTTGCGTCCGCAATGGGTGCAAATGTCTGGCTATCGGTGAAATCTTTCTTGAGGTCGTCCAGTTCAGTTTCTTTTAGTGCGTCATTGAACTGGCGTTGAAAATCGCTCGCCATTCCACGCACCTTGCGAATGGTTTTACCAACCGAACGCAACATCTTTGGCAGGTCCTTGGGACCCACAACAATAATTGCCACACAGGCAACCACCAGCATTTCTGTCCAACCGATATCAAACAAGGCTACATCCGCCGAATGAGTAAAATCACAAGCTGCCGCAACGGAGGCGGAAGCCGGTCAATTAAAAGAGCAATTCAGCTAGCGCTGGTTTTGTCCTTGGCTTCAACGACAACATCGGAAGCCTTGGCTTCGATCGATTCAGATGCATCAGCAACTGCTTTGTCTTCTTCTTTCAAACCCTTTTTGAAAGAATTGATGCCTTTGGCAACATCGCCCATAAGGTCGGAAATTTTTCCACGGCCAAAAAGCAACACAACCACAACGGCTACGATTACGATTTGCCAAATACCAATCTGTCCCATCTGATAACTCCAATACTAAAATGTTTGTCACAGCGCACCTCCTCGTGCGCCATATTATTTGCCGCAACATAACCCGTATGCCGGGCGTATCGCAAGCATTCTTCTCTACTTTAGATAGGTAAATAGGTTAATGGTTACCAGCCCGATTTTGTACTAAATCCCAACGATTCCCAAAGGGATCGCGAAATACCACCACTTGCCCATAGGTTTCTTCGCGCGGCTGCTCTTCAAAATGGACACCCTTTTTACGCATAGCTTCATAATCACGAGCAAAATCATCGGTTTTTAGAAACAAAAACACCCTGCCACCGGCCTGGTTTCCAACGCTTGCTGTTTGCGCCTCATTTGCAGCACGCGCAAGCAACAAGCCCGTTTCCGAGCTATTTGGCGGCGCCACAACAACCCATCTCTTGCCATCGCCTTGAGGCGTATCCTCAATCAGGCTGAAACCTAGTGTATTTACATAAAATTCAATTGCATCGTCATAGTCCGGCACTACCAGCGCTATGAGGGAAATTGATTGCTTCATTGGGATGATTTAGATTGAAAAACTTGTACCGCAGCCACAACTGGCAATCGCATTGGGGTTTTTCACCTGAAAGGATTGCCCCATCAAATCATCGACAAAATCAATTTCAGACCCGCCCATATAAATCAGTGACATGGAATCAATCAGTATTTTGCCATGCTCTTGGCCTGCACCCTCACCTTCAATGATGAAATCATCATCGTTTTTGCCGGCAACAAGATCGAACTTATAAGAGAAGCCAGAGCAACCACCGCCTTCAACGGTGATACGCAAAGCATCACTATCCGCATCACCAGCAACAATCTTTGCAACGCGCTTAAGAGCTGCATTTGTCGCTGTAACGTTGGTATTTGGTTTGACTTCAATGTTCATAAGGGCCTCGGCAAGTTTAGTCTGTGTGGGAATGGCAGAATCTGAACCAGTTACATTATGTATGAAAAACCGACATAAATCCATCAGCTTCCATGATACTCTATCAGATAGTTACGATCTGACAATTTTCCATATTGGATCACATAAAGCTGTTTTCTGATAGTCAGGGCGGCTGTTTAAAAAAACCTTTGAGAAAGCCCTCGTTTCGGTTACCAAGTTAAGAAATCATACTGAACAATATACCGGAGGCAAAATTATGAAACTATTGCGTGTTGGAGATGTGGGACAGGAAAAGCCTGCAATATTGGATGCCAATGGCATTATTCGCGACCTATCTGCGCATATTGGGGATTTGTCCGGTGATAATTTGTCCGACGAGGCGCTTGCAAAAATTGCAAAGCTTGATTTGAACGGCTTGCCGCAAATTGATGCTTCCACCCGCATCGGCCCTTGTGTTGGCAATATCGGCAAATTTATGTGCATCGGGCTAAACTATTCCGATCATGCCGCTGAAACCGGCGCAGAAATTCCAGACCACCCAATTTTGTTCATGAAAGCCAATTCAGCAATTGTCGGCCCAAATGATAACGTGGAAATTCCCCGTAACTCCACCAGCACAGACTGGGAGGTCGAGCTGGGCGTGGTCATTGGCAAAGCCGCCAAATATGTCGATGAAGCAAATGCGCTGGATTATGTGGCGGGATATTGCGTCATCAACGATGTTTCCGAGCGCCATTTCCAGACAAAGCTATCAGGCAACTGGACCAAGGGAAAATCATGCGACACCTTCGGCCCGACAGGACCATGGCTTGTCACCCGTGATGAGGTCGCCGACCCACAGTCATTGGCAATGAGCCTGAATGTGAACGGCAAACGCATGCAAACCGGCACCACCAAGACGATGATTTTCACCGTCGCCCAAATCGTTTCACATCTTTCTCAATTGATGACCCTTCATCCAGGCGACGTGATTTCAACCGGCACGCCTCCAGGAGTTGGCATGGGTATCAAACCAGAACCAATCTACCTTAACCCTGACGATGTGATGGAACTTACCATTGAAGGCCTAGGCTCTCAACGACAAGATGTAGTTCAAGGGTAGTTCTAAAGTTTTAGATTAAAAAACTTTGGTAACCTTATATTTTAAAATAAGAAACCTGACATTGATATTTGCTATGTCAGGTTTTTTTTCGCGATAATATTTCCACTATTTCCGGCACATAAGCGCCCTCATCTGAATTGGCCAATGCCTCTTCATAGGTCGCGACCAATCCTTCTGCACCGCTTTTTACCGCTCCCAGATCATCAGCCATCTGAAGATAATAGCCAATATCCTTACAAGCATTGGCAATGGAAAATGGCAATCCAGACTTATCACCCTCTAATATATAGGGTTTCATCCGTTCAAGAGCCTTACTTGCACCGCCTCCGGCACCAAGGATTTCGGTAAATATTTCTGGTTCCACACCTCCCAGCCTTGCGCTCGCGGCGGCTTCTCCCAAAACGGCCAGAAATCCCAGTGACACATAATTATGTAGAAGCTTCATTTTGTGCCCGGCACCCGATGCGCCTGCATAGGATATGTTTTCGGCAAATGCGCCCAATAACAGTTGCACATGGTCGAATACCTGCCTGTCTCCCCCAACAATCAGATTGAGCCTGCCTTCTGCCGCCTCTTTTGCAGTGCGCGTCATGGGCGCATCAAGCATTGTTCCACCGGCATCGGCTACTTTTTGCGCCAACGCAATCGTTGATTTTGGCAGCGCGGTTGAACAATCAATAATAATTGTATCTGGACGAATATTTGCCAGCAAACCAACCTCACCTGCAAATATCGCCTCTATTTGGGGCGTTCCAGTCACGCAAAGGATGATAACATTGCAGGCTTCAGTCATTTCTCGAACGGATGAACAACCTTTGGCCCCGGCTTCCAATAAATCAGCCACAGGCTGATTACCGGGATGACCGAGAAAAGCCAGCGGCCAGCCGTGTTTCTGGACGTTTAGTGCAATGCCGTGCCCCATCAACCCGACACCAATCAATCCAACGGTGTTTTGTTTTGAAAGAGTTGAATTTCCATCCACAACCATCTGCCCCATTTTTGGTTCTCCCATGCTTTAATCATTTAGCTGACAATAGGCTGGACAATTTGCATCAGTCTAGATAAAAGCGCTCTGAGTAATTGGACCTTGAGTCCGATGCTATTATTTTGAGCACATTCGATCGATATTCATTGCTGTCAGGTGCTCTGGCGCATATTTGATCGAAACTAAACAATGGGGCAGATAAATTGTCTGACACTTTCAATCAAGTTGCTGATATCATTGCCGACACCAGCGAAATTCCACGTGAAGAAATAACTCAGGAAAGTCATACTATTGATGATTTGGGCATTGATAGCCTAGATTTCCTGGATATTGTATTTGCAATCGACAAAGATTTTGGAATCAAAATCCCTCTGGAAACCTGGACACAGGAAGTCAATGATGGGAAAGCTTCCACAGAAGAATACTTCGTTATGAAGAATTTATGTGCGAAAATTGATGAGCTTGTAGCCGCTAAAAGCTAAAGTAAATCAAATTTCACTTCACTGCATGGCCCTGCAATTGTGGGGCCTTTGCTTTTTCTGCAACGATGAAACAGGAAATATGAACTGTTATGCAGCTTGAATATTTTCAAATGATCGACAAAATTCCAAATGTCGATCTGGAAGCGAAAACCCTTGAAGCCAACTCAACCGTTCCAGACGAGAGCACGGTTTTCGAAGGGCATTTCCCCGGTCACCCTTTAGTGCCAGGCGTATTGATGATCGAGACCATGGCTCAGGCCTCCGGTATTTTGATCATGCACACGATTGATTTTGAAAAAATCCCGCTACTTGCCATAGTAAAAGAGGCAAAAATTCGTGATTTTGTTGGTCCGGGCACCAAGTTGGAAATAAAAGCCAGAATTGAACATGAAGGCTCTGGTTATGCAGTAACCCGGGCAGAAATTCGATCTGAGGGAAAACGCATTGCGAATGCCCAACTGACCTTCACAATTATGCCTTTCCCGGCCGAAGGTTTGCAAGATACCATTAAGCGGCAGGTCGCCGAAATGAGAGCAGACGCAGTCTAATTTCAAGCTAATTGTAGACTAGGGCGAAGGCGTTCATATTTTTGCTGTTTTCGGTTATTAAATCCGCTAGATATGATCTGGCTAGCAATATTCAGCCAATAGAATCGTTTAAACAGATTTAAATGGAATATTTTCATGACAACAGATAATTCCCGGATGCAGCGCGAAGTATGGATCACCGGGATCGGATTTGTTTCCTGCCTTGGCGAAGGCGCCGATTTAAACTGGCAAAAGCTGAGCGCGGATAAAGCACCAGAACCTGTTATCGACTGTGACAAAATCGCGCCTTATTGCATCCATCCCATTCCTGAACTGGACTGGTCGACACAAATTCCGCGTCGCGGCGATGTGCGCCAAATGGAAAACTGGCAGCGACTTGGGACTTATACAGCTGGTTTGGCGCTTGAGGATGCGGGCATTAAAGACAATATGGGTCTTTGCTCAACAATGGATCTGGTAGTTGCCGCAGGCGGCGGCGAACGCGACATTGAAACCGACAACAACATTATGGCTCTGGCGATCGGCAATAATGATCGCGAGCATTTGGTGCTTGAACGTTTGTCCAACGATTTACGCCCGACGCTCTTTCTAGCGCAATTATCTAATCTGCTGGCTGGAAATATTTCAATTGTTCACAAAGTGACCGGCTCCTCACGGACCTATATGGGCGAAGAGACTGCAGGCGTCACAGCCATTGAAAACGCAGTATCACGCATTCAGGCCGGCCAAAGCACACATTTGCTGGTGGGCGGCTCCTACCATGCTGATCGACCTGATGCGATTGTCCCCCATGAACTTGGCCATTTCATTTTCAGTGGCATGAAAAAGGGTGAAGGCGGATTTGCTGGCGTAAACGAACGCCAATCGGGCGATGGAGGCATGGCGCTGGGCAGCGTCGGCGCTTTCCTGGTGCTGGAAGACGCAGAACATGCCCGCGCACGCGGAGCCACACCTTACGCCAAATTGAGCGGCGTTGCTTCCGATCTCGGCAGCAGATCAGATGATGAAGCAACCAAAGCCCGCCTGACCGATATCATTGCAAAATTGGGAGCCAAGGAAGCCGGTGCTGACCGTGTTATTTCTGGTGCATCCGGGGTTTGTGGCATCACAGATCTTGAATTTGATGTATTGAGAGAAACATTGGGTAACGACATTGCAATTCGTGCCCATGGCACGCAAATCGGCCAACCGTTGGAAGCAAACTTTCCAGCAGGCGTTGCGCTCGCCGCTCTTGCATTGAAAAATGACGGGTTTTACCCCCCGTTTGAAGAGGTGGAAAAACCTGCGGGCTCTCCTCCATCTTCCATTCTTGTTACCACGATTAGCCACGGCCCCGGCGAAGGCATGGCCCTGTTGGAAAAGGCATAAGGAGAAGTTTGATGACCAAAACTTATACTGATCATAAAGGCAGACCCATCATCGTCGTTAGTGGATATGGGGTTGTTACTTCACTTGGCAGAGGCGTCAAAGACAATTGGACAGCCCTCATCGCAGGTAAATCCGGCATCACCAAGGTCAACAGGTTTTCAACCGAAGGCCTGCGTACCGTTATTGCAGGCACTGTCAATTTCATGCAGCCTGAAGAGGTCTCAGCACCGGGCATTTCCTTTGCCATGGCGGATGCAACGACCCAAGAAGCCCTGACAATGGCCGATTTTGACAATGGCAGCTTTCCAGGCCCCTTGTATTTTGCAGCCCCTCCAGTTGAATTGGAATGGCAACATCGCTTCGCAATTATGGATGATAATAAGGATAGTGACGTCGCAGGATATGACGCCCTCCTGGCAGCCGCGCGCGTAAAGAAATATCAAAAGACCCACGATCTGGTGCAACTTGGCACAATTGCTTTCCGCCTTGCGGAAAAATATGGAACCAAAGGTCTGCCAATATCTCTGTCTACTGCGTGTGCATCTGGTGCAACCGCCCTTCAACAAGGTATTGAGGCAATTCGTCGTGGCGATACGCAGGCAGCCCTTTGTGTGGCTTCTGATGGTTCCGTTACTGCTGAAGGTCTTATCCGGTTCTCGCTGCTTTCTGCGCTTACAACAGCCAATGAAACGCCTTCAAAGGCCTCCAAACCATTTTCCAAGGACCGCGATGGTTTCGTTATGGCTGAAGGTTCAGCAGCGTTGGTTCTTGAAACATTGGAACATGCAACCGCACGTGGCGCTAATATTCTTGGCGTTATCCGTGGTGTTGGTGAAAAAGCAGATAGTTTCCACCGTACCCGTACAAGCCCTGATGGCGCACCGGTGATCGAAGCCGTGCAAGCTGGCCTTGAAGATGCAGGCATCACAGATAATTCGGTTGATTATATCAATGCGCACGGCACCTCCACGCCGGAAAATGACCGCATGGAATATAACAATTTGAAAGCGGTTTTTGGAGAGAAAATTCACTCCATCCCAATTTCATCGAACAAATCGATGATCGGACACACGCTTACAGCAGGTGGTGCCGTGGAAGCGGTATTCTCTTTGTTGACCATGCGTGAAGGGGTGATCCCGCCAACCATCAATTACGAAAATCCGGACCCGGAAATTCCACTCGATGTAGTGCCGAATGTTAAACGGGATGCGGATGTTGCCACGGTACTATCCAACTCATTCGGATTTGGTGGACAAAATGCCTGTCTGGTATTTGGCCGCGACGTGGCGTAAAAGCCTTTAAGTTTCAATTTAATTTAATCAGGATATTTCAATTGCGCGCGCTTCAGCTAATTTCCGACCGCGAGGTCAAGGTGACAGATATTGCTCCTCCCCCGCCTCCGGGCCAAGGCGAGGTTCAAATGAAAATCCGGGTAGTCGCACTCAACCATATTGACGTATGGGGATGGCGCGGCATGGCATTTGCCAAGCGCAATTTGCCCATGACAGTTGGCGCAGAGGCTTCCGGCGAAGTGGCAGCAATTGGCCCTGGTGTTAGCGGTTTGCAGATCGGCGATCTGGTTGCCATCTATGGCGCACCAACCTGCGGCGTTTGCCTTCCGTGCCGTGAAGGCCGCGACAATCATTGTGAACATCCTGGCGGTGTGCATGGTTTCCATCTCAATGGATACGCCTGTGATTTAGCCAATATGCCAGCCAGAAACCTAATCAAAGCCCCTGTGGGTCTGAGCGATGTG
Source organism: Rhizobiaceae bacterium (assembly GCA_016763155.1). Classification (GTDB taxonomy): domain Bacteria; phylum Pseudomonadota; class Alphaproteobacteria; order Rhizobiales; family Rhizobiaceae. The sequence continues at coordinate 9,552 of JAESUH010000154.1, forward strand.
GCAGCAGCCCTTGCGCCGGTCACATTTGGCACAGTGGAACACATGTTGTTCGACAATGCCAAATTACTATCAGGTGAAACCGTATTGGTTCATGCCGGTGGTTCCGGCATTGGGTCAGCCGCTATTCAGCTTGCCAAGAAAATTGGCGCAACAGTGATTACAACTGTTGGCTCCGATGAAAAAATCGAACGTTGCTTCGAACTGGGTGCCGACCACGTTATCAATTACCGTGAAGATCGTTTTGAAGGCAAGGTTCGCAAGATTACCAAAAAAGTAGGCGTGGACGTGGTTTTTGAACATGTGGGCAAAGACACATGGGCAGGCAGCATGCTTTGCCTCAAGCGCGGCGGCAGGTTAGTTACTTGCGGTTCAACAAGCGGTGTATCAGCTGAAACCAATTTGATGATGTTGTTTCAACGTCAATTGAAACTGCTCGGCTCATTTGGTTGCAATATGCGCAATATTGTCGATGCAATGGAAAAACTATCCAAAGGCACAGTCAAACCTGTCATTGATAGCGAAGTTGAATTCGGCGCGATCGGCCCTGCCCTTGAACGCATGGAAGCGCGCAAGGTTTTCGGCAAAATCATCATGCGGGTTAATTCCTAAGCCAACACGAACAGGCGTAACCATGTCCGTTGAACCTATCCTGCGAAAAACCTATGTCCTTTTTCGCGACGGTCGCGACTGGATTATTGCCCAGTTTTTCTTTGCCTTTCTTAAGTTTCTCAACCTGTTTTCTTCAGATGTTGCCATCAATACCACGGAGAAATACGCTCGCTCTTTAGGCATGCTCTACCCAAGAACCAAAATGGCGCGGGAAAACCTAAAGCTTGCCTTTCCCGAGAAGTCCGACGACGAGATTGAAACCATATTACGCGATATGTGGGGCAATCTCGGCAGAACCGCAGCCGAATATATTTACCTCGATAAAATATTCAATTTTGACATAGAAAACCCAGAGAATGGCCGGGTGGAAATCGCTGGCGGCGAAAATTTCGAAAAGTTACGTAACCTAAAAGGGCCGGCAATATGCTTTACCGGCCACACCGGCAATTGGGAGATATTGCCCGTGGGAGCAGCAGCAGAAGGCGTGGAAATCACCGCCCTCTTCCGTCCGCCCAACAATAAATATATTGCCCGCCACGTATTGGCTGCGCGCACCACTTCCATGGGGCATACAGTGCCTTCAAAGGCTGGTGCATCCTGGGCGCTGGCCAATGTACTGGATGAAGGTGGCAAGGTTGGAATTCTTGTAGATCAGTTTTTTCACCGGGGAATTTTGGTTGATTTTCTGGGGCGCGAAACTCTGGCAAATCCACTACTTGCCAAGCTCACGCGCCATTATGATTGCCCGGTTTTCCCAGCCCGCACCATACGCCTGCCCAATGGTCGTTTCAGGCTCGAAATTGAGGCTCCCATTGAAATTCCCTACACCGACAAAGGCATTGTGGACGTGAATGCGCTTACCGCTAAAGTGACTAATATTGTTGATGGTTGGGTGCGGGAATATCCTGAGCAATGGCTTTGGCTACACCGCCGCTGGCGGCCTGCTTACATGAAAGAATGGCACGAAGCCCAACAAAAAAAGCGGCGCTGAAACAGCACCGCTTTTAAATTCACAAATCTTAGAAATCGTTAGCGAACGATGCGAACTTTCGCATTGCTCGGGCCAACACGTTTTACCATGTTGAACAGAGTTTGCGCATTGCTTGGGTGTAAACGCACACAGCCATGAGAAGCCGTACGACCAAGACGTTTGATGGAGCTGGTGCCGTGAATGGCATAACCACCACGGAAGAATATTGCGTGAGGCATTGCTGCACCATGATATTTTTTTGAATAATATTTGCGGTGCATGCGGGTCGGGCGCCATGAACCTGTTGGTGTGCCATAACCGCTTTTACCGGTTGAGACTTTCCACACATGTTTCAGCCGACCATATTGATAGACCTTCATTTGTTGCTTGGAAATATCAATGCGTGCTTCAATAGCGGCGGAAAAAGCTGGAATCGTAAATAGTGTGAATAAAAATAGTACTGCGACCAAAACGGATCTCATGGAACCCTCCAAAAATATTTAAACTGCCCCGATAACTATTTATAACATATTGTTTAATTATACCATAACACAAATCTGTGAGCGCCAATTCGGCGTAGTATCCGGCAAACTTTCATATTGATTGTTTGGGATGCATATGGAACGATTTACCCATGAATAAGCTGCATACACATATATGCCGAAATGTTGATGATCGTCGTGCAGCCATTGTTGAATTAACACAAGACCTTGTGCGCTACCCGACGATTAATCCACCCGGAGAAGCCTATGTTCCCTGCGCTGAATTTGTGGGAAATTGGCTGCTTGCACGCGGGTTTCAGGTAGAATATGTGCGGGCCATCGGAACCCCCGGAGATAGCGACAAATATCCAAGAACCAATGTCATTGGCCGCATCGAGGGTAAAAGACCCGGAGCCTGTGTCCATTTCAATTCCCATATCGACGTGGTTGAACCAGGTAGCGGGTGGAGTGTTGATCCATTTGCAGCAATCATTCGCGATGGCCGCATAATTGGGCGCGGCACCTGCGATATGAAAGGCGGCATGGCCGCTTCAA
>JAESUH010000155.1 GCA_016763155.1 Rhizobiaceae bacterium
GGCTTGCAATTCAGGATACAATTTAAACAAAGGCATGCAGCGGCCGACCGCGCCTTCGGCGAATATAAAGTCTCCGTCCATGAAAACAACGAGGTCATCCTTGCCAACGCCTGCGCGGCACATGGCGCGCAGAACCAACCCTATTGCTGCGCGTTTGCCATCAACATTTTGCCGAATGATCCGTAGGGTTACATCGAGATTCGCGGCCTCACGGCGGATAAAATCCGATGCGATATCTTCATCAAATCGATCTGCCGTTCCCAGCCATATGGTGCCGGGTACACCAGCATTACGGATTTCCAAAAGGATCGATCGGATCACTTTTTCGGTGATGTCGCGATGCTCCTTATAGGTCGTCATCATGAAATGCATATGTGGCGGACGCCATCCTTCATCCCAAATTATTTGACCTTTTTTACGCAGGGATGGATAGACAAAATGTCCGTAAATGAATGCCCGCACCGCATGGGTGAACCACCAGCCATAGCGCCAAATGCCCAGCGAACCGATGACAAATGTAATCTCCCGCACTCCTGGATCCCATATCCTGTTCGGCAACAATATGATCGCCAGATAACAACTACATAAATAGAAACTGATCTTGAGAATCGCCCAGGGTGTCCATTTCTGCCACCCTTTTGGCCAGACACTTGGGTCGTCTACGAAGGAACGGCGATCAGATTGTTTTGTCTGCTTCATTGCTTTGCTCCTCCTTCCCGCCAACAAACCCTTTTATTGTCGACCAGATATCATTGGTCTCACGCCGGTCAAAAATAACCACGACGGGGAGCCCTGCCCGGATTTGAACGGCATCAGCGCCGCTAACCTGCAAATCCAGGGTCACCGCTGCAGTGCGGTCCTTATTGTCGTGCCAGGTGTATTGTGTGGCGTTTTTATTGAGGTAGAGCGAGGAACGATCAATCTTGATCACCCGAGCTAATATGTGCCGATTCATAGCCGGGATAAAAACCTTGGCCTCATCATTCAGGCCAACTTCCAATATCTCTTTCTGGTTCAGATAGGCGGTAACAGTTGTGGAATTGTCACGCTCCAAAAGAAGCACTGGCTCATTGCGAACTACACTGGAAAAAGCCGATTGATAGAGAGATACAATACGGCCATCGAAAGGAGCGCGGAGAACGTTACGAGCCTTGATTTGGTCAAGCTCCTGAAGTTTCTGCACTTCCATTTTTAACGCACTAAAAGCCATTTCCAGATCAACGGCTAACATATCCAGATCGGTTGTGAATTCCTTGTGGTTGTAATGACGTCGTGACGAAGCTTTGTTCATTGCAGAATTTTTCTCTAACAGAAGCTCCGCTTCCCTCACAGAAGCGGCGGCGGAGACCTGTAGTTTTTTTGCTTCTTCAAGTTTAGTTAGTGTCACAGCCTGTGCTTTCCGCAATTTTCTAATACGCAGAAAATGCGCGTCAGCAGCCTTCAGTGCTTCACGCAGTGAGTAGAGACGGGCTCGTGCAATGCTTTCATCGGTCCGGCTGGCAATTTGATAGAGCTTCAGTCGTTCCGTTTCGATTTTATGCTTTTGTTGCATTTGCCAAACGGAACTTTTTGCCTCTTCAATTCTGATTTTCGCCGCACTGATTTGGCGATCCAGTTTCAAATCATCGATCTGCAATATCTTGTCGCCAGCTTTCACCCGTTCGCCCTCGCTGAAATTGATCAGGCGTATAACACCATCAATGGGCATTTTGAGGGTCTGCAATTGCGTAGAAACTACAGATGAGGAAACCTCTAGCCGCATAAAATTTGAATAGATCAAAATAGCCGTATGGGAAAAAACTAGTAAACCGATGCCAATATATAAAACTGACATCGCAATCGTTCTAATTGGCAGTCTGTGAATTGGTGTTTCGGAAATATGGTTGGCAGAGGGTTTTGTAGAGATCGGTGTAACCGGGACATCAATACGGCAAATGCTGTCATCAATGGTTCCCATCTGGCCGCGAATAAGATCTTCGGTAAAGTAGCTAAGCAAATCGTATGAACGTTCCGGCAAATCCACATATTGAAACCCGATCAATGCCTCTTTCGCGTCTGTGCGAACCACCTTGGTTTCGACATTAAATGATATCTCATAACCCTGAAAAGGCAGCGTCAACTGGAGTTTAAATATGCGACCAACTTCAGGTAACGTGCCTGCAAAACTGGCCAAACCAATGCCTCCAAGGCTCCAGTCCTTGGCCCGTATTTTTTCTCCTTCGAAAGTCACAAAGAGAGGTGCCGTCAGGCGAAGGTGACGCCGTTGACAAGGACGATCTCTCCTAATTTTCATGGTTTCCTCCTATCGCAAACCATCGCTTTTTCCACGTTTGCTAAAGAAGGTGCAATTTGTGTGCCGCTATTTAGAATATGAGGGTTGGTGTCAAAAATGGCTAATTTTCAACGTTGCAATTCAAAACTTGATAAGTCGTACGATTTAGTTCCGGAGAAAATATGCAATTTGCAAAATTTAGTGGCAGATTGCAAACTTCGTTCAATCGCTCTGAAAAATCAGTTAGAGGGTTTCCAGCAGGAATTTTGACTTTTTACAAAGACCGCTGATTCCGGAGCAATCTCTCAATTACTCCCCAGAAACGCATTCAATGCATCGACCGCTAATTCGCCTTCGACAGAAATGCGGTTGGCGTTCTTTTTGATGAAATTTTCATCTTTATTTTTACAGGCGAGTTCCAAATCACTGGCCAATTGATGAAGCCGCATTGAGCCAAAAGTAACCGCGCTGCCTTTTAATGCATGGGTCTCACTTTCTAATCTGCCGTGCTGTGAAAGCACCCAATGGCTTGGTGGGCGGATGTATAGGGGGGAATGTCGAAACCGAACTTGGACCTATACCAAAGGTGCACCCGGGCTTCGTTTTTGACATCGAGCTGAAGGTTATGAGGGGTAAGGACACTTTCAAACAGGGCGCGTAGGCGGTTTTCATGGCGCTCTTCGCTCTCACTGCTCAAATCAATGTCGTCAAAATAGATGATGTCGATGTCGCTGAGGTTCTCGTTGGGAGCTCTGCCAAGGGTAATATTCCAGATGGTTTGGGACACGCACCCGGCCACGAGATAGGCATTGGGCA
>JAESUH010000156.1 GCA_016763155.1 Rhizobiaceae bacterium
CTTTCCAACCCCATTCTGCGCTGGATGGGCTGCAAGATCGGGCATAGCACGCTGGTGACCAAGCCCATGCAGTGTTTTGATTGGAACGCTGTGAGCATCGGAAATAATTGCGTCGTTAATGGTTTCCTTCAATATCATTCATTCGAGAATATGATGTTGAAAGTGAAGAAAACCCGCATTGAAGACAATTGCACAATCACTTTTGGAGCAACCTTGATGGGCGGGGCGGTGATTGATCCGGATACAACGCTCATGCCTCTATCCATGGTTCTCAAAGAGATGAAGATGTATACTGGCATTTACGAGGGAAGCCCTGCAGAACCCGCTGGACAGTCGGATATTCTCCAAACCTGCACGGACCAGAATCAGGAACTCGAAGGCGGTATGTTGCCAACAGAAAAAGAAAACCAGACTGCATAGTTAATGGCTACTGATGGACCAAAATGACGACGATAAGATAAGGGACATGTTTGCGGCAGAGGCGCGCGATTGGACACCTGCGTCATCCCAGGCGGAAGTCTGTGTTCTGTATGTGCCGGTTTCACAAGCGTCGCAAACGACCAAACTTTGTGCTGCTGTTTTATCTGCATCCGAACTGGAAAGAACAGATAGATTTGTTAGCGAAGACGATAAAACCTTGTTTTTGCAACGCCGGGCATTTCGTCGTTATTGCGGTGCCCTGGCGTTAGGCCAAGATCGCCCATTGTCACAAATCGAATTCATGGAAACGAAAAACGGAGGGCCATATCTCTCAGAACTGCCTAATGTCTGGTTCAGTTTTTCTTCCTGTACATCCGGGATGATTGCAGCATGGTCTTCAACCCACGCGATCGGTGTCGATCTAGAAGTGACGACGCAATTTGTAGAAGCAAATGATCTGGCCCAAGAACATTTCTCAGTCACCGAAGCGAAGATCGTGGCTGAGCTGGATGGTGCCAAAAAATTACGCACACTTTACCAGTTTTGGGGCCTGAAGGAGGCGGCCTTGAAATCCATCGGAGAAGGATTGCCCTTCGGCCTCGATAAATTCGAATTCCAATTAGGCTCAAATCCATCTGTAATCCGTGTGCCACAAGAATATGGTGGCTCAGTGCAGTTCGAGGCTCATTTGATCGAAGAACATGACCTAAGTGCAGCCCTGATAATTCGAAGAAATGGCGACGATGGCGACGGAGGTGTGTAATTCAAGTTCAGGCAGCCAAGTCTGGAAATAGGAGGGTAATGATCTCAAAACCTGCAAGTTGAATGGCGTATATTTCCAAAGTGTATCGGCTGACGAAACGCAACGAGGTTGCGATAATTATTGGTGGTTGAATGCCGCTTGGCGTGCGTCTGAAGACGCATAAGACAATGCATAATACCCCTACAGTGAATATGAACACTGCCAGATGAATTTCGGCAAAATTATATTCCAATTGTTCTGCCCACAGATAGGCAAGAGCCGTCGTTAAACAGCTGAGGAAGCGCATGGCATTAATATTTCCAGCCAGTAGGTGAGTTGTATTTCCTTCTGCATCGTACGATTTGGCATTTGATACACTGTTCACATAGGTGCGTTGGTAAAAACCAAACAACGCCCACAACCAACCTTCCGCGCCATAATCCGCAATATTTCCTGCAAATGGTATCAGCGCAATAAGTACCCCGTGAAAGAAGATAAATGCACCCCATCCATATTTTTGTGCCGAAATTTGCACATAGGGGCGGACAAAACGGATTAAAGCAAAACTCAAAAGAATGTTTGGCGCAACCCAGGCCCATTCATTGTTCCAGCTGTCCAGTAGCGTCAGAAAGACGCCAAGGATAATCCAGCGGAAAGGAATTTTGCGGGATTGGGCAAACCCCATCAGAAAAAAGAATACCGGGGCAGCCAGGCGCCCAAACACGCTCCACCATTGAGCATTTTCAATGAAAAAATAGCCGGTATGATCAATCGATACCAAAATAATGGCCGCAACCTTCAACCAGTCAGTGTTATTGATCGGCTGAGACAAGGGCAGGGAAGGTCTGTTTCCCGCTTTGATATCACTCACAAGAATTGGCCTTGCAACGCGTTCATTTTGCTCTCCTCCCAACACCCGAATTCAGCTGACTTAACTTTGCCAAATATATTCAAATATTTATACAGTTCAGGTTTGGACCCTGACTATAGGCAAGGAGAATTGAATTACTACCCCGATAGTAGAACCGCTCACGGCTAAGGGAAATTCGTGTCGTGAAGTGGTATTGACGAACCCTAACCTCATGAATACAGTTCATTTTTTTTAGAAATCGAGATGATAGCGTCTCGAAGGTGAGGAAGCATAGCCTATGTCAGACGTGTGGAGTTGTAATGAGTGGGATCAATTGGAAGAGGTCATTATTGGTAATCCGCTGGGGGCGCGGTTTCCGACCCCCGATTGCAGCACTCAAATGGCAGAGTTTCCCGACCGCGCTTTAGCGGATATACCAACTGGCGCGTTTCCCCAGAAAATCATCGAGGAGACGGAAGAAGACTTGAATGAGTTTGCTCAGGTGTTGGAAAAAATGAACATTGTGGTCAAACGTCCTGAAACCTGGCCGCATGAAGCCAAGTTTTCTACGGTAAACTGGGAATCTGAGGGCTATTACAATTATTGCCCCCGTGACGTGATGCTGGTCGTTGGAGATCACATCATCGAAACACCCAATGTTATCCGGAGCCGGTATCAAGAAACATTCAGCTACCGAAAAATGTTGGTCGATTACATGAAATCTGGTGCCAAATGGTATGGCGCACCCAAGCCAATGTTGTTGGATTCACTCTTTGAAGGCGATTTGGAAAAACCCACTCCCAATGAGCATGAACCAGCCTTTGATGCAGCAAACGTGCTCCGTTTTGGCGAAGATCTGGTCTATCTCGTCAGCGCCACCGGCAATGAAATGGGAGGCCATTGGCTCCAAAGCATTCTGGGCGACAAGTTCCGCGTTCATTTCATGAAAGACGTGTATTACGGCAGCCACATCGATTCTACGTTCGTGGCTTTGCGCCCCGGCCTAATTTTGTGCAATCCTGGCCGCATCAATGATGACACCCTGCCTGAACTATTCAAGCAATGGGACGTGATCTACAGCCCGCCAATGGAAAACACCGATTTCTACGACGCGGACTATAAGTCCAAAAGCATTGGCAGCGACTGGATTGATATGAATGCATTCAGCATCAGCCCGAATTTAGTTGTTGTTGACCGGGACCAAACCGCTTTGATCAAGCTTATCGAGGGGAAAGGCATCGATGTTATTCCATTGAAATTGCGCCACTCCAAAATGATGGGCGGCGGTTTCCATTGCACAACCTTGGATATTCGCCGGACTGGCAAATTAGAGCGCTATTTCGACTAGGTTTTAAACTCACCCACCGCCTATGGTTCATCAGGCGCTGGGGCAGGGGGTAATCTGGATTCAATGGCACTTTGTGCAGCCCCCATAACGGCCTTCTTGGTCTCTTCATCAAGCGGTTTGTCGCTCAGGACCTCTACCTTAACATTACGCTCTGCAAAGCCGATGCCATTGGCTTCAAATGCATCCCGCACCTTGTGATAGGCTTCACGGCGAATAACCCATTGTTCGCCAGGCTTGGTCATAAATTTAACACCAATCACCATGTTGAATTCTTCCATGCGGCGAACCCCTTGAGATTTTAGTGTCTCAATGATGCTGTCTTTGAAATCCGGATTTTCCTTAAGCTCTACGCCGATCTTTTTCACCAGCCGTTTAACTAATTGCATGTCAGTATCAAACGGCACACGGAATTCCAGTTTCATGATCACCCAGTCGCGGCTGTAATTGGTGAGGGCTTTGAGTTCTCCAAATGGAATGGTGTGAACTGCACCACGGTGGTGACGCACGCGAAGGGAGCGGATCGACATTGCCTCCACTGTTCCGCGTAAATTTTCCACCTCAATATATTCGCCAATCCGGAATGCATCATCAATCAGGAAGAATATGCCAGCAACCACATCACGCACCAGCGCCTGAGCGCCAAAGCCGATTGCCACGCCCAATACGCCAGCACCAGCGAGGAGCGGACCAATATTTACGCCAAATGATGAGAGCACGGTAAGTCCAACCATCGTCAATAACGTGACCAAAACAATCGTGCGCAATAATGGCAGCAACGTTGCCATCCTTGCTTCTGGCCCCGGCGCATGACCATCTTCCGGTGGCCGGTAGTCTGCCAGACGGTTATCAATTGCGGTTTTCACCCAAACCCAGGCCAAATCTGCAATCAGCAGTGCAATGGTAACATCGATGGTAATTTTAAAAATTTTGTTACCGGTTGTCTGAATTCCAGCCATAGCAAATACGCTATTGCCCCAAATTAATACGAGCCCGACAACGGCAAATATCACCAGTGCAAATCGAACAAGCCTGCTGACAATAGGTCGGTAGGTGTCATAGCGACCCCGCTGGTGTTCAGCGACTTCGGCGTCTTCGGTGGGGTCAACGGGCTCGCTGGTTTCAGCAGTCTCTAGCTCTGATTGCGATTCCGCAATTGCTTCATCGCCTTCTTCACCTTCTACATTCGCTTCAATGACAGAGGATTGGTCAATTGGCACAATTTGAACTTCCGCTTCATCATATAAATAATCGACCCAGTTACGCATCATTATGGTCGCCGGGAATAGCAGTCCCAATATGGCGACAGATCCCATTAAATTGGTAAATTCAATTAGCCCAAGTACAAATGTAGCGATTACCAAAACGCTGAGATAAGTGGCCCAAAACCGATTAGGATTTCCCCGTTTCATAGGTTGGTCATTGGACGCAATTTTCGCATAACTCCATATGCAGAGAATGGCCACAATTACACAAACGATGGCACCAATTGTGCCGATGGATAAATTGGCTGTGTCAGGTACATTGAACTTTGCCATCGCGGTAAGCGTATTGAATACGTTGAAAACGCCAAGCGAGATTGCTCCTACGCTTACAAGAATGATAGCGCGAAGATGCAGGGATTTAGCCTCAACATTACTGAGAGGCACAAGTCGCAAATTCTCTATCCTTGGAGAGAGGAAAAATCTCGAAATCGTAACTGCTGCTCGCACCACCAATATTCCGACCAAAATTTCCAACACAATATTTTCAACCAGCGTATGCCAATCGAAAAGCAAAAACGTGCCAACACTGCCAATGGCAAATACGAATACGCTGCCAAAAATATAGAACGCCCGGGCACCGCCAACACGCACACGCTGCCGAAGGGTTTCAAGTTTTTGCAGTTCTAGCTTCAACAAACGGTTGCCGGTGTATTGCGCGTAGAGCCATTCAAATCCCGCCCCGACAAACAAGAATATCACCAAATATGTGATTGCCTGCAAGGTTGCAGTTTCCGACAGGTTAGATGTCCAGATTGTTTTGATTGTGTCGGGTGTGGAGCCAGCTTGCTGCCATGCTTCGCGTAGTTTTAAGCGCCGCAACCGTATCTTTTTCACTAACTGCTTAAGATAATCAGGAACGCTGGCAACTGGCACAGTTTCATCTGTTGGTTGGCCCGTTGCTTCTGCCGCCTCTTTCAGCCAATTCTGAATTCTCTCATCACCCAATAGTCTTTGGAATTCATGAATATCATTGGATGATGGGGCCGCAATTACCGCAGGCTCTGCGACATCAGTTGTTTGCGCGCCTGCAGGGGCGAAAGTTGATAGCGTTGTAACGGCCAACGCCACGATCAACACAAAATATCTCAAGTTGGAGATAGGTCGGGCAAGTTTACTAAATCTAATCATTGCACCACCGCCACTTCAACAATATCTGTTTGGTTTAGATCTTCAATATCCGGCTCAATCAGCTGTTCAACATCAATGCTTCCTTGTTCTGGTTTTAGCTGGCACGCCAGCCGCATATCGGGCGGGCATTCGAGCCGTGTTAGCGTTGCCTGTTCAAGTTCACTTGGGGGGGGAAGGGTTTGATCGGCGGTATCCACCCGAACCCGGCATGTGCCACAGCGACCTCGTCCTCGGCATAAATTGGCGTGGGGAATATCATTGGCAATGGCGATTTCGAGCAAAGTCGGCCCGGCCTTGGTTACAAGCGATCTTTCATTGCCCCAGCTATTGCGGAAGTGAATTTTCAAAATTCCACGGTTTTTCCGTAGCCGCAGGAACCGGGCAAACATAACGCCAGCCACGATTGCTCCATACCCGTAAAGCAAATACCATTTAACAGTATCCAGGAAAGCAAAGTTCTGGAAAAATGTTTCCCGGTCGAGCTGAATGGACGGGTCTGCAGGTCCAGGAACTATCGGTGCAATACCGGAACGCATCAATTCCACGGCTCTATTCCCACCTTCTGCAAAACCAAGCAGCGCCAAAACCGGAATGGCGACAGCCAGTGGATAGATATATGGCCCAACGGTCGGCCACCATGATCTAAGCCTAAGCCAGGTGAACATGCCGATACATGCATGTACCCAAATCACGACGACCAACAGCACTTGCCGCAATCCCTCAAGAGGGGTCTCTATCCAGAAAAACTGGATCATATAGGGAAATGTCAGTTGAAAGTTGAGCAGCGTCATGCTCCCAACAACGCCCCATGCATGAGGTATCAACAACGGCATTATCAGCACAGCGGATAGAAATTGAACCAGATCATATGCGGACATTTTCAAGGTGTTACGCAGATAAAGCGCATGCATGCCCAATACCATATGGAGGACAATCGAAATCAGGAGAATGTTTCCGCCAACTGGATTGGCCCAAATAAACATAAAATATGGTCTGGAATTTTCGACCCATTGAAGGGAGATAACCCCCAAAGCCATATTGATCAGATGCCCCGCAATAAAGGCGAACAAAATTAGTCCGGTAAAAATCCGTAGTTTTCTGGCCATGCAGTGATCTCCCAATATGGGAGTAGACGCCCATATTCCCCGTACAAAATTTTAACAAATGTTACATTACTTGAATTGTATGCGCTTTGAAACAGTTCTACCTCAGTTACTCAGTGAAATTTCACAATGGTCCGTTTCAAATGAGTAGCCTGTTTCAAAAAGCCTGAAACCTCGTGTTTTGTAACGATAAATCCAGCTTGAATACATGGTGCTAAAATACAAACTCAAACATATATCAATATCGTCGCTTGCAATTGAAATCGTTACATAGCAAAATCTATATGTAATTTGAACCGCAGCCGGAGCAGAAAATGATCAGCGATAAACTCAACCGTCGGAACTTTCTCTTGGCCAGTGCGGCCGTGGCCGCGACAAGTGGGCTCGGGGTTTCAAGGGCCTCAAGCCGTACCGTTTATGAACTGGGCCATAGAAAAATCAGTTCTCTCAGCGATGGCAATCTGGTTTTGCCGGTTAGTTTCTTACTGCCGGATGTACCGGGCGATGAGTTGGAACCATTTCTTAAAGCCCACGGCATGAGTTCAGAAGCCTTCCGTCCTGAATGCAACCTTACACTGGTGCAGGACGGCGAAAAGACCATTTTGTTTGATGCTGGCGCAGGTGCGAATTTCATGCCCACCGCAGGGAAACTGCCAGATCAACTATCTGATGCCGGTATCGACCCGGCCTCCGTTACAGATGTGATCTTCACCCATGGTCATCCAGATCATTTGTGGGGAATTCTTGACGACTTCGATGAAATCGCCTTCCCGGACGCCAAATTACATTTCCCTCAGGCCGAATGGGATTTTTGGCGCGCAGATGACACGATCTCCAAGATGAGCGAAGCAAGAAAAGTATTTGCCGTGGGCGCACAGACAAGACTGGCGGCGATGGAAGAAAATGTTTCCTTGTTTAAACCGGGCGGCGAAATACTCGATGGAATTGAAGCCGTAGATACTCCAGGTCACACGCCCGGCCATACTTCCTTTGTTGTCCATGGGGGCAGTGAAGGCGTTATGATTTTGGGTGATGCAATCACCAATCATGTGATTTCGTTTCAAAAGCCCGATTGGCCATCCGGCTCGGATCAGGATGCACAAATGGGCATTAAAACGAGGTTGGCACTGCTGGACCGGCTCGCAGGGGACAAGATGGCGGTCATTGGTTATCACCTGCCAAATGGCGGCGCAGGGCGGGTTGAGCGCGATAAATCAGTCTATCGTTTTGTCGGAGACAGCTAGGAACAACATTACGAATCCTTAAGTTGCTTCCTGACCGCTGGAACGGCAAGTTTGTCTTGAACAACGAATAAGTGTTCGGGAGCAAACGCGGTGGCAATGGTTAAACGGATATTTGGATCAAACTATTTCCTATGGTTGATCTTCGCATTACCCGCTTTTGGAATGATCTCGGGTTTAATGTCAGGTGATAGCAGTTTTGAAAGATTGCTTCATCCCACGGGAGAGTTCGCAGCTCGTTTCATGATCATCGCTATGATGATTTCTCCGCTCAGGATAATTTTCCCGAAGGCCGGATGGCTAATGTGGATGATGCGCCGAAGACGCCATTTTGGCGTCGCCGCATTTTTCTATGCGTTGCTTCATACGGTTTTTTATGTGGTCGACATGGGCACATTGCAAACTATTCTGGATGAGATTTTTGCGCTTGGTATCTGGACTGGTTGGGTAGCATTTATCATTTTCATTCCCCTCGCCATCACCAGCAATGATGCAGCTCAAAAAGCACTGCTGTCCGCGTGGAAGCCACTGCAGCGCTGGGTCTATCCAGCTGCCATCCTCACACTGGCGCACTGGGTATTTGTCCATAACAATCTTGGGCCAGCGCTTGTGCACTTTTTGCCCCTCGCAGCACTGGAAATCTGGCGTATCTGGAAAATAGTCTCAAAACCTACCGCATCACCCGCGATTTAAATCCAATAAAGAGAAGGAAAACTGACCAATGAAAAAGACACTCATCGTTTTGCTTAGCATTCCGCTTATGGCCCTTTTTGCGCAGGCAAATGCAACGGGGAGAATGACCTGCGACTCCCGCGAACGCTCTGGCTGGAAATCTCCTGCCGAACTGGAAGCCAAAATGAAATCTGAAGGTTGGACGGTCAGGCGTATCAAGGAAGATGGCGGCTGTTACGAAGCCTATGGCACCACACCAGAAGGCCAAAGAGTAGAGGCCTATTTCCACCCGGTAACGCTTGAAAAACTCTTGGTTGCCCGTCGTGGTGAGATA
>JAESUH010000157.1 GCA_016763155.1 Rhizobiaceae bacterium
CCGTTGTTTATGCCTCATTTCTACTCTTTGCTTCCGCTCAGGGAGCACAGGCTTTGGTTGGAAATGTTGATATTGCCTGCAATCCGGCCAACTACGCACAGAGCGTTATATCTGTTGCCAGATTACTGGAGCACACAAACTACCAGATTTGTTCGCTTACCAGCCAAGCTCGGAATTTGATTAATCAGGGTTGGCCTCAATGCTGGCACGACGATGAATGCCCCAGCATCTTTTTGAATGTCGTTATCAGAAATGGCAACGCTGTCGTTTCGATAGGCACCAATTGTTTTGGTGACTGGCGGCATGTCTGGGGAAGGCAGGATGCGCACGAAAACATCAGGCAATGGTTGGATGGCAATGCAGCAACCGCCAGCGGATCCCTCTGTATTCCGTTGCATCCTTATGTGGATGAAGTTCGCATTACTTCCACTGGCGGTGATTGTGGTTTCGAGGGTGATGAGGAATTCACCACAGCCAATCAACCCGGCAACGATACGGTGTTACGTCGTCACACGGCGGGTGCAGCAAGAACTTCCGCCACACTATCCGGATGCCATGCGCGCATCGGCAATACGACCATTGGCGAAATCAC
The DNA here is from genome assembly GCA_016763155.1 of Rhizobiaceae bacterium. Classification (GTDB taxonomy): domain Bacteria; phylum Pseudomonadota; class Alphaproteobacteria; order Rhizobiales; family Rhizobiaceae. The sequence continues at coordinate 593 of JAESUH010000157.1, forward strand.
TTATGGCGGTGTTGCTCTGGATTTCGCGGATGGATTTGGGTTCGGTGATGCCTATGCCATGGGTTTTTTCTACGCTGTTTATGACGGGTTTGGTGCAGATCGTGTGAGGCCATTTGGCGCCAATGTTTATGCCATCAGCGAATTCAGCACCTACCACTATCGCATTGAAATTTTAGCTCATGGCCAGAGCGGTTGGCAATGGGGCAATACAGGGAGGGACGAACGATGACCTCTTTGAAGCACGGACTTTCGTCTGCATTTATTGCGCTGTCTATTGGTTGTTCCAGCTTGGTCGTGAATGCACCAACAGCCAATGCCATCACCGTTTTTGATCCAACGAACTACAGTCAGAACCTGCTCACCGCGGTTCGCAATCTTCAGCAGATCAATAACCAAATCAACCAGCTTACCAATCAGGCACAAATGCTGGTCAATCAGGCGAAGAACCTGACGCAACTGCCCATGAGCATTGCAAGTGATCTCAGTTCCTCTTTGCAGCGAGTGGATCAGCTGATCCAGAGTGCCCGTAATCTCTCATATAACGTTTCCGCAATCACTGCTGAATACCAGCGTATCTTCCCTGAAAGTTATAATGCCAACACTACAGTGTCGCGCATCATTCAGGATGCAGAAGATGCGTGGAAACTTGCACGAGAGGGCTTCAAGCACAGTCTCGAAGTTCAGGCTGTAGTGGTTGGTCAGTTGCGGACAGATGCCACCACGCTCAACCGGATTGTCGCTGAAAGCCAAAGTGCCGTTGGTAATCTTCAAGCCGTGCAGGCGGGCAATCAGCTGACGGCCCTTGTCGCCAAACAGTCAATGCAACTCCAAAGCCTGTTAGCAGCGTCGGCTCGTGCCGCAGCTCTTGATGGTGCGCGAGCATTGGCCGCACGCGAGCAGGGACGAGCCCGGTTTCAGAGATTTCTGGGCGATCGTTCCGCCTATACACCGCGATAGGGAGGTGCACAGCAATGAATGATCTCAATATCATTGACCTCTTCACGTCCACATTCGTGACATACATCGATTCTGGTTTTGGCTTGCTTGGTTCAGACGTGGCATTCCTGACCACCGTTCTGATCGGGATCGACATCACATTGGCAGGCCTATTCTGGGCCATGGCTGATGATAAATCGATCATTCCGGCGCTGATAAAGAAAGTGCTTTATGTCGGTGCTTTCGCGTTCATTTTGAATAATTTCTCAAGCCTCGCAAATATCATCTTCAATAGTTTTGCGGGGCTTGGGCTGAAAGCTGTTGGTTCACCGATTTCTGCGGCTGATCTTATGCGTCCCGGTTTTGTTGCCGCAACCGGATATAATGCCGCCGCGCCTTTGCTTGATGAAGTCGGTAAGTTGATTGGACCCATCGCTTTCTTCGAGAATTTTGTCACCATCATCATCTTGATGTTTGCCTGGGTGGTTGTGCTGTTGGCGTTCTTTATTCTGGCAATCCAGCTCTTTATGACGATCATTGAGTTCAAGCTGACCACTTTGGCTGGCTTTATTCTTGTGCCGTTCGCCCTTTGGAACAAGACATCGTTTCTGGCTGAAAAAGTGCTGGGCAATGTGATTGCTGCTGGCATTAAACTAATGGTGCTTGCTGTCATTGTGGGCATTGGTTCAACCCTGTTTAGTACTTTCGCCAATTCATTTTCTGGCGGCGACATCACCTTTGAGCAAGCCGCAGCAACCGTGCTTGGTGCGCTTTCCATATTCATGCTCGGTATTTTTGGCCCTGGCATTGCAGCCGGATTGGTTTCCGGCGCACCGCAACTGGGTGCTGGTGCTGTTGTTGGATCTGCCGCAGGGCTGGCAATTGGAGGTGCCGCAGCAACCGGTGCTGCCATTGGCGGTGTGAGAGCGCTTGGCTCAGGTGTTCGTAGTGCCACCAATGCCGCAGCTTCTGTTGCCGGAGGAACGAGCACGGCTTTCACACTTGGGCGAGCAACTTCCGGTGCGGAAGGTGCAGCTGGCATTGCCGCAGGATTATCTGGTGTTGCCCATGCAGGTGCAGGAGCGGTTAGCCAGAGCGTTCGCAAAGCTGGATCAGGTATCAGGCAATCTTTTGTTGGTGGTCAACGCGGTGGCGTCAAAGCAACCGGTGGAACAGTATCCGGAGATTCAAACACCTCTTCAGAAACACCGTCATCAGATGGCGCGCCCGGATGGGCACAGAAACTTCGAGGCGAACAGCGCCTGCGCGAAGGTTTGAGTGTTGCTGCCCACACCATTCGTGACGGCGACCGGCCTGTTTCCGGTGAAAGCCCAAAATTACAAAATGATGATTGAAGGAAAAATCGATGTTTAAACGATCAACCACGACCTATGGCCAAACACCAGTTGCCGAAACATCTTACCAGAAAGCCGCACAAGTCTGGGACACCCGCATGGGGGATGCCGTTGTCCGTGCCAGGAATTGGAGGCTCATGGCCTTTGGATGTCTCACTCTTGCCATCGGATTGTCAGGTGGCGTAATCTGGCAGGCTGGACACAACACCATCACGCCCTTTGTGGTGGAGGTTGATGTGCTTGGCGAGGTTCGTGCCATTGGCCCCGCCATCGATGCCTATCAGCCGAAGGATGCTCAGATAGCCTTCCATCTGGCGCGGTTCATCGAGAATGTTCGCTCGATCTCGATTGATCCAATTATCGTGCGCCAGAACTGGCTGCGGGCTTATGATTACACCACGTCACAAGCTGCCACGACGCTCAATGAATATGCTCGCAAGAACGATCCGTTTTCGCGCATCGGCAAACGTACCATTGCGATTGAAGTCAACAGTATCGTCCGATCCTCCACCAACAGTTTTGATGTGCGTTGGCGTGAACAGAGTTTTGAAAACGGATCGCTCGCCAGCACCAAACGGTATTCCGCCGTTCTGGCAATCATCATTCAACAACCACGCACCGAAGAGGTTTTGAGAAAGAACCCACTCGGAATCTATGTCCACGCCATCAACTGGAGCCGCGACCTCGTAACCGGAGAAGATAAATGAGAACATCCATAAACAAGATTATTGCCATCAGTCTGATCAGCACACTGGCCGCTTGCGCCAGTAAACCTCAATTGCCACCGGATATCAGTTTTGACAGCGCCGATTTTGAGCCTGCCACCATCAGCATTGAGCCGCTGCTACCCGTTGAGATTGTTGAATTGCCAAAGCTGTTGCCATTACCCGGCCAGTTGAAACGCAAACCTGGCAAGCACCGCAAAGCGGCCAAAGACAATCGCTCACCGGAAGAACGCATCTTTGATGCCAATAAGGCAGCAAAGATGGAACCAACTAAGGCCGGGTATATCAATGCCATTCAGGTCTATCCGTATTCTGAAGGCGCGCTTTATCAGCTCTACACAGCTCCCCATCAGGTAAGTGATATTGCCTTGCAACGCGGGGAGCGAATTGTTGCCGTATCAGCCGGAGATACTGTTCGCTGGATTATTGGCGATACTATAAGTGGCGAAGGAACAACAGCCAAATCCCATGTGTTGGTGAAACCAATCAAGGAAGGCCTCAAAACCAACCTTGTCATCATAACCAACCGTCGTGCGTATCATCTGGAACTCACCAGTGACACCGACACCTATATGGCATCGATCTCCTGGCACTATCCCAGAGATTCACTGCTTGCCCTGCAACGGCAGAACAAGGTGGCGCAGAAGGCCGTTGAACAAGTGATCGATAAAGGCCTGAGAATTGATCAACTCAAATTCCGTTATGCCATTACTGGCGACACACCGTCATGGCGGCCAGTGCGCGTGTTTGACGATAAACACAAAGTTTACATTCAGTTCCCGGCCAGACTTGATCAGGGCGAAGCCCCGCCACTGTTTGTCATCGGTTCGCGCGGCGAGAGCCAGTTGGTCAATTACCGGGTTCGCGGAAACTACTACATCGTTGATCGCTTATTTGGCGCTGCCGAGTTGCGGCTTGGTAAAGACCCGCAGCAAATCGTGCGGATCACCCGCACAGATGGACGCCCGGCTAAACGGCGCGGTCGGAACACTGCCTCTATTTGGTCGGGGAGTGATCGATGAGTGATTCTAGTAAACCAATTACGCCAAAGATCGATCTGGAAGATCTGGAAATTCGCGCGAAGCCTCGCCCTGTTACGCGGATTAACCGGAGAGTTTTATATCTTCTGTCGGGAACAGGATTGATCCTGATTTTTGGTGCAACGATATTTGCGCTCAACCCACCGAGTATTTTTGACAACAACTCAGGTGGCAATGAGCTTTACAACATCGATAACAGGCCTTCACCGGATGGTCTCGAAGGTCTGCCGCGCAAATATAGCGATTTATCCAAACCGCCAGAACTGGGATCACCACTTCCCGGTGACTTGGGAAGCGCTATCCTCAAGGTCGAGCGCGATCTTGGCATTCAGCCAACACCTGCATTGCCGTTTCGTCCGAACCCGGTGGAAGATGCAGAGCGTGCCGAGCGCATACGGCAGGCACGACTTGCTCAACAAGGGCGAGAGTCAGGCGTGTTTTTCCAACTGGCTTTGCGAAATAGTGGAGCATTACCTGATACTTCAACAAAATTAGCA
>JAESUH010000158.1 GCA_016763155.1 Rhizobiaceae bacterium
GATCATCTTTATCAAGATCCCCACGAAGAAAAAGTGAATTTTCATCTGCATTACGGTGATATGACCGATAGCACGAATTTAATCCGCCTGATCCAGGAAGTTCAACCTGACGAGATTTATAATCTGGCGGCGCAATCCCATGTGCATGTCAGTTTTGAAACACCTGAATATACAGCCAATGCCGACGCATTAGGCACTTTGCGCATGCTCGAAGCGCTTCGAATTTTGAAGATGGAAGAAAGCTGTCGTTTCTATCAGGCATCGACTTCAGAGCTTTTTGGATTGGCGCAGGAAGTGCCTCAAAACGAGAAAACGCCGTTTTACCCACGTTCACCCTATGGGGTTGCAAAGCTTTATGCCTATTGGATTGTGGTCAATTATCGCGAGGCTTATAATATGTTCGCCTCGAACGGAATTTTGTTCAATCATGAAAGCCCACTGCGCGGCGAGACCTTTGTTACCCGCAAGATTACACGCGCAGCTGTAGCCATTGAAGCTGGATTGCAGGACCGGCTTTTCATCGGCAATCTCGATGCCAAACGTGATTGGGGCCACGCCCGCGACTTCGTTGAAGGCATGTGGATGATGATGCAGCACGATAAGGCGGATGATTTTGTAATGGCCACTGGGGAAACTCAAACCGTTCGATCTTTCATGGAACGCGCATTCCACCATGTGGGAATCACGCTAGACTGGAAGGGCACCGGAGAAGATGAAAAAGGCTATAATGCCGACACCGGCGTTTGTCTGGTGGAAGTGGACCCACGCTATTTTCGCCCAACCGAGGTAGATCTGTTATTGGGTGATCCCACCAAAGCGCGTGAGCAATTGGGTTGGCAAGCCACCACCACTTTGGATGAGATGGTTGAAGAAATGATTATCTCGGATCGGGCAAAGCTGAAAAGCGAAACAGAGCGCAAAGACCGGCACGGCTAGAGTTTTTCATGACCATGAAAACAATACTTCTGACAGGTGCGGCAGGGATGGTTGGCCAGAATATTCTGGAGCATCCCGCCATTAATAAATTCAATGTTCTCGCTCCTGCAAGAAAAGAACTGGACTTGTTGGACGGCGACGCTGTGCGCCTCTATGTGAGTGAGCGTAAGCCGGATATCATCATCCATGCGGCTGGCAGGGTCGGAGGAATTCAGGCAAATATTGCCAATCCTGTCGATTTTCTGGAACAAAACGTCATGCTCGGCCGCAACATTTTGATGGCGGCACGAGATTTAGGCGTGTCGCAATTTCTTAATCTGGCCAGTTCCTGCATGTATCCGCGCGAGGGGGAAACCCCTCTGAGCGAAGAGACCGTCCTGACCGGTGAGCTGGAACCGACAAATGAAGGTTATGGTCTGGCAAAAATTTTTGCCATGCGCCTTGGTCAATACATTAACCGGGAAGAAAAGGCCGCGAGGTTTAAGACCTTAATCCCGTGCAATCTCTATGGACGCCACGATACATTCGCGACCAATACATCACATCTGATCCCCGCAATTATCGCCAAGATGCACACGGCAAAACAAGAAAACCAAAAGACTGTTGAGGTTTGGGGAGATGGTAAGGCCAGACGTGAATTCATGTATGCAGGTGACGCCGCAGATGGCATCATGCGAGCCGTCGTTGAATTTGAAACTCTGCCTGAAATTATGAATCTTGGTCTTGGTTTTGATCATTCGGTCAATGACTATTATCAGACGGCCGCAGATATTTTAGGCTGGGAAGGAGAGTTCAGTCACGACCTTTCAAAACCGGCAGGCATGAAACAAAAGCTGGTCTCAATCGAACGGCAAACCGCCTGGGGCTGGAAAGCCAAGACATCATTGGAAGATGGAATTCGTCATACTCATGCATTTTACAGCGAAGGTTTTGCGTTATGAGTTTTAAATTTCCTCTCGCAACATCTTCATGGGATCAGGCTGAACAAGATGCCATCCAGCGCGTCATTGCATCAGACATGTATTCCATGGGGCCAGAGGTTGCAAAATTTGAGGCAGATTTTGCATCTCTTTTTGGAACAAGACATGCCGTCATGGTCAATTCAGGCTCATCTGCAAATTTGCTGATGGTGGCGGCTCTTTTTTATACCAAGGATCGTCCGCCGCTTTGTCGTGGTGACGAAGTGATTGTTCCTGCGGTCTCTTGGGGCACGACCTATTTTCCATTGGCACAATATGGTTTGCGTTTGAAATTCGTTGATATCGATCTTCACACACTAAACTATGACCTCGAAGCGCTGGCTGAAGCGGTATCCGATAAAACCCGATTGATCATGGCCGTAAATCTATTGGGAAATCCCAATGACTTTACCACCATTCAAAACATCATTGGAGAACGGGATATTATCCTGATCGAAGACAATTGCGAATCCATGGGCGCTGTTTTTGACGGGAAGCAAGCTGGTACCTTTGGCGTAATGGGTAGTTTCAGTTCGTTTTTTTCCCATCATATCTCCACAATGGAAGGTGGGGTGATCGCGACGGATGATGAAGAGCTCCATCATATTTTGTTGTCATTGCGTGCCCACGGCTGGACAAGAAACCTGCCGAAAGAAAACAAAATTACTGGCACCAAAAGTGATGATCCGTTTGAGGAGCATTTTCGGTTCGTTTTACCGGGCTACAATGTGCGGCCACTGGAAATGTCAGGGGCAATCGGCATTGAGCAGTTAAAGAAACTTCCCGGCCTGGTTGCCGGTCGCCGCGAGAATGCAAAGCAGTTTGTCGAGCTGATGGGCAATAACCCAGATTTGATGATCCAACAAGAGACAGGCGAGAGTTCATGGTTTGGATTTAGCCTGATCATCCGCCCGGACAGCGATTTGGGTCGGGCAAGTGTTCTTCAAAAACTAGGGGAAAACGGATTTGAGTGCCGCCCGATCGTCTCCGGAAATTTTATCAATAATGATGTGATGAAATTCATCGATTTTACCACCGCCGGGGATATGAAAAACGCTGAGTATTTGGATAAAAACGGGCTGTTTATTGGCAATCACCACTATCCAATCGTCGAGGCATTACAGCGCCTGAGTGATTTTTAAAGTTGTTCGCTGTTTCTCATCTCTAAGTAATGGTGCTGGTGTGCATCAAACGGTGCTGCGCCAATACCAAAGTGCGCCTCCCTATATGGATTATAGCCACTGAAACAGCCATCAGTCGGGCCTTAGACGTAAATTGTCACAAAATGATTGCATATTCCCAAAAAACATTTGTATGTCCGCAAAAACCCCTTTACTTGTGAGTTTCACAGGCTTGAGATCTATATCTCAAAGCTAAAAATTGTAATCCACCCAATTATATTGTGCCGTTAACTTCATGAGTATAAATCAGAAAAGTGTATTGGCGATTTTCGGCACTCGCCCCGAAGCAATTAAAATGGCTTCCGTGGTTAAGGCATTGCAGTCGGATGATCGGTTTATTTCCAGGGTCTGTGTAACTGCTCAGCATCGCGAAATGCTGGATCAAGTCATGAACTTGTTTGAAATTACTCCGGATTACGATCTCAATGTCATGCAACCGGGACAATCTCTAAGCCAGTTAACCGCGCGCATGTTGGTCGAATTGGAAAGCATCCTGCAGGAAGTGAAACCGGATGTGGTTTTGGTTCATGGCGATACGGCAACAACCCTAACCGCGACTTTGGCTGCTTATTACGCTCAAATTCCTGTTGGTCATGTGGAAGCAGGCCTGAGAACCGGAGATATTTATTCTCCTTGGCCCGAAGAGGGAAACCGCAAACTTGTGGGTGCGCTGACTACCTATCATTTCGCACCAACAGAAACTGCTCGCGATAATTTGCTTGCTGAAAATGTGGTGCCGGATTCAATCTTTGTTACAGGCAATACCGTCATTGATTCACTGCTGAGGGTTGAAGCTCAAATTGACTCAGATACTTCACTCAAATCTTCCATGGCCGAGCAATTTCCATTTTTGGATGATACAAAGCGCGTCATTCTGGTAACCGGCCATCGACGTGAGAGTTTTGGCGAGGGGTTTGAACAGATCTGTCTGGCCTTGAAACAAATATGCAATTCCCATGATGATGTTCAGGTAATTTATCCGGTGCACCTCAACCCTAAAGTGCAAGATCCGGTAAATCGAATTTTGTCCAATACCAGCAATATTCATCTTATTGAGCCGCTTGACTATCTCCCATTCATTTATCTTATGAAGCAGGCTTACATTATTCTGACGGATTCCGGCGGAATTCAGGAAGAGGCCCCTTCATTGGGAAAACCGGTTTTGGTAATGCGCAATACAACTGAACGACCTGAAGCCGTAACCGCAGGAACGGTTAAGTTGGTGGGAACTGACGTCGATGCGATTACATCCGAGGTCGACAAGTTGCTGAACGATAGCAATGCCTATGCCTTGATGAGCCACGCCCATAACCCATACGGGGATGGGAAGGCTTCCTTAAAAATTCTTGATGCGCTCGCTGAAAGTTAAAATGACTACATTTTCAAAAATATCTGTTTTCGGCCTAGGCTATATCGGTTTGCCAACTGCAGCTGTCTTTGCTTCTCGCAAGGTCCAAGTCATTGGTGTTGATGTGAATGAAGCAACCGTCGACACGATTAATCGCGGCGAAATTCATATTGTTGAACCGGATTTGGACATAGTAGTACGCGCTGCTGTGACAGAAAAGTATTTGAAGGCAACCACAATACCTGAACCAGCCGAGGCATTTCTTGTGGCGGTTCCAACGCCCTTTAAGGGCGACGACCACGAGCCGGATCTGACTTATATTGAAGCTGCTGCAAAAGCCATTGCACCTGTGCTGGAGACTGGAAATCTGGTTGTGCTGGAAAGCACTTCGCCGGTTGGTGCCACCGAAAAAATGGCGGCTTGGTTAGCCGAATCTCGGCCTGATTTGACGTTTCCTCAGACCCATGGGGAGGCTTCAGATATCAGAATTGCACATTGTCCGGAGCGTGTTCTGCCAGGGCAGGTCATGCGCGAACTGGTCGAAAATGACCGTGTGATTGGTGGCATGACCAAAGCCTGTTCGCAAAAAGCCATTGCGTTATACAAAATATTTGTCAAAGGCGATTGTGTTATTTCCAACGCCCGAACAGCTGAAATGGCAAAGCTTACTGAAAACAGTTTTCGTGATGTGAACATCGCATTTGCCAATGAGCTATCCATGATCTGTGATAAACTGGATATTGATGTTTGGGAATTGATTGCGCTGGCAAATCGCCATCCGCGGGTGAATATTTTGCAACCTGGCCCAGGTGTCGGCGGACATTGTATCGCCGTTGATCCGTGGTTCATTGTTTCACGCACCCCAGAGATTGCTCGCCTTATTCGAACAGCCCGTGAAGTAAACAATGTTAAACCGGAATGGGTGATTGAAAAAATTGACGCTGCGATTGGGTCCTATTTGATGGAGAACCCAACGAAAACCGCAAATGATATTACACTCGGCTGTTACGGACTTGCGTTTAAGCCAGATATCGATGATTTGCGGGAAAGCCCTTCGCTTGATATCGTTCGGGTTTTGGCGGCTAGAAAGACTGGCAGGCTATTAGTTGTTGAGCCAAATATTGAAGACCTGTCGGGTCGCGTACAAAATACAGAACTGGTAAGTTACGAGGAGGCAGTGGCTCAGGCCAATGTCCACGTATTACTGGTTGCACACAAAGAATTTAAAGCTGCTGATCGACCAAATGGTCATTTAGTTGATGTAACAGGCACTTGGACTGTTCGATCAGAATTAGACCGAAACGGATAAAATTATGAGTCAGTTATCAGATAAAATTGCGGACAGATCTGCAATTATTGGAATTTTGGGCCTAGGCTATGTCGGCATCCCTTTGGGACTGTCGGTATCAAATGCAGGGTTCAAGGTTCTTGGTTTTGACGTTATTACAGAACGTACCGAGCAGCTAAATCGTGGCGAAAGCCCGATAAAGCACATCAAAGACTCCGATATTTCCGCAATGGTGGCCTCGGGATTTGAGGCGACAACGGATTTTAGCCGCACGACTGAATGTGATGCTCTAATCATTTGTGTGCCAACTCCATTGAATAAATCGCGTGAGCCGGATCTTAGTTTTGTCACAGCAACAATGGATTCGCTTGCACCATATCTTCGCGAAGAACAATTATTGTCGCTGGAAAGCACAACATGGCCCGGCACAACTGAACAGGTGCTTTTGCCATATGTTGAAAAAGCCGGCCTGAAAGTTGGGGAAAATTTTTATCTGGTATATTCACCCGAGCGTGAAGATCCGGGTAATCTAAATTTTTCAACCCAAACCATTCCTAAGGTTGTTGGCGGACACACTAAGGCGTGTTTGGCAGCAGGTATGGATTTATATGGTACGTTCATTGACACGGTTGTTCCCGTCAGTTCAACAGCTGCCTCAGAGATGGTTAAACTTCTGGAAAACATTCATCGTTCGATCAATATCGGTCTGGTAAATGAAATGAAAATCGTTGCCGATGCGATGGGGCTTGATATCTTTGAAGTGATTGACGCTGCAGCAACAAAACCATTTGGTTTTACCGCATATTACCCCGGCCCCGGTATTGGTGGACATTGTATCCCAATTGACCCGTTTTACCTGACTTGGAAAGCACGCGAATACGGGCTGCACACACGTTTCATTGAATTGGCTGGGGAAATAAATGCTTCTATGCCCCAGTATGTTGTCGAGAAAACGGTGCGGGCACTTAACGAAGTAGGAAAATCTTTAAAAGGTGCCAATGTTCTGGCGTTGGGAATCGCATATAAACGCGACGTGGACGACATGCGTGAAAGCCCTTCAGTTTTTGTGATGGAATTGCTGCGGGAATGGGGAGCAGAAGTGGCGTATTGCGATCCTAATGTGCCTGTTTTCCCCAAAATGCGCGAACACAATTTTGATCTGAAGTCGATCGTGCTTACTCCAGAAACTATCGCCAGTTATGATGCTGTGGTTCTATTGACAGACCACAGCGATTTTGATTACGAAATGATTGAAAAGCATGCATCTATATTGGTGGATACCCGGGGAAAATACCGGAATTCTTCCCGCCAAATCATACGAGCTTAACACATATACGTCAGTCACCAGTTTTCGACGTGACTGAATTAATTGTGGCGCAATAGTTATAAACATTAGAGCTCAATCAATTTGAGCGATTCAAAGGAGCGATTTTTTGACAAAAGAAGATTTATCGGTTGCTGTCATTGGCTGCGGTGCATGGGGCAAGAACCTTGTTCGGAATTTTCATGGACTTGGGGCACTTGTGGCTGTCTCTGACCCTGATCCAGATGTTAGAGAACGCATGAAGGCTCAATATGGCCTAGAGGCGCGGGATGTCGATGATATCCTCGCTGACACTAGTATTGACGCAGTTGTAATTGCTGCACCCGCTGAAATGCATCATGATCTTGCGTTGAGAGCCTTTGCTGCAAACAAACATGTCTATGTTGAAAAGCCGATTGCCCTGACTTTGGAACATGCTGAAGAAATGAAGAACGCGGCTGCAGAGGCTGGTTTAACGCTGATGGTCGGTCATTTGCTGCAATATCATCCTGTGTTTTTGAAGCTGAAAGAACTGGTGCAAGACGGCGAGCTTGGAAAATTACGCTATATCTACTCGCGGCGTTTGAATATTGGGAAATTACGTACCCATGAAAACGTGCTGTGGAGCTTTGCGCCGCATGATATATCTATGATGCTGGCTCTGGCAGGTTGCGAACCAAATAAAGTGACTGGTTTTGCAGGAAATTTCTTGCAAGAATCCATAAGCGATTTTTCAACTGTCCATTTGGAATTTCCAAACGGTATCAAGGGGCACATTGAGGCTTCATGGTTAAACCCGTTCAAGGAACAGCGCCTTGTGGTTGTCGGGGATCGCAGCATGGCTGTATTTGATGATACGCTTCCTTGGGAAGAAAGACTGAAGCTTTATGATCATAAGGCAGAAATAGTGGACGGCAAAGCTATGCTGGAACCTGCTGAAGCCAGATTGATCGAGGTCGAGGAAACTGAACCGCTGTCGAACGAATGCCAACACTTTTTGAGGTTTATTCGCAATAAAGAAACCCCATTCACAGATGGCAAAGAAGCTATGGCAGTGTTGCGTGTTCTTCAATTGGGTGATGTTGCCTAGTCAAAAAAGTCGAGATAATTTTGATGGACTATATTAAACACGAAAGCGCCTATGTCGATGATGGCTGTGAAATTGGTGCCGGTACGAAAATCTGGCATTTCAGTCACGTCATTTCCAATACCAAAATAGGTAAGAATTGCTCTTTGGGCCAAAATGTTATGGTTGGGCCGGAAGTAACTGTTGGCGATAACTGTAAAATTCAAAATAATGTCAGCCTGTATAAGGGCGTTACTCTCGAGCAGGGCGTGTTTTGTGGACCCAGCTGTGTTTTTACCAATGTGCTGACACCAAGGGCTGAAATTGAACGCAAAGAAGAATTCGCGCCAACGCTGGTGAAGCGTGGCGCAACAATTGGAGCAAACGCGACGATTATTTGCGGTAATACACTTGGCGCCTATTGCACAATTGGTGCGGGAGCGGTGGTTACAAAAGATGTTCCAAATTACGCACTAATGGCCGGCGTTCCGGCCCGAAGAATTGGATGGGTAAGTCGCAGTGGTGATTTGCTCGGCGAAGATCTTGTATGTCCGCGTACAGGAGAACGTTACCACGAAACAGAAACCGGCCTGGAGCCTGTGGAAATTGAGAAAAGATAACCCATGAAAAATATTCCATTCATTGATCTAAAAGCGCAGCAACAATTTCTTGGAAACAAAATCCAAGATGCAATCAACGGTGTGTTGGAACATGGCCGCTACATTATGGGTCCGGAAATTCAGACCTTTGAAGGGCTGTTGGCAAAATTTGGGGAATTGGAAAGAGCCGTTAGTTGTTCTAACGGAACTGACGCTATCCAATTGCCATTGATGGCTTGGAATATTGGACCGGGCGACGCTGTTTTTGTGCCAAGCTTCACGTTTGCCTCCACAGCAGAGGTCGTCGCATTGGTTGGAGCAACGCCAGTATTTGTCGAAGTTTTGCCCGACACATTCAACATGGACCCGCAGCGCCTTTTGGCGGCAATTGAAGAAGTTGAAGCTGAGGGTAAGTTGACCCCTAGGGCCGTGATTGCTGTTGATTTGTTCGGACAGATTGCGAATTACCCGGCTTTGCAAAAAATTACGGCCGACAAAGGTCTGAAATTGATTGCTGATGCGGCGCAGGGTTTTGGTTCAACGCTTGATGGATCACAAGCAGGCAAATGGGCCGATGTGGTTACAACCAGTTTCTTCCCTGCAAAACCTCTTGGTTGTTATGGTGACGGCGGTGCCGTTTTAACCAATGACCATGAGGTCGCCGATATAATGGCCTCGCTTCGCGTCCATGGCAAAGGGTCAGACAAATACGACAACGTCAGAATTGGCATGAATGCCCGGCTGGATACAATACAAGCAGCTGTTTTGATCGAAAAAATAGCAATATTTCCAGGCGAAATTGAAAAACGCAACAAGGTTGCAAAACAGTACACTCAAGGATTGCACAATGTTGTTACGACACCGTTTGTTCCTGAAGGCTTCGTCTCTACTTGGGCTCAATACACAATCCGTGTAAGTGACCGAGAAGCGGTGCAAGCTAAATTGAAAGAAGCAAACGTTCCAGCCGTTGTGTATTATCCAACCCCGCTTCATATGCAGACCGCATATTCAAAATTCCCTATCGGCGGAGGCGAACTAGCTGTCTCTGAACAACTCGCTGGCGAAGTATTAAGCTTGCCGATGCACCCATATATGGAAGACGATGTTATCAACTACATCATCGAGAGTGTGAGAGAAGCGGTCCGGGGAGAATAGCTCCCCCGTGATTTGTAAATATTTGGTAATTTAAGAAAATAGTGTGTCTGGCATTATGCTTCGAAAGTTGGTCTTTTTGGTCCGCTAAAATTGTTGATTTTCCTAACGCCGAATGGTAAAAATAAAAAAGAAACTACTAATTTAAAACACATCGTTCTCGAGAAAAATACATGGCAACAAGTCGTAAGAGACGCCGTTTAAAGCCTGCAGTATTGCTTGGTTCGGCGTTGATTTTATACATATTATCTATCCAATTTGCCTACCAGTACTTTATGTTGCTGAAATGGGGGGAGGACTATCTAGAAACTAACTGGGGACATGGACAAATCACTCCATCTACTGGTTTTTTTGTATCGGTTCTTCTGGCCTACGGTGTTTTTTTAGTGTCCAGAATGGGAAATCGTCCAAGCGATTTTATGCATCTTCTGTTTTTTTTAACGCCGATAATTCCAATGTGCATCATTTCCGGCAATAGAGGCGTTGGTTTGTCTTTTATCTTGTATGTGATGGTCGCCTTTACAATGTCTTATTTTGTCTCGTGCATTAGTTTTAAACGTCTGTTTGGGCGAATGAGAGTAGGCCTAATTGGTGAGAAACAGTATTTGAGACTGAGCGTATTAATGGGTGTCGGAATACTCCTTTGGGCAATCGCGAAAGGAGGTTTGGACCATTTGAATTTTAGTTTTTCAGATTCTTATGAGTTTCGAAGAGGGGCGAGTGAAAGTCGTGGCTCTCTGTTAAATTATGTATTATTGAACTATGTTGGCATTTTAATTTCACTGGGTTTTGCAATTGCATTTTCCCGGCGAAAAATTATTTATATTGTGTCTCTTTTTGCTATCAACGTCGCAATTTTCGCACTGACATCAAATAAAGCTTATCTATTTATAGGCGTGTTTGCTTTGGCAATGCACATAATTTTAAGCACCAGATCGCCGAAATTCTATCTGACGCTTGGACTTGGAAGTGTTGCTGTTGGTCTCACAGTTCTCTATCTATTTTTTCCTGAACGGTGGCTGGTACCCACACTGTTTGTGAGACGATATTTGTTTGTACCAGCATATATCAATTTTTTCTTTTGGGATTTTTTTAGTAATCATTCTTATGCTTATTGGTCTGATTCAAAATTTGGTTTGGGAATTGTCGAGTCGGTTTACGGGCGGCCAACTCCGCAGGTGATTGGTGACTATTTTAGCGGCATCGATTTTTCAAACACCGCACAGAAATTTAATAACGCTAATACAGGTTGGCTTGGATCCGGTTACGGAAATGCCGGTGTGGTAGGCATGTTTATCTACGCGATCATGTCTGGAGTAGTGACCAAATTTGCAAATATTTTAGGCAAATTGGTTGGAAACAAGGTAGCGATAGTTGGTCTTGCATTTTACTTCTTTGCAATATTTTTCACCTCAACTGACCTTCCCGCTGCGCTTCTGACATACGGGTTTTTCTCCTTGTGCATCATACTATTTCTTTGGAAGCAAACTAACCAGCGCAGTAAAAATCCAAGTGCATGAGGTGATATAGAATGCGGTCACTATTTTCACTCGCTATTGGTGGGTCCGATCGATTTCGACGTAATTTCATGAAAATTGCGTCGGCAAACGCGATCGCCCAGGTGGTTTCTATCGTGTCCTTACCGCTTTTATCTCGGCTTTATCTACCGGAAGATTTTGGTATTCTTACGACCTATACACTGATGCAGAGTGTCGTTCTTAGTTTCGTCACAGGACGAATTGAATGGATAATACCAAACGCAAAATCTCGCATTCAGGTGCGCAGACTGTTGGGTTTGGGAGTGGGAATTACCGCAGGCGTTCTATGCTTTGTTGTCGGGGCGCTGATCGCGTTTCACACACAAATTGAGACCATATTTGATTTGCCGGAAATTAGCCCCATTTTATGGTTTCTGCCAGTGGGCGTACTTGCTGGAGCGTTCCAGTTATTATGGCAGTCTTGGTATGTATTTGGGGGGGATCTTACTCGAGTAGGTTATTCAAAACTCGCTCAATCCATAGCAACAATGTTGCTGAGCCTAGTATTAGGCCTGACAGCATTGGCTGGAATGGGGTTGGTTTCTGCCTATGTTGCTGGCTTTATTGCTGCTGTGATCGTTCTTTTGTCGGGACGAAACAAAGATGCTGGCAGCGCCATGGTTTTTAGGCCGAAAAGAGCTGTTCGTTTACTTAGAATCTATGGCCGACAAATGATGGCATCTACGGCATTGAGTGTCATAAATATCTCAATGAATATGAGCCTGACAATGCTGTTAATTCTATATTACAACTCTCAAACTGTTGGGTGGTATGGGCTAGTTTTTCGCGTGGCTACTGCTCCAATTAGCCTCTTTACGACGGCTATTGTTCAGAGCTTCTGGACAGACGCCGCGCTTTTAGCAAAAACAGACCCTAAGTCCCTTAGGGAATTCTATCTAGGTTCGATCAAGAGGCTGAGCATCGTCTCGGTGCCCTTTGCTGGTGTATTTCTTTGCGGTCCGCTGTATATTCCTTTCTTGTTCGGGAATGAAAACTGGAGTGGCGCGGGGCTGTTATTGATGGCTGTTACTCCTTATTTGATTGGGATAATTATCTTTGGTTCTACAACCCACCTTATTGTGTATGGTAAAGCTCATTGGCAATTGCTTTGTGATGCTTTTACCTTTACTGTCGCCGTAGGCGGTTTTATACTAATTGCTGTTTCTGGGCAGGAAGCTTGGGTTGCTGTAGCGGTGACTAGTGTGGCTTTATTGGCAGGATATATTCTTCGGTTTTTCATTCATTTGCGTGCCAATGATTTGGCAATGCAGGCGTTTGACAATGATGCAGACTAACAAGTTAGCGTTTTTATTTTGGGTTTCTCAATGAGTAATAATGAGCAAATATGTTACAATTGCAATTCCGGTGAATCTCAACTTTTTCTTGAAGAAAACGGATTCAACCTAGTGAAATGTGATGGTTGTGGCATTCTTTACATCAACAATCCTCCGACCGGCGGGGAAATCGAAGTTGCTACCACTACCGGTATTCATGACGGTGAAAAGCAACTCGATGTAAATGTCAGATACCGAAAGAGTGCTGATCGGCTGTATCGAAAAGTACTTCCAAAATTATTTCCCGATGGATTTTCGGATGTAAATACGTGGTTGGATGTTGGCTGCGGATACGGTGAATTTCTTGAAACTCTTCAAAACTATTCCCGCAATAGTGTCGAATTGTTTGGGTCCGAGCCAAATGTAATAAAACAACAAGCAGCCCAGAAGATGGGGATGAATGTTTCATACTATGATCTCGATGAGCATGATACAAAATATGATGTTGTTTCTTTATTGAATGTCTATTCGCATCTACCCAATCCGTTTGAGTTTATAAAAAGCCTTAGAAATGTTGTTTCTCCGGGAGGGTTTTTGTTGATTCAAACTGGCGACATTACTAGCGTCACGCGGGAAAGTTTAATCAAACCGGCAGGGTTGCCGGATCATTTGTCCTTTGCAACAGAATCTGCGCTTATAAGCATGCTTGATCGCGTTGGATTTGATATTGAAAGCGTTGTTAAGATTCCAAGTATTGCTTTCACCTTAGATCAGGTTGCTAAGGAAATAGTTAAATTGATACTCCCTAACAAATCATCTTTCCTAAAATACTATTTTTTGCCGAAAAAAACTCAGAGCCAAAGCATGTTCGTTCTTGCTAGATTGCGGTAAAACCAAAATTACTGATTTGCGTTTGTAGAACAATGCTAGATGAATCGGGATAGAAATATGAAGATTGTACATCTTTGTGTCTCCAATTTTTATGTAGATGGTTACTCATACCAGGAAAATGAGTTGATCCGGGAGCATGTTCGCGCTGGTCATGATGTAAAGGTGATTGCTTCGACGGAAACGATTGGCCCAAATGGCAAACTAACATATACTGAAGCTAGGAACTATTTGGGGTCTGAGGGTGCACGAGTAACCCGGATATCATATTTAAAGTGCATTCCCAGCAAAATTGTTCGAAAAATGAGAGTTCATTCTGAAATTTTTCAATTGCTCGAAGAGTTTGATCCAGATGTGATTTTGTTTCACAGCTTATGCAGCTGGGAATTGTTGACGGTTGCAAAATACAAACGGACCCATCCGAAAGTTCTGTTTTATGCAGATAGTCACGAAGACTGGAACAACAGTGCCCAATCATTTGTATCGCGTGAAATCCTGCACAAGCGCTATTATGGCCCCATTCTCAGACGTGCCCTACCGCAGATTGAAAAACTGCTTTGCATTTCGACTGAGACAATGGATTTTGTTGAGGAGGTCTATTCTATAGACCGTGATAAGTTAGAGTTTTTTCCTTTGGGGGGGCACCCGGTACCTGATCAAGAATATGCGAAACTCCGAAAAACTACCCGTGAGTCTTTGGGAGTCAAAGACGACCAAACCATGTTTGTCCAGTCTGGTAAGCAAACCATACGCAAAAAGTTGATCGATAGTTTAAAGGCATTTGCTGCAACGCCTGAGCCAAACTTCAGGCTTTTCATCGTAGGAATTTTGTTCGATGACATTCGCGAAGAGGCTCAACAACTGATAGACACCGACCCACGCGTGACATTTTTAGGTTGGAAAAGTGCAAGTGAATTGGCAGAAATTCTTATAGCCGCTGATATATATCTGCAACCAGGAACACAGT
Organism: Rhizobiaceae bacterium; assembly: GCA_016763155.1. Classification (GTDB taxonomy): domain Bacteria; phylum Pseudomonadota; class Alphaproteobacteria; order Rhizobiales; family Rhizobiaceae. Next base: position 14,500 of record JAESUH010000158.1, read on the forward strand.
CGGTTACCATGCAAAGCAGCCTTTGCGCCCATTGTGCCGTAATCATTGATGATGTTAAAAGCCACGCCCCATATATCCGTGACAATGGTTGGTTGATTAATGAAAATTACTCGCTCGCTTGGATATTGGCTGATGTATCAAAACGCAAATCTGAATTAAAACGAATGCAGGATGCTTCATACCAGTTAGCGTTGGAATTTCTGGACTATTCAAAATTGGCAAAAAGGATATTGTCATGAGGAAACAGGGAATTTTTGATATTCGCAAAACACTTTTACTTTGTATTTTAGCCATCATTTGGTTCACAGCATCAGCGCGCGCAGAATTCTGCATGCCTGATCGTAATTCCATCTCAATTGTCGCAGGGGATTCTTCTATTTCTCGTGATGCGCTTGGCGCACGTAGATTAGAATTTATGATGCAGGAAGCGCAAAAAATATTTCGGGGCTCTTTAAAATCTGATTGTAAAATCGAGATAAGGCTTGTGTCTCCGCAGCCTAAAGACCGTAGAAGTTTTGGGAAAGATGCGTTCCGAGTTATTAAACAGCTAAAGGACTATCAGATAGAAGCAACGGATTCATTGGGTTACCTTTACGGCTTCTACGAAGTCTTGTTGGATTTGGGTGTGTTGTTTGTATCTTCTGGAGAAACCGTAATTGCTCCGTCCTCGGCACAGTATTTTGATGCAGATTTCAATCGCATTGTCTCACCAAAAGTAGCTAGTCGAGGGCTTTGGGCATTTGGAAAAGATCTGGACTCCTCATTTTTGTTATGGGCAGGGCGAAACAGATTCAATCTGGTTGGCGGCGAATTTAAAGGCCATAAAGAATGGTTCGATATATTTGGAGTAAAAAGCTGGTCTGGAGGCCATAATGTGCTTTCGACTCTGGCGCCTAGCGATCTGGTCGAGAATGGCAAGACATTAATTGAGGCACATCCTGATTGGTTTGGAGTTACAAATGTTTTGGGTATCAGCAGCCCCGAAAATCCTATTCCCAACAATTCTGAAAGTTACACAAACCCATGCTTTGGCAACCTTGAATATACAGAATTTATTGGGACTTCTCTAATACGTGCATTGACCAAAGGAGTTTATAAAAGGGTCGATATGCTAAATATCTGGCCGTCAGACAGTCCATCACTACGCATGGGAAAACATTGTGAACTTGCCCCAGGGTCGGAAAATGCTACCGATGATTTGATCGTTTTCTACAATCGACTTGTCCAGATTCTGGCCGAGTCACCTGAAATGCAGAAAATGGGAAGAAGTGTCGAGATCGCAGGTATCGGATATTATGGCAGCTATGATCTTAGCAAAACAAAGCAAAAATTTTCTAAAAGTTCTAACAATTCAAGCTATGTACATGTGTTTTATAACAACGTACGCAGTTACCAAGGGCAACTCGAGGATATCCGATTTGGTGTAAACCAACGATTGCTTACCATGCTTGATAATACGATTGATCGTCATAAATTAACAAAATTTGGAATTGTCGACTATTTTAATTATTCAATTTATAGATCGATGGTTTCCCCCAATATTAACCTTCTCAAGGGGGATATTAATTCTCTGTCAGAACGGGGAATGAGCCTATACGCCTATATGCACCCGAGCAGCGACCCTTCAATTTTTCAATCAACTCTCGATTTTGCCTTGAGCCGTTTTCTATTCAATTCAGAAAACCCAAAAATTGCGCTTGAACGTTTTTCTGCTTATGTGCTTGGGGATTCTAACCTCAAGTGGATAATTGAGGACTATGAAAGCGCCATTAAAAATATATTTGAAATATTTGGACCTGAAACGTCTCTCTGGTTGATTCAGATGGCTGATCGGTTTTGGGCATCTCCACCATTAGATATGTCACAAATTTTAAAGCTATCAGAGGCCTTGCAAAACGGGCATGATATTTTCTTGACACCAATGCGCCTTGGGTCTTGGGGTGGGGCAAATTTTCATGGGCAGGGCCTTAATGAAACGCTTTCGCGGTTGCGTAGTCTGGAAGAAAAGATCACAGCTCTTCAACTGCGAACCACGGAGAGCAAGCCACCAAAAAACACCTCTCGACTGGCAACGGTTGCTACGGAGGTTCAACGCACTCGGCTTCTTTTCGAGTTGGCAGAATTTGTTACTTTACATCGAATTGCTTCTGAAGCCAAAAATTTGCCCGTATGCCAGCAAATGCTGGATAGATATCAGGCAAATATTGCGACCCTAAGTTCCATGCCATGGCCAAAAAAAGTGTCGAAATTTGGTGGAAGGAAACAAAGCTTGTCGGCGTTGACTAAAGTATTTGATGACTTTCTAAAGCCCGCCTGTTCCGGATAGTACAACTCTAATAATAATGATTGTATTTTTGCCCAAAATTTGAGAAAGGTATGGCAAAATCAAAGTGTTTTTGTTCGTGAAAATCTACCCGATGTCGATGGTTGGTTTGCCGATTCAATTGCCGGGTGTTTTGGAGTGAATATTTAATGACCGAGTACAAAATCTGCAGCAACTGCGTAATGGACACCAGTGATAGCGAGATAACCTTTGACGAAAAAGGGGTGTGCGATCACTGCAATGGTTTTTGGACGAATGTCGAGCCAAATTGGCATCCCGATGAGATAGGAAAAGCACAAGTCGCCAAAATGGTGGCGGATATCAAGTCGAACGGTGAAGGCAAAGAGTTCGATTGTATCTTGGGCATGTCCGGCGGGCTAGATAGTTCCTATTTGCTTCATTTGGTAGTGGTAGAATTTGGGCTTCGCCCGCTGGTTTTTCACGTGGATGGTGGCTGGAACACCGATCTTGCCGTCAATAATATTCAAGTAATGATCGATAAGCTTGGGCTGGATCTTTACACTGAAGTTATCAATTGGCAGGAAATGCGTGATTTCCAACTTTCATTCTTCAAATCTGGAGTGCCGCATCTTGATATTCCTCAAGACCATGCGTTTATCGCAACGCTTTACCATTTCGCTCACAAACACGGAATAAAGTACATTCTCAATGGTGGAAACTACGCTACAGAGTGCGTGCGCAATCCGCTTGAATGGCTTTATTACGGCACGGACATGGCTCAGTTGAAAGACATTCAGCACCAGTTTGGAACGCGTGAACTTAAAACTTATCCGTTCAGTTCAATTCTGTTTCACAAAGTCTATTTGCGATATTTGAAAGGGGTGAAAGTTGTAAAGCCTCTGGATAGCCTGCCTTATACAAAAAAAATCGCAATCGATACGCTTACGAGTAAATACGGTTGGACACCCTATCCTCAAAAACACTTTGAGAGCCGCTTTACCCGGTTCTATGAAGCCTATTGGTTGCCTACCAGATTTGGGTACGACACTCGACGCGTGCAATATTCCTCACTGATTTTGACCAATCAAATGACCCGGGACGAGGCCATTGAGAAGTTGAAGGCTCCGGCTTATAATCCTGAGACAATTGATGAAGAATTTGAGTATATCGCGACCAAGCTTGGAATTTCCGTAGAAGAACTTCGCGGTTATCACGAGATGCCTCTTAAAACCTATCGCGATTACAAAAATCAGGAAACAATGTTTAACATTGGAGCCAAGGTATTGGGCATGCTTGGCATTGAGCGGAACACCAAACGATAGTGAGATTCTCATGATCGGTATAATTGAATATGGGTCCGGCAATGTCGGTGCCATTATGAATATTCTAAAACAAAGAAAAATCGCACATTTTCTGTCTGGGGACCGCTCCGAACTGGAAAAGGCTGATCGTTATATTTTGCCAGGGGTTGGAGCTTTTGACCCAACGATGGAGAATTTGACAAAATCTGGGATCGTTGAGACGTTGAATGAACAGATTCTGGAAAATAACAAAAAAATACTCGGCATTTGTGTTGGCATGCAACTTTTAGCAGAAGGCAGCGATGAAGGTGATCACCCCGGATTGGGCTTCATCAAAGGTCGGGTACGTCTCATTGATGCCAGCAAACTAAACCGTCGTCCGCATCTGCCCCATATGGGCTGGAATGATATCAAATTAACTAACAATGGATCCCTGTTTTCTGGAATAGATGCTGAGATGGGTTTTTACTTCCTGCACAGCTACTATTTTGACGCAACAAATCCCGAGCATGTTTCTGCTCACGTAACTTACGGATCAGATTTGCCGTGCGCTGTTGAGCGAGATAACGTGTTTGGCATGCAATTTCATCCTGAAAAAAGCCATTCAAATGGCACGCGCCTGCTGCAGAATTTTGCGGAGATTGTGTAATGTTGCGATCTCGGATTATCCCAAGCCTGCTGATGCGGGACAAAGGTCTTGTCAAAACGCGGCAGTTTGGGGACGATAGATATGTCGGTGACCCCATCAATGCGGTGAAAATTTTTAACGAGAAAGAAGTCGACGAGCTGGCGATATTTGATATCGATGCCACCGTTAAAGGTGAGACACCCGACTACGCTCACCTAAAAAGTATTGCAGTCGAGAGCAGAATGCCATTGTGCTATGGCGGCGGCATCACTTCTGCAAAAGTAGCCGCAGAAATCATCGCTATGGGATATGAGAAGGTCTCCATAAGCGCCGCTGCACTTGAGCGTCCAGAACTAATTCGCGAGATGGCTGATGCCGTTGGCCGTCAAAGTGTTGTAGTCACCGTTGATGTGAAAAAAGGCGGCCTATTTGGCGGCTATTCAATTTATTCCCACAATGGCAAACAGAAACACAAAGCTAAATTATTGGATTTTGTGGCGCAAGCGGTAGAGCTCGGTGCCGGTGAAATTGTAATTAATTCTATCGATCGCGATGGAATGATGAACGGATACGATCTTGAATTGGCAAAATCTGTTCGCGATAAAGTAAATACTCCCCTCACATTTCTTGGTGGCGCAGGAAGCGTCGAGGATATGTCGGATTTAATTGATACCGTCGGCACCGTCGGGGCTGCGGCAGGGAGTATGTTTGTATTCAAAGGAACCTATCGAGCTGTTCTGATCACTTACGCTCGCCCTTAGTCGATTTAAAAAGGCCCATTACATAATGAAACAAGTCTTACAGGATCTTTCCAGTGGAAAATCCAAACTGGTCACGGCACCTGCTCCCAAGGTTACAGCCGGCAATCTTCTAATTGATACGACCATCACGTTAATCTCAACTGGCACAGAGCGAATGTTGGTCGATTTTGGTAAAGCAAACCTTTTGCAAAAGGCGATGCAACAACCAGATAGAGTTAAAGACGTATTGGGCAAGGTAAAAACAGACGGTTTGATGACAACAGTTGACGCTGTCCGCTCAAAGCTCGGTCAGCCCATCCCATTGGGCTACTGCAATGTTGGTCAGGTGCGCGAAGTTGGAGCTGGTGTCGACGGGTTTCACGCTGGCGATCGTGTTTTGTCCAACGGTCCGCATGCAGATGTTGTGCGGGTCGCAAAAAACCTCTGCGCCCGCATTCCAGATAATGTGAGCGATGAAGAGGCTTCCTTCGCCGTGGCAGCCTCTATTGGGCTTCAGGGCATCAGGCTGATGCAACCCACATTGGGAGAAGCAATCGTTGTGACCGGAGTTGGCCTCATTGGTCTTTTGACGGTGCAACTATTACTGGCTCAAGGTTGCCGGGTATTGGCAATTGATTTTGATGCGGACAAATTGGAACTTGCCCGAAAATTTGGAGCCGAGACCTGTAATCCGGGTGCCGGCGAAGATCCTGTTTCAGCAGGCATGGCCTTCAGCCGTGGCGCAGGTGTTGACGGGGTTATCATCACCGCATCGACCAAGTCATCCGACCCTGTGACGCAAGCGGCAAAAATGTCTCGCCAACGTGGGAGAATTATTCTGGTTGGCGTCGTCGGCCTTGAATTAAATCGCGCTGATTTTTATGAAAAGGAACTGACGTTCCAGGTGTCTTGCTCTTATGGCCCCGGGCGTTATGACAAGTCTTATGAAGATGATGGACAAGACTACCCGATAGGTTTTGTTCGATGGACCGAGCAGCGAAATTTTGAGGCAGTGCTCGATATGATGGCCGCTGGAAAATTAGATGTAGCCTCGTTGATCACCCATAGATATGCATTTGAAAAAGCCCCGGATGCTTATGAATTGCTAACATCTGACAAGACCGCGCTAGGCATTTTGCTTGAATACAAACATTCAGTTGAAGATCGCCACATAAAAAGTGTGAAGCTGGACAGCAAAGCAGATGTTGCGCCAGGTTCGCCTGTTGTCGGGTTTATTGGTGCTGGAAATTACGCGTCCCGAATGCTCATTCCTGCATTTAAAAAAGCTGGTTGTCAGCTGCATACGATTGCCTCTTCTGGCGGAACAAACAGCGTTGTGCACGGTACACGTGCTGGTTTTGCGAATGCGACTTCCGATTCAGCAGAGATAATCTCCAGCTCCGAGATCAACACAGTCGCCATTGTTACCCGCCACAATAACCACGCCCAACTCACCGCAAGCGCATTGCGCGCAGGGAAAAATGTGTTCGTCGAAAAGCCTCTGGCCATGACTCATGAAGAGTTGGCTGATGTCGAAAAGGCATATGCTGAATCAAAGCAACATTTGATGGTTGGGTTTAATCGGCGGTTTGCACCTCAAATACAAACCATGAAAAAGCTTCTGGATTCTGTGCTGGAGCCCAAAGCATTTGTAATGGTCATGAACGCAGGTGCAATACCTGCAAAACACTGGACGCAGGACCTTGAAGTTGGTGGCGGAAGAATAATTGGAGAAGCCTGCCACTACATCGATTTGATGCGGTTTTTGGCCGGTTCTGAAATTACATCCGTACAAGCAAGATGTATGGGGGATAGTGATGCAGTTGAAGTGAGTGAAGATAAAGCTGCAATAATCCTCGGGTTTGCCGATGGCTCCTTTGGAACAATTCATTATCTTGCAAATGGTGGTGCAGCGTTCCCGAAAGAGCGAATTGAAGTTTTTGCCGCAGGAGGCACCTTGCAGCTTGATAACTTTCTCAAACTTAAAGGGTTTGGCTGGAAGGGCTTCAAAAAGCAGAACTTGATGCGTCAGGACAAAGGGCAAACAAATTGCTCCAAAGCATTTTTGGATGCAATCAAAACAGGTGGCCAGTCACCAATTCCAGTTGAAGAGCTGTTTGAGGTGGCACGTGTGACCATTGATGTTGCCGAACAATTGCGTAAACAAAATTGAACAGCCTATTGAAGATACGCACGCTTTACGCGCTTGGCTTACCAAATTTGCTGAGGGTGGGGGTGTATCGATTAGGCCTGAAAACCAAGTTACACCCGGTAGTTAAACTAAAAGCTAGTGTCCCAGTTGGAGAATTTTTTCTTCAACAGGTGAGACTGGTACCTGTTTCTGCAATTCCCCGCTCAACGTGGCAGGGACGCGACATGGTCTATTTTGGTCAACCTCTGGAACGTTCAAGCGAGATTCCAGATTGGCATGCAAACCCTTTTAAACCGGATTCGCGCGGGAACTCAGATAAGCCCTGGTGGCTGATACCTGATTTCGATGAAGCGGTAGGTGACATCAAAACTGTGTGGGAAGCATCCCGCTTTGATTGGTTGCTTGCAATGGCGCAACGGGCGGCCAAAGGCGATGCCGCTGAATTAACGCGGATGAATGACTGGTTGCAGGATTGGGCACGCCATAACCGACCCTATTTGGGAATTAACTGGAAGTGCGGTCAAGAAGCATCAATCAGAGTACTGCATTTGATCCTGGCTACTCAAATATTAGGCCAACTTGACGACCCCGCACCGGGTTTGGTTGCTCTTATCCGCTTACATCTTGCCCGAATTGCTCCAACAATGGGCTACGCAATCGGCCAAGCTAATAATCATGGTACGTCCGAAGCTGCGGCACTTTTTATTGGTGGCAGTTGGCTTGCATCTTTAGGCGATAAGGATGGGGCAAAGTGGCAATCATCCGGAAGAGATTTGCTTGAAAATAGGGCTGATGCCCTGATCGAAAATGACGGGATGTTTAGCCAGTATTCAGTAAATTATCATCGCATGATGCTGGATACCTATTCGCTCTGTGAAACATGGAGAAGGCGTCGGGGGCTAACAGAATTTTCAGATAAATGTCTCGAAAAACTGGTCGCAGCGACCAGATGGCTTCATCAAATGTGCGATGCCAAAACTGGTCGCGCTCCAGTTTTTGGAGCAAATGATGGTGCGCGGATAATCGCTCTGACAGATACCGATTACCTTGATTTTCGACCGAGCGTACAGTTGGCTGCAACGCTATTTTTGGCGCAGTGCGCTTATGCCGAGAAGGGGCTATGGGATCAACCATTGATCTGGCTGGATGTTGAACCTTCCAGCGTTCCGCTACAGTCACCTCAAAGTGTTACCCAAGATTCAGGCGGCATGCATATTTTGCGGCGCGGAAACGCCGTCGCATATTTTCGTTATCCCAGATTTAGGTTTCGTCCGTCTCAGGCGGATGCTTTGCATTGCGACGTCTGGATTGATGGAGAAAATATTCTCAGAGATGCCGGGACGTTCAGCTACAATGTTTCGCCCGAGGATACGGCTTACTTTAATGGCACATGCTCCCATAATACCGTGGAATTTGATGGTCGCGATCAAATGCCTCGCTTGGGAAGGTTCCTCTTCGGAGACTGGCTGAAAGCCGAGCATGTGGAGAAGGTTACAGAAACTGCTGATGCCGTGTCGGCCGGTGCAGCCTACCAGGATTGGCAGAATGCCAGCCATAAACGGCATCTTGATCTTGAAACAAATAGACTGGTTTGCATCGATGAAGTGGCAGGGTTCAAAAAGAATGCCATCCTGCGTTGGAGATTGGCTCCAGGGAACTGGAAATTAGATGGCAATACTCTCAGCAATGGGAAGCTTACGATAACGGTCCAATCCTCGGTTCCCAAATGCAAAATCACCCTTACTCAGGGCGAGGAATCGCTCTACTATTTGAAGAAAACCTCTTTGCCAGTGCTAGAGATTGAGATTGATCAGGCTGCGACCATAACCACAGAGATCCATTTTTAATATGCATGTACTTTATTTCCATCAGCATTTTTCCACTCCCAAAGGAGCCACCGGCACAAGGTCGTATGAAATGGCCAGGCGTCTTGTGCACCACGGACACAAAGTTACGATGGTTTGCGGCAGTTTTCGCGTGGGGAAAACTGGATTAGCACAAGCCTTTGTCCGGGGACGCCGTGAAGGAGATGTGGATGGTATTCACGTAATAGAATTTGAACTGAGTTATTCCAATGCCGATGGGCTGGTAAGCCGGGCTGGGACATTTGCCAAATTTGCGATAGCAAGCATCGGTCTGGCAATGCGCTTGAAATATGACGTGGCGTTTGCAACCACCACGCCACTCACAGCGGGTATTCCTGGAATTTTTGCGCGCTGGTTACGCCGTAAACCCTTTGTTTTTGAAGTACGCGATCTGTGGCCGGAATTGCCGCGTGAAATGGGCGTAATTACCAATCCAGTTATCCTGTGGGCAATGAGTGTGCTTGAATGGACATCATACCATTCGGCGCATCGTTGTGTTGCTTTGTCGCCAGGAATTGCCAAAGGCATAGAAAAACGTGGCATAGCGCCAGAGAAAATATCGTTGGTACCAAATGGTTGCGACATTGAGTTATTTACCAATCCGGCATTGATTGGCTGGCGTCCAGATGGTGTGGCAGATAGCGATTTGATGGCGATCTTCACCGGCACACACGGTCAGGCTAACGGTCTGTCCTCCGTGTTGGATGCTGCGGTCGTTTTGAAGCAGCGCGGACGAAACGACATTAAGATTGTATTGGTTGGTGACGGTAAACTAAAACCAGAACTACAGAAGCGGGCAAAAGCAGAAAATTTGGATAACGTGATTTTCAATGCACCAGAACCAAAAGAAAAGATTGCGGGCTTAATGGTCTCTGCAGATATTGGCATGCAGTGTTTGGCAAATATTCCTGCATTCTACTTTGGAACATCCCCTAATAAGTTTTTTGATTATATCTCCGCAGGATTACCCGTGTTAAACAACTATCCGGGATGGCTAACTGAGATGATTGTTGAAAATGATTGTGGTTGGGCAGTTCCGCCCGATGACCCTGAGGCATTTGCTGATGCTTTGGAAGAAGCAGCGAAAGATCGCTCAGTCTTGGAACAAAAAGGTAAAAACGCAACGGCGCTCGCCGTGAAGAGTTTTAATCGAGTCGACCTATCTGATAAATGGGTGGAATGGGTAACAAAAGGAAACTCCCGGTGAAGCGATTATTCGATGTGATTGGAAGCATTGTGGGGTTGATCTTATTCAGCCCTATCATGGTTGTTTTGTATTTCCTGATCCGTCGTAATATGGGAAGCCCAGCCTTTTTTCGACAAGCTCGACCAGGCAAAGATGGCAAACCATTTGAGTTGATAAAATTTCGCTCAATGAAAGACGCAGTCGATAAAGATGGAAATCAATTGTCGGACGCTGAACGAATTTCTCCCTTGGGTGCCAAGCTGCGTTCTAGCTCAGCTGATGAATTACCTGAATTCTGGAGTGTGCTAAAAGGGGAAATGAGCCTCGTTGGGCCACGACCATTGTTGATGGAATATTTGCCATTATATTCAACTGAACAAGCGCGTCGCCATGACGTTCGCCCAGGGATCACCGGATGGGCTCAAATTAATGGTCGCAACGCCTTAACCTGGGAAGAGAAATTCGCTCTGGATATTTGGTATGTCGACAATCAATCTTTGTGGCTGGATATTAAAATCATTTTTATGACCATCAAAAAGGTATTAATACGCGATGGCATTGCTGCTGAGGGTGAGGCCACGATGCCAAAATTTCAGGGAAGTCCATGAGCAGAATAGTATTAATCGGAGCAGGGGGGCACGGCAAAGTGGTTGCGGAAACCGCTGAAGCCTGTGGCTATGAGGATGTGGTTTTTCACGACCAGAACTGGCCAGAACTCAAATCAAATGGCCGATGGCAGATAATTGGGGGCCCTCAGTTACCAAATATTGCAGATGGATCTGAAGCATTGTTTTGCTCTATCGGGAATAATGCTGTTCGAGAAAAAATATTCAATGAATATGAATTGGAACAATGCCCAATATTGATCCACCCCTCGACGGTTTTGTCTCCCTCGGCACGTCTGGGAGCAGGTACGCTCGTCGTAGCAGGCGCGATAATTAATGCAGACGCAACGCTGGGACTTGGGTGCATCTTGAATACCGCTTGTAGTGTTGATCACGATTGTGTTCTTGGAGATTTTGTCCATATATCCCCTGGTGCAAGACTTGCTGGAAACGTAACAATTGGCTCCCGCAGCTGGATTGGAATTGGTGCTGTCGTTAAAGAAGGCGTGACCATAGGTTCAGATGTCATGGTGGCGGCAGGTGCCGCGGTTGTGACAGATATTAAAGACGGCGAAAGGGTGGGCGGTGTCCCGGCCCAACAAATTTGAGGATATAATATGTTAGACGGAAAAACTGCCCCTTGGCCAAATTTCACTGAAGAAGAAATAGATGCCGTTGCGCGTGTATTGCGCTCTAACAAGGTAAATTACTGGACTGGTCCCGAAGGTCGAGAATTCGAAAAAGAGTTCGCCATCTTTGCTGGCACAGACCATGCCATTGCAGTTGCCAACGGCACGCTTGCATTGGATTTGGCGCTTCATGGTTTGAAAGTCGGTTCACGAAATGGTGGCAATGAAACAGATGAAGTAATTGTCACGCCACGCAGTTTCCTTGCTTCAGCTTCAAGCATTGTAAATGCTGGCGCGCGACCAGTCTTTGCTGATGTGGACCCGGATAGCCAGAATATCACACCAATGACTGTCGCACCGGTAATTACCGGGAACACCAAAGCAATCATGTGCGTACACTTGGCTGGTTGGCCTTGCGACATGGATGGATTTCGCGATTTGATTGGCGGGCGGGATATCAAGCTAATTGAAGATTGCGCTCAGGCACATGGTGCTACCTATAAAGGACGCCCCGTGGGAGGCCTTGGAGATGTGGGCGGCTGGTCTTTTTGCCAAGATAAAATCATGACCACTGGTGGTGAAGGGGGGATGGTTACCTGCAATGATCAAGATGTTTGGAAACGCATGTGGGCATTTAAGGATCATGGCAAGAATTGGGATACTGTCTATAATAAAAAACATGCCCCGGGGTTTCGCTGGCTTCACGAGAGTTTCGGCACAAATTGGCGTCTAACGGAAATGCAGTCCGCCATCGGACGTATCCAGCTCACTCGTATGCCAGATTGGCATGAACAAAGAACACGCAACGCTCAAGATTTGATTGATGTTTTGGCGCCACTTGCTGGTAGCAACGGGCCACTGCGATTAACTGTGGCCAAAGATGGCACATATGATCAACCAACCGGTTTCAAGCATGCGTATTATAAGTTCTATGCGTTTGTACGTCCTGAGCGTTTGCCCACGGGCATGACCCGTGACGACGTTGTGGAGCATTTTATCTCACAAGGCCTAGCGTGTTTTCAGGGCGGGTGTTCGGAAATGTACCTGGAAAAGGCTTTTAAAACCTCTGCCTTTTCTACAGATAAACGATTGCCCGTGGCAAAAGAACTGGGCGAGACCAGTCTTATGTTCTTGGTCCACCCAGGCGTTTCAAAGATCGAAGTTTCGCTACCCTAAGCGTGCAGGTAACGAAGGCTGGTACATAGTTAGACTAGGCAGCCTCAGAGGCTTTGAGACGGTATTTCCGCACTCCACGCCAGAGAACATAGACAATCGAACCACCAACCATCCCAAGAAAGCCGCAAATTACGAGAAAAATGATATTTGGAATTCTTGGCTTGAAAGAAATTGCGTCTACATCGACGAAAACTGCTCGGAATTCTCCAAGTGTGAGTTTTGCCGCTATTTGCGCCTTGATAAACCTTTCAACTGTTTTATCTTGCGTCAACGATCTGATTTTCTGATCAATCTCGGTAATATCTTCAATGAAATTTTCTTTGTTATCACGACTATTTATCAGCGCTATTTCTTTCTCAATAGCCAAATAGCCTCTTAAATATAATAATTCTTCGATGGGCTCCGCAGGTGAAGATACCACAGAAAATTGCGGCCCGAGATTTTGCGCCTCTAATGTGTTTTTTTCAATACCCACGACCCGCGCCAATTGCAGTTGCTCGTTTAAATAAGCAAGGCGCATTTCTGTTTCGCGTTCATAATCTTCAACTGAATTGCTTCGTTTGAGCATCAAGTCCTCGTTATTGTAGACCTGCCTGATTTTAAAGAGTTCCTGTAATGATGTCATGGATTTAGAAATGGAATTCAGGACTGCTTTATTAGTGCCCATAACCAAAGCCGCCATCAACTCTCGTGCTTTCGCAGGTCTAGACGTTTTAAATTCAATGACCAAATTGTTTTCGTTGCTTGTAAATATGAATTCATTTGCAATTCCGGCTACACGTTGATGAAATTCACCGTCAGATTCTGCGTCACCTTTCAGCGCAAATCCAGTATCCAATATCGCTTGTGACATTGTTTGCCTTAACATCAATTCATCGGTGAATTTTGAAAGAAAATTAGGAGCGTTGAACAGGTGAGGTTCGACATCGTAGCCCTCATCGTCGCTCGTGTCCGTGCTCTTCTTTTTACTATTGTTCTTGTCTTTCTTTTTGGTCTTGCGTTTGCTCTTAGGCTCTTCATTTTCGCCATCGGTAATACTGTCTAATGTGATACGCTTTCCCAATATCTGCAATTGATTATTGACTGAATCATACTGTGCTAAGTCCCTAGCCAGCAATGGTTCGATTTTGACTAACGCTTTTAATTTAAGATTTGGAAGTGACAAATACCCGTAACCCAACGCCAGCATTCCAACTGTTGCGAGCAATATCCAGAATTTCCCTTCCCATAATACGGAAAATATCTCAATCAGATCAATTTCATCGGAGGAGCGCGTATAGTTTGATTCTTGTTCCAATTTGGTCTCCAAATTTAGGCACTGCAGATCAAAATTCTGCCGAAGTTCTAAGAATAGTTTCAGTTTGATTAAACGATAAAGATGTGTTTTGCAATAATGCGTTACTAATTGCCCCTAGTTCAAAATAGGTTCGCAAATTCAGTAAATTTACCCGGTATTTTGTTCCATCGTTTGGTTTGATATAATTAATGGGCTAAGTGTTCTAATTCCTGAGCTTATAAACCCAGATAACTGCTGAACAGATCAGCACATACACTTGGTTTGGACATAGCTCTGCAGCCAATGCTCTCACACGGCGTAATAGTCTTTGTACCACTTAACATACCGTTTCACTCCCTCGCGAATGTTTGTTTGAGGAGTATATTCGGTAAGAGTTTGCAGCAATTCTGTATTTGCCCAGGTGGCGAGTGCTTCCCCTTTTTGCATCTCTAGAGAGTTGCGAATGGCTGGCTTACCAACTTCTTGTTCTATGGCATCAATAAACTCTGTCAGGCGTATTTTGTCCGAATTGCCAATATTCACCACACGGTACGGGGCAACGGGAGACAAGCTATCCCCTTCAGGGATATCTTCTTCGTCCTCAGGGCGCTGCGGAGGCGTGTCCATCAGTAGTCTGATGCCTCGAACCAGATCATCAACATAGGTGAAGTCACGATACATATCCCCATGATTATAAACATCAATTGGGGTGCCTTCGATTATGCCCTTGGTGAACTTGAAAAGCGCCATATCAGGGCGTCCCCATGGTCCGTAGACCGTGAAAAATCGAAACATCGTGGTGGGTATATTCCATAGGTGGGCATAAGAATGCCCCATGGCTTCATTCGCCTTCTTGGTCGCGGCATATATCGTAAGCGGCGTATCAGTTTTATGAGTTTCAACATATGGCATGACTTTGTTGGCGCCATAAATGGAAGAAGTGGATGCCATTAAGAGGTGATCAACACTATGCTCACGCGCACACTCCATCACATTGAATGTGCCAACCACATTTGAATTTATGTAGTCACGTGGGTTTTCCAACGAGTAGCGGATGCCTGCTTGTGCTGCCAGATGAACAATTACATCTGGCTTTATATTGTCACACAGGGATTGAATTTTTTCAAAATCTTCCAATTGTCCGATGGTGCAGGAGAAATTCTCGTTCTGCAGCAACATTTGATGGCGTTTTTCTTTTAGACGCACATCATAATAGTCGCTCATGCCATCATATCCGATGACGTTAAATCCTTCCGCAATTAACAATTTGGAGAGATGAAACCCAATGAAGCCGGCTGAACCTGTGACGAGAACGGTACGCATATTTAATTGATCCAATTTCATTGTTTTGGAAAGCTTTGGAAATAGGCACATAGGTGCTTTCTCAACCATCTTGTGAGATGCAACTTGTAGCAAAGGCATCATATAACACCAGCAAAAACATCGCTAGAGACTTTGAATGCTTTTGACAAAATCTGGCGTTGGATGGTGTTTTGCTGAAAACAATCATTCTGTGTGAATGCAGCCGTAAAACAAGATGCCCATGATGATCTGATGTGCAAATCAATTCAATTAAGCATGATAGCACTAGTTTTTTGATATTCAGTGGAAGTTCCATTCAGACCGTCGTGCAGCCACCGCGCAACTTTGCGCGGTTATTGCAGTAAATTGCAATGTGGCTAAACGAAACGGTTAAAGGCTAATAAGCCTTTGTTTTCGTAAGAGTATGGTACGCCCTACGGGAATCGAACCCGTGTTTCCGCCGTGAAAGGGCAGCGTCCTAGACCGCTAGACGAAGGGCGCTCTAACGAATACGCCATCGTATAGATGTGATTGCCTTCGGCTACAAGCGGTATTTTCTCTTTATGTAATTTTTTTTGTGTAGATGGATTTTTGTCGACGGATAATGAATATTATCCTTAGCTTTTACGCTTCCGGCGAACAGACTTGCGACGGCAAGGATAATGCCAGTCGCGTTTTGAACCCACATCCACATGAACAGATTTGGTACGGCAATAAGTGCCCACGCCGCCACGTCCCGGTAGGGAGCGTAGATATTTGGCCAAGGCCCACTTGCTTACATTTTCAACCTGAATGTCGGCTGCTTTGCAATAAATGTGTTGTGACCTGCTAACGCCTCCCGCTCTTCGGTTTCGTCTGGGGCTGCGATAGCCAGAAGTAACGATCGGCGCTCTGCCAAATTTGCGGTGTACCTTTTTTAAGAGCCGCAATAATTCCGGTTTAAAACAGGCTACTTCCACCTTTGAGTGTTGAAGACGCAGACCATTAGGAGAGATTCTGCCTAATCCGCCAACTGAGGCCAATTGTATCTGGCTTTCAATTTCCTGATCTTCGCCACCTACACCAAATATGCTGGCATTTGATTTCACGCCAGGTAATGCTGATGCACTTGCGCCCAGTTTTCTTTTCGATTTTGGGAGAGGGTTGTTTGGTTTTTCACGTTTTTGAAACAAACGTTGAAAGAATGATGCCTTGCGAGCTTGCTTTTCACCCACTCCATCGCGAAGCAGCGCCAATTGTGTTTCGGCAACGGGTTTCTTGATAAACTTTTTGACCGGCGTTGGGCTGGATAGGGGAGTGTTTTTGGTTTCTTTTTTTATCTTGTTTTCTGAGGTCGAAACGGCTGCAACTTGGCGACCATTAGCTCCCCCACGCGGAGCCTTAATTGGTATTGCAGTGGTTTGCGGTATGGCTTGAGGAGCATTCTCGTTGTTTTCAGCTCCATCAAGGCTTGCTTGCTGCAAGAGGGAGGCGCCATCGACGTTGGCCCCATCAACGTTAGTCCCGTCGATGCTTATCCCATCGAGGGTAGCGCCATCCACACTAGCCAATGATTGCGGGACAATATCCATGGGTTCACCGGACCCGACACAAGCGCTGAGCATTGCACCAGTCAAAAATAGGCTGGTTAATTGTAATGTAGACCAGGCCAGCCTGCCTTTTGAATTAAAACCGTTCTTCAACCTAACCCCATAAATCCCAAGCCTGCTCAGCTTAACAATTTTGCACCCTACTGATATTCATGCCACGCCCAGTGGCACTCGATATTTTATCTAACGACCCCGGATTTGTTCACTAAATATGAAATCAAATTATCCGTATCATTTCTGTAATCAAAACAACGCTCAATTACAAATCGGCTCATCTTACCTTCAATGGTTAAACTACCAAACGTACCATGCGTAAACCTGAACGTGTCTATTTTAGAAATCGGGCAAAACAATGTCAGTTTTAATGGGAGAAAATTGCCCCAACCAACACTGCTTTGCCCATATATTCAAAGCGGAAGAAACTAAGTTACGTGCTTACCACTCGCCGATGTTTTTCATCGAAGCCCACGGTTCGCGAACTTCCAGGGCGTCGCCTTTTTGCAATATTTCGAAAGAGATACCATCTGGCGAACGAATAAATGCCATGTGACCATCACGCGGTGGACGGTTAATGGTGATGCCCGCATCCATCATGCGCCGGCAAAATTCATAGATATCATCCACCCCATATGCCAAATGGCCAAAATTACGACCACCGCTAAGAGTTTCAGGGTCCCAGTTATAGGTAAGTTCAAGGCAGGGAGCGCGCATGGTAGATTCCATATCACCTTCACAAGTTGCAAGATCATCGCTGCTCGCCAAGAACACCAAAGTGAAGCGCCCTTGTTCGGAATCCATTCGCCGGACCTCCTTCAGACCCATTTTATTTACGTAAAAATCGAGCGATTTCTCTAAATCCGTTACGCGAACCATCGTGTGTAAAAATTTCATAGTATTTTCCTTCTAGAGACAAATCTGCCCAAATAAATGAAAATTTGATCCCAAATCCGGCTTCGATCATTAACCAAATGATTCAAATTCACCTTCTTTTCACACAAAATTGCAGGATAGTCGCTTTTTTTTGTAAGTTTCTATTGCGGCACTTCCCCTCAGAGATGTTAACTTAAGGACAGAATCAGTAGACCAGCGCATGTCGGATGCAGGCGACAAATTACGAGGATGGGCGTTATGGGGGCTAAACTTAGTCCGGATGGGCAACCGGTACACGAGGAAAGCGAAATTCGTTCCGAAAATGACGCAACCGATTTGGTTGTCATTGCCGGAACGATAAAGTGGTTTGACGTATCCAAAGGATTTGGATTTGTCGTACCTGATGACGATATGCCGGACGTGCTTTTGCATGTTACGTGTCTGCGTCAGGATGGCTTTCAAACAGCTTTGGAAGGCTCACGCATTGTTTGCGAGGTCGTTTCCCGCGAACGGGGGCTTCAGGCCTTCCGTGTACTTTCGATTGATGAATCAACAGCAGTTCACCCTGCAACTCTTGGCGAGACCAAAACCCATGTGGAAGTTAAGCCTGAAAGCGAGTTAGAGCGGGTTGAAGTGAAATGGTTTAACCGGACCAAGGGATATGGATTTGTAACCCGTGGCAGCGAAGATATCTTCGTCCATATGGAAACATTGCGCCGCTTTGGACTAACAGAGTTGCGCCCTGGCCAATATGTCATGGTTCGTTTCGGCAAAGGCCCTAAAGGCTTGATGGCTGCTGAAATATTCCCCGATGGCGGCTCCAAGATTTCCAACACACACTAGTTTCGAGATTAGGCACCGGTTAGTAACCGCGTGCCTTTTCAATAGGATTTCTTTTTTTCACCAAATTCTACCTGCTAATTGGTAGTGGCTTTGTTTCTGTTTTCAACAGATCAGGCTATGTTGAACTGATAGAAGTTGTAGTGGGCTGTTTTATGCAAAAATCACGTGGGAAATTTGGTTTTTCAACCAACATAGGAATATTGGGACTGGCATTGCTCGCTGCAATGTCATTTTGGGCTATTCAAAATGAGGGCTTTGCCCAGAGTAACCCCGCCAGCAATGGAAAACCGGTTTTTCTAGAATC